>JBBKVY010000125.1:0-12526 GCA_037968675.1 Acidimicrobiales bacterium | reverse complement strand
AAGTGTCGCACAGGGTCGCCCGAGGACGTCGGCGTACTCGACGCACGACCAGCACCACCGCAACGGCGACCACCGACGGCGCCCTCGCGGCCGGCGTGATCCGCCTCGCCGCCGTGCTGTTGCTCGCCGTTGCGGTGGTGCTGGTCGTGCGTCGAGTACGCCGACGTCCTCGGGCGACCCTGTGCGACACTTCGGATGCACCGTCGCACCAGGGGGAACTGCCGTGTCCGACCTCGCCACCCGAGCACTGACGCTCGAACCGCTCGCGCCATCGATCGGTGTCGAGGTCGTCGACGTCGACCTCGCCGATGTCGACGACGGTCTGTTCGCCGCCATCCACCAAGCGATGCTCGACCACAAGGTCTTGGCGATCCGTGACCAGGGCCACCTCACGCCCGACCAGCACAAGGCGTTCGCGTCCCGCTGGGGTGAGCTCGACATCCACGGTTACGTGCCGTCGATGAGCGACGAACATCCCGAGATCCTCGACATCAAAAATCGTGGGAAGAAGTTCACGATCACCGAGGCGTGGCACACCGACGTGACGTGGAAGCCCAAGCCGCCACTCACGTCGCTCCTGCTCGCCCGCGAGATCCCCGCGACCGGCGGCGACACGATGTTCACCGACCTCGAACTGGCGTATGACTCGCTCACCGAAGCCATGCAGGAGATGCTGGCGCCGCTGTCGGCCGAGCACGGCCCGCCGGAGGTCTTCCTGAAGATGAGCGGCAAGGAGTCGACCGAATGGGTCACGCATCCGGTGATCCGCACCCATCCCGAGACCGGCCGCAAGGCCATCTACGTGAACGTCGCGTTCACGAAGCGCTTCGCTGGCATGACGACCGACGAGAGCAGACCGCTGCTCGAGTGGTTGTACGAACGCTGCCACCGCCCCGACTTCACGTGCCGCGTCCGGTGGGCGCCGGGCACGCTGGTCATGTGGGACAACCGCTGCACGCAGCACTACGCGATCCATGACCACGGCGACGAGGTCCGCGACATGCACCGAGTGACCGTGCTCGACACGCTCGCGCCTGCCTGAGCGGCCCCATGGCGATCAACGCGTTGCCCGATCTCGAGATCGACGGGCACACGCCCTCGCAGCCCCAGGGTGCCGACCACCCGATGCGGGTCATGACCAGGCGGGCCGCCGGCCTGGTCGGTCCGGCGTGGGACGCCGGGGCACGGGCCGAGGTCGCTGCGCTGTTCGACCGACTCGCCCCCGAATGGCACACGAGGTCGTCCGAGTCGCGCACCCGAGTGGTCCTCGACGCATTCGACCGCGGCGACGTCGGCGGTGGCACGGTGCTCGAACTGGGCAGCGGCATCGGCGTCTACTCGGCGCCTCTTGCCGAACGGTTCGACCGGGTGATCGCGCTCGACCTGTCGATCGAGATGCTCCGCCTGGCCGCCGGCGAACCGGGTCAGCGCGTGTTGGGCGACTCGGCTGCGCTCCCGCTTCCTGACCACTCCGTCGACACGGTCGTGCTCATCAACATGCTGCTGTTCCCGGCGGAGATCGACCGGGTCCTCACGCTTGGCGGCACTGTCGTCTGGGTCAACTCGAGTGGTGAGTCGACGCCCATCCATCTGCGGCCGGACGAGGTCGCGACGGCGCTGCCCGGTACCTGGACCGGGTGCACGAGCCGAGCCGGCGTCGGTCTGTGGGCCGTCCTGCACCGGGAATAACTGACGGTGGCGAGGGTTGTTGTGTGTGCAACTACCTTGAGGAGCACGACATGAGCAACGTGACGAGCACGACGATCGACATCCGCACCGCAGACAGCCGGTTCCACACCGACATCGGATGGTTGGACGGCCACCACAGCTTCAGCTTCGGTCAGCACTTCGACCCGTCCAACGTCGGGCACGGACTCCTCATGGTGAACAACGACGACCGTGTCGCGCCCGGCGGCGGCTTCGGGATGCATCCCCATCGCGACATGGAGATCGTGACCTGGATGCTCGCCGGCGAGATCGAGCACCGCGACTCCGAGGGAAACGAGGGTGTCCTCTACCCCGGGCTCGCCCAGCGGATGTCCGCCGGATCCGGGATCATGCACTCGGAGATGAACCACTCCGCGTCCGAACCGGTGCACCTCGTCCAGATGTGGGTGCCGCCGCAGGAGACGGGCATCACGCCGAGCTACCAGCAAGAGGACGTCAACGACGCCCTCGACCGGGGTGGACTGGTGACCATTGCGTCCGGTCGCGACGACGATGCCGCCATCCGGATCCACCAGGGGCACGCCTCGATGCTCGTGGCTCGCCTCGGCGCCGACGAGACCGTCGAGCTGCCGGACGCACCCTTCGTCCACCTGTTCGTGCCGGTCGGCGCAGTGTCGCTCGAGGAGAACGGTGCCACGCTGCACGCAGGCGATGCCGCCCGTCTCACCGCCGCCGGCCCGCTGCGCATCACGGCCCACGAGCGAAGCGAGGTCATCGTGTGGGAATCCGACCAGCAGGTGCAACGATGACGAAGAACGCGATGGAGGGAACACGATGAGCAAGTTCGTCGAGGGCCGGGCCGAGCATGGCGAAGACGTGGACCGCACCGCCGAGTGGGATCGCATACGCGCCGAGCACCTCCGGGCGTCGGCCGACCGACCGGCGTCGTCGGCCAGGGGAGTGCACCACATCGCGTTGCTGTCCTCCGACGTCGAGCGGACCATCCGCTTCTACCAGGACCTGCTCGAGTTCCCGCTGACCGAGGTGTTCGAGAACCGCGACTATCGCGGCTCGACCCACTTCTTCTTCGACATCGGCCACGGCAACGCGCTCGCCTTCTTCGACTTCCCCGGACTCGGGCTCGGCGACTACGCCGAGGTCCTCGGCGGGCTGCACCACCTGGCGATCTCCGTCGAGCCAAAGCGGTGGCAGCACCTGCGGGCGAAGCTCGACGACGCCGGCATCGGGTATCACGAGGCCGGAGGCTCCTCGCTCTACCTTTCCGGCCCGGACGGCGAGCGCATCGAACTCCTCTCCGATCCGCTCGAGGAGATGTACGGCGAGTCGATCGGCTAGTGCGACGCCAGGTGCGTGCCGCCGACGTCGTCCCGGTCGACGCCGACCTCCCTGGTTCCGGGTGGTTGGCGATCGACGAGGGCTTCGGTGGCGACGGCGGCGATGGACCCGGCGCGGTCTTCGACTGCGTCGGCCCGGACTTCCCTGACGCTGCGGTGGTCGACAGTGCCTCGTCGCCGCACTTCGTGCGCTCACCGGCGACGCTCGTCCACGGAACGGGGGTGCGGTTCGACACCGAAGACCATGCCGTCACCGCACACCTGATTCTCAGCGGCTCGTCGTTCGCCGAGTGCCTGGGGAAGTCGGTGTCTGCGGACCTGGATGCCGGGCGGACCGACGCGGAGGTGCTCGGTGTCGATCTCGTCGAGACCGCGTACGGGTACCGGGTCCGCTTCACCGGAGGCGACGAACGGGGTGTCCGACCGGTCAACCTCGACGTGGCGAGCCTGCGGATCGAGAACGCGGTCGGCGTGCTCTGGTGTGGCGACACACCGGGGAGCTTCGGAGACGACGGTCTCGCGCATCTCCTGGGCTGCATTCGCGCTCGGACCACCGGGTCGCGCGGGAACGGCTCGGGTTTCGCCCCGGATTCGTGAATCGGCCCTTCCTTCTGACTACGTTTCGTGGTTGACTGAGTACGAAGCGTGCGAGAATCGGAGAGGGAGGGTGATGGGCGACGTCGACGGGTGCCCCACCTGCGGGAAGCCGGTCATGGGCCGGACCGCGCTCCTGGCCCATCTGGAGTTCTCGCATGGCGTGGATGACCCGGTCGGTCATCTCCTCGCGCTGGAGACGCCCGACCGCCCGGCCCGGGAGTGGAAGCCCTACGCCGCATGGGGTGCTGCGGCGGTCGTCGTGCTCGCCGTGATCGTGGGCGGAGTCGTGGTGCTGGGCGGTTCGTCGGGTGACGCCGACCTCGCGGCGGCCGGCGTCGAGACGGCCGCGGCAACGCCGATGCCCTCGACGACGGCAGCCCCATCGACCACGCTGGCGCCGACGACCACCGTGCCGCCGACGACGGTCCCGCCGACCACAGCACCGCCGGCGACCGGGCTCGATGACGGAACGGTGGGCGTCGAATTCCGCAGACCATTCCTCCGAGATGCCCACGTCGTCGGCTGTGCCCCCGGTGGCGACGGCGACCGCTACACCCTGGGCTTCGTCCTCTCCGGTGCCCACGACATCGTGCTCGGTGGCGTCCACTTCCCCGATCGAACCGGGGACGGGGCACAGACCGTCGATCAGATCATCGCCTCGGGGTCGACGGCCTACATCGACCGGGTCCAGGTCTTCGACGGCGGGGGAACCGCGCACGTGGTGACGGTCACGCCGCCCGTCTACCTGGGCGGTTGCTGAGCAGCGTTCGGGCGGGCGACGGCGCCGACTGACAGAATCTGACGTTGTGTCAGATTCAATCGCACCGAACGACGGTTCACCACCGGCCGTGTTGACCGAGCGGCGGGGCCACGTCCTCGAGATCACGCTCAACCGCCCAGACAAGAAGAATCCCTTCGACCCCGAGATGCTCGTACGCCTCGCCGACATCTGGGACGAGCTCGACGCTGACGACGACCTGCGTGTGGCGATCATGACCGGCGCAGGCGGCAACTTCTCGGCCGGTGCCGATCTCGACCGCCTCGTCGGAGCGCTTCTCTCGGGTGCCGAACCGGAGAACGAGTTCGAGGCTCGCCTCCAGGGCGATCTCTCACTCATCTACAAGGGCTTCCTCAAGGAGTACCAGCCGAGGAAGCCGATCATCGCCGCCGTCGAGGGCTACTGCTACGCCGGCGGGACCGAGATCCTCCAGGCATTCGACATCCGCGTCGCCGGCGCCAACGCCCAGATCGCCATCTCCGAGGTCTGTCGTGGACTGTTCCCGATGTCGGGCTCGACCATCCGCCTACCGCGCCAGATCCCGTTCACCGTTGCCTGCGAGTTGCTCCTCGTCGGCGAACCGATCACGGGTACTCGCGCCGCAGAGGTCGGTCTCGTGGGCCGCGCCGTTCCGGACGGCTCGGCCATGGACGAGGCGCGCGCTCTCGCCGACAAGATCGCCGCCAACGGCCCACTCGCGGTGCGCGGGATCAAGGAATCGATCCGAGCGGCTGCCCTGCTGCCCGAGGAGGAGGCCTTCGTCGAGGAGATGGCCATCGGGATGACGGTGATGGGGTCGAAGGACGCGCGCGAAGGCCCGCGAGCCTTCCTCGAGAAGCGGCCGCCGGTGTTCACCGGCGAGTAGCCAGGCCGTCCTGGTCTCAGGCAGCCCTGGTCTCAGGCAGCCCGGAATTCAGGCGGCACGGCCCCACTGGAGCGACGGTCGCATGGCGATCGCCGTGAGCCGGGCCCGGAACTCGGGTGGCACACCGATCTGACGCCAGGCATCGACCGCCGGCGCGTCGACCCGCAGGTGCTCGGCCACCGGGGCCATGCCCCCGCCGGCGACCAACGCGACCTCGACCAGGGTCCGGTCGACGACGCAGCGAAGCGGGCGCGGAACGAGTCGCTCCGAGGCGCTCGCGGCGACCTCCGACATCATCCCGACCAGGTCCATGGGGTCATGTTGGTTGTTCATGTCTCACTCCCAAAGGCGATTTCTCTCCGCCGATCCACCGCGTGGAGCAGACGCTAGCGGGCTCAGTACCCGCGATCGCGCCCCCACAGACCTCGGACGGCCGGGGTTCACGGTGCCAACGACCCGCCATGGGGCGTGGCGCTACTGTCGCCGCCGATGGGGAAGTCGCGGGTCGTCGTCCACGCCACGGCAGCCGACCTCGGCTCGCTCGCCACCGCCCTCGCCGATTCGTTCGCCGACGACCCGGTGCAGCAGTGGCTCTTCGCCGGATCCCGCCACTATCGGACGTCCCTCGGCCGGTTCTTCCGGTTCTTCGTCGACGAGTACTTCGCACTCGGACACGTCTACGTCGTCAGCGGCGACGCGGGGGCCGGCGGGGCGATGTGGGCGCCACCCGATCGTGACATCCTGCACGACGACCTGCGACTCGCGGAGCTGCTCGCACTGGTCCAGGCCGAGATCGGCGAAGACCCGACGCTGCGCCTCATGGAACTCGCCCGCGCCGCTGACTACCGACCGGCGACGCCGCACTTCTACCTCGGCATACTCGGTGTCTCTCCGGCGACGCAGGGTGGTGGCACGGGAGGGGACCTGGTGTCGCCGATCCTCGCGTCGTGCGATGCCTCGGGGACCGTCGCCCACCTCGAGTCGTCGAACCCGCGAAACCTCGGCTTCTACGAACGACTCGGCTTCGAGACTGTGGACGAGTACCGCTGCGGCGGCGACCCGTTGATGACGATCATGACCCGCGCCCCGCGCTGACGGGCAGTCCCCCAAATCGGGCAACTACCGTCGCCGAAGTGGCGGACACGGGAACACCGGACGGGCAGGCCGACGCCCAGACTTCGGGGGGACGGATCAGGGCGCTCCTGTCGCCGGGTGACGGTCCACCTCTTCGCGACGTCGCCGCCGCGGGCGGCTGGTACCCGCTCGTCGTCATCACGTCGCTGAACGTCGTCGACGAACTGGACCGCGCCGTGCTCGGGGTGTTCGGACCCAACGTGCAGCGCTACTTCGGGATGAACGACGCGACCTTCGGTCTCCTCGTCGGTGTACAGGTCACGGCGCTGGTCCTGCTCGCCGTCCCCATCGGCTACCTCGGCACCAAGATCGACCGCGGCCGGATCCTCCGCTGGTCGGCCCTGGCGTGGAGCGTCATGAGCTTCGCGACCACCTTCGCCGTCAAGCTGCCCCTCTTCTTCCTCGCCCGGTTCGGTGTCGGCATCGGCAAGTCCGGTGTCGAACCCGTCGGCAAGTCATTGCTCACCGACTTCTATCCGCCGAACTCGTGGAACCGCATCCTCGCGGTGCACAACGCAGCCAACCCGGTCGGCGCGCTGCTCGGCCCGGCGCTCGCATTCGGGATCGCCTACATCGCCGGCGACGGCGACGATGTCTGGCGGTGGGCGTTCCCCGTGCTCACGGTGCCGTCGGTCATCGCCCTCGTGGCGTCGATCAAGCTGAAGGAACCGGAGAACCAGATGGTCCGCGGTCTCGCCGGCGCCACCCTGACAGTGACCGGCGCACCATCGGGAATGAACTTCCGCGAGGCCGCCGGCCGTCTGCTGCGCATCCCGACGTTCAAGCGCCAGATCGTCGGCATCGGTGTGCTCGGGTTCGCGCTCGTCGGTGTGGTGGCGTTCCTCAACATCTTCCTCGAGCGTCAGTACGGCATCGATGCCACCGGTCGGGCCGTGATCGGCATGATCCTCGCGACGGCGTCGCTGCTCGGCACGCTCATCGGCGGCAACGTCGGCGAGCGGATCTTCGCCACCGACCCGGCCCGCGCGGTCCGTCTCGTCGGTGGCGCGATCGCCGCGTTCTCGGTGCTGCTCGCCCTGGCCGTGTTCCTCCCGACCGTGTGGGCCTTCGTCCCCGTTGCCTGGGTCGGGCTCATGGCCTTGCAGGTCGGGATCGCCCCGCTCTACACCGCACTCTCCGCCATCAGCCCGCCCCGGCTCCGTCCGCTCATGTTCTCCTTGCTCGGCCTGATGGTCGCGGTGATGGGTGGCATCGCTGGTGGTGTGATCGTGGGAGCGATCACCGAGGCGTCCGACATCCGGTGGGGTCTGGCGTCGCTCGCTCCGACCGGTGTCATCGGTGGCCTGCTGATGGCCCGGGGGTCGACGACCATCGAAGCCGACATCGCCACCGTGGCCGAGGAGTCCCAGGGCGACCCGCTGGCCGCCTTCCTCTGACCCGCACCAAACGGGGATCAGAGGGCGGTGACGAGGTCGACGAGACGGTCGAGCTCGTCGTCGGTGTTGTAGTAGTGCACGGATGCTCGCACGAGCGCGGGGAGGTCTCGGCCGTCGAACTGCGCGTGGGACGGGGTGGTGGTCGACGTGTTGACGCCGGTGGCCCGGAGCCGATCCTTCACCTCGGCGGACTCGTGGCCGTCGACGGTGAACGTGACGATGCCGCCGCGCACCTCGCCCTTGTCGTGCACGGTCACGCCCGGGAGCTGCTCGAGCCGCTTGCGCAGCCGGGCTGCGAGGTCACGGAGCCGGGACCAGCCGTCGGCGATGCCGACCCCCATGGCGTAGTCGACGGCGGCGCCGAGGCCGAGGTGACCGGCACGGCTCGACTCCCAGTTCTCGAACCGTCTGGCGTCGTCTCGGATCGTGAACGACGTCGGCGACGTCCACTCGGCCGCGTGGAGGTCGAGCAACGGTGGCTCGATGCGTCCGATCCACTCGTCTCGCACGTAGAGGAATCCCGTGCCACGGGGCCCGCGCAGGAACTTCCGGCCGGTCGCAGAGAGCACGTCGCAGCCGAGGTCGCCCACGTCGAGGGGCAGTTGTCCGGCTGACTGGCAGGCGTCGAGCACGAAGCACGTACCGGCGTCCTGACACAGGGCCCCGACCTCTCGCGCCGGGTTCACGAGTCCGCCGCCGGTGGGGACGTGGGTGAGGGACACCATCGCCGCCCCCCGCCCGAGTTCCGTCTCCAGCGCATCGAGGTCGAGCTGGCCGTGTTCGTCGTCGTCGACCAGGACGATCTCGAGGTCGTACCGCGACTGCAGCTGCAGTATGCCGATGGCATTGCTGGCGTACTCCGATCGGGCCGTGATGACGCGGTCGTTCGCGGCGAACGGGAATCCGTAGACCGCCATGTCCCACCCTCGGGTCGCGTTCTCGACCAGGGCGATCTCGTGGCGGTCGGCGCCCAGCAGGGTGGCGATCGAGTCGTACACCCCCTCGTACCGGTCGATGGTGTCGGCCGCGGCCTCGTAGCCACCGACCCGCGCTTCCAGTTCGAGATGCTGGATCACCGTGTCGGTCACGACGCGTGGCGCGAGTGCCGCGCCGGCATTGTTCAGATGAGCGACGTGATCGACTCCCGGTGTGTCCGCACGGACCGCGTCGATCGGGAAGGTCACCGGGTCGGGTCCGGGTACCCGAACCGCTCGCCGGCTTCCCAGTCGTCGGACACGTTGCCGAACGCAGGCACACCGCCGGCGTCCTTGAGCATCCGGGCCGTGTGGAGCAGGTTCCACGTCATGAAGGTGGTGTTCTTCATGGTGAACTCGCGGTCGAACCCGACCGGGTACTCCGAGCCCTCGATCTCGTCGCCGTAGCTGGGGCCGGGACCGACCTCGCCGATCCAGCCGCTGTCCGGCTGCGGCGGCACGGTGTACCCGATGTGGGCCAGGGCATAGAGCACCTCCATCGCGCACGCCTTGACACCGTCCTCGTTGCCCGTGACCAGGCAACCACCGGTCTTGCCGTAGTACAGGTACTGGCCCTTGTCGTTCTTCTCGCCCGACCAGGAGTACAGCCGCTCGATCGCCAGCGTGGCGACCGACGACTTGACGCCGAGCCAGATCGGGGTCCCGACCACGAGGATGTCGGCGTCGAGGACGGCCCGTTCGATCGTCGGCCAGTCGTCCTTGTCGACGCCCCCGTCGTCGGCGTCGACCTCACTCATGTCGGGTGACATGCCGAAGGGGATGTCGTGGTCGACGATGCGGAACTGCGTGACCGATGCACCGGCCGCCTCCATGACCGTGACCGAGTGGTCGATGAGGTACTGCGTGTGCGATGTGGCAGGAGATCGCTTCAGCGTGCAGTTGAGGTAGACGGCCCTCAGATCGTCGTAGGTGGCCGGTGCTCCGTCGATTCCCATGGGGCCAGTCTGTCCGTTCGTCGTGGTCGGTGTTCGGCGACTCGTTCAGGGTTCTCCACGACTCGTTCGAGGGTCGTCGAGAATCCGATCACTCCTCTACCCGATGTCGGTCGGATGCAGTCGTGGTCAGGCGACGGTGGCGCCGACCAACTGGCCGATCCCGAACGTCACCGCCATCGCGATCGCCCCGCCGGCGACGAGACGGATCACCGCGGTACGCACGGACGAATCGCCGAGGCGAGCGCTCACGACGCCCGTCATCGTGAGACCGACCAGGACTGCGACGAAGGTGACGGCGACGCGAACACCGGCCGGGGGGACGAGGATCGCGACGAGCGGGAGCATCGCGCCGAGGGAGAACGCCACGGCCGACGATGCCGTCGCACCCCATGGGTCGGCCAGTTCGTCCTGATCGATCCCGAGCTCGATGTTCAGGTGGGCGCCGAGCGCATCGTGTTCGGTCAGTTCGCTGGCTGCTCGATGGGAGGTCTCCTCGCCCAACCCCTGGCGGCGGAGCATGTGCACCAGTTCGGCGTGCTCGGCCTCGGGCATCTCTTCGAGTTCGGCGGTCTCCTTGGCGATCAGCGCGTGCTCGCTGTCGCGCTGCGTGCTGACCGACACGTATTCGCCGAGCGCCATCGACACGGCGCCAGCGACCAGGCCGGCGATCCCCGCGGTGGCGATGGCACGCGTATCGGTGGTTGCCGCCGCGACACCGATGACCAGGCCGGCCGTCGAGATGATGCCGTCGTTGGCGCCGAGCACCCCGGCTCGGAGCCAGTTGAGGCGGGTGGTCAGCGAGCCGTCATGCGGCTCGTGACCATGGTGGTGGGACCGGGATCGACCGGTTCGTTTCGTCGACACGTACCGAGCGTACGGCGGGGGAGTGTCGCGCCACGCGCCGGCGGCTCACGCCTCTTCGAGTTCGACCAGCGACTCCTCGAGGTGGTCGAGGAGGTTCTGGAGGTGCGGGACCGCGTTGCGGTCGCCGATGAGGCCGAAGTCGAGCGACCCGTCGTAGCTCGACAACGTGATGTTGAGGGCCTGGCCATCCATCGGGATGCTCACCGGGTACGACCCGTCCATCCGCGCACCGTTCCAGTAACGGGTCTCGGGCGGCCCGGGAACGTTGGAGATCGTGATGTTGTACGGCGGTCGTCGGAACGAGTCGAATCGGAACAGCGGCCCCGTCGCCATCGGGATGAACGAGATGGCCGACAGGGCCATGATCTGGCCCTGCGACAGTCCCTCGAACCGGGCCTTGGCGGCGTCCATCGATGCCTTCACCAGCTCGAATCGCTCGGCGCCGCTGTCGGTGTGGGTCGCCAGATTGGCGAGGATGACCCCCACCGCGTTGCCGCCCAGTGCGGCGTCTGGGCCGGCGTCGGCAGCCGTCCGGAGCGACACCGGCACCATCGCGATCAGCGGCGTGTCGGGCAGCGCGCCCTGCGAGGCCAGGTACCGGCGCAGCGCGCCGCCACACATGGCGAGGACGGCGTCGTTGAGCGTGCCGCCCAGACGCTTGCCGGCCGCCTTCACCCGGACGAGATCCCACGACTGCGCGGCGAACCGCCGACCACCGGTGATCGGCACGTTCAGCATCGTCTCCGGCGCCTGGTAGGGCAGGACGGAGGCGTGGCCGTCGAGGCCCTCCCGGATCCCTTCGGTGAACCGCCCGCCCGTCGCCGCGACGTCGAAGCCGAGCCGGCCGATCGAGGAGGCGGTGTTGAGCACCCCCGCCGCCAGATCCTGCCAACCGGTGATGCGGGGCTCGCTGTCGACGGGAGCGACCTTCGCTCGGCGGACCCGAGTTCGTGCCGCCCACGGTGGTGGCATGTCGCGCTCGTCGGGATCGGTCGACAGCGCATCCGACAGCATCCGCATCGCCGAAACACCGTCGACGAGAGCGTGGTGGATCTTGGTGTAGACCGCGAAGCGCCCGTCGTCGAGTCCCTCGATCAGGTGGGCTTCCCACAGTGGACGGTTGCGGTCGAGCAGCGTGCCGTGCAGCCGACTGACCACCTCGAGCAGTTCGCGGACCCTGCCGGGTCGGGCCAGACCGGTGTGACGGACGTGGTAGCCGAGGTCGATCTTGTCGTCGATCTCCCACTGGAGGCGTCCGATGATCGGGGTCTTGCCCGGCCGCCGGCACAGCAGCGGATGCAGTTCGTGCGGATCCTCGAGCGCCGACTCGTAGATGGTCCGGAGGTAGTCCCAGTCGGCGCCCTCGGGGGTCGTGAACAGCTGCAGCCCACCCACGTGCATGGGGCGCTCTCGGGCCTCCATCACCACGAAGGGGAGGTCCGTCGGGTCCATCAACACCATGCGGTGGACCCTATTGCAGGATCTTGCGTCCGTTTCAGTGGAGGGGTCGCCACAACGGCCGCAAGATTCAGTTTTGGAGGTCGTGGAGGAGAAGATCCTCGACGTCGGCCTCGGGTGGCGCCGCCATGGCCCATCGGCCCGACGCCTTGGAGAACAGGTACCAGAGCCCGTCGTGGCTGCGTCGGAACTGGAGGCGACCCTCGGCCGTGACCCGGTTGCCGCCGACATGTACGCGACGTGGGGCGAAGCCGGTGTCGATCACCAGGTCCCGGGTCGCGGCCATCTCGAGCGGCGGTGGCGTCCAACGCGGTTCGTCGTTCGCCCGCACACCTTCGGCGCCGGCCATCCGCCACGCGGTCGCGAGCACGTCGAGCTCGACGGCAGGGACACCGCTGCGGAGTGCGAGCTGGTCACGTTGGAGCGGCGATGCGTCGACGGCGCGGCGGGCGAGGTCGGCCCGCCCGTCGAGCGCGAGAC
>JBBKVY010000124.1:0-11630 GCA_037968675.1 Acidimicrobiales bacterium | reverse complement strand
GCGCTGCCGGTCGCCGTCGCCGGCGTACGGGCCGCGGCAGGACGCTGGGTGCCCCAGGGTGACGACGCCTACCTCACCGCCCGATCGCTCGACGTCGCCACCGAGCACCATCCCCTGCTCGGTGCGTGGTCGTCGGGGTCGGCCGACGTCGAGCGTGACGTCAACAACCTCGGACCGATGCAACTCGATCTGCTCGCACCGTTCACCAAGGTCGCCCCCATGGGCGGCACGGCGATCGGTGTGGCGGTCGTCCAGATCGTCGCGATCGTGGCCATCGCATGGCTGACGAAGCGAATGGCCGGCTGGCGGAGCGTGCCGCCGGTCATGGTCGCGGTGGGCCTCACCGCCTGGGTGATGGGGTCCGAGATGCTGATCACTCCGCGTCAGCACCAGTTCCTCCTCCTTCCCTACCTGTGCGTGCTCCTCGCCGCATGGGCTGCGGCCGCCGGCGACCGCTGGGCGCCAATCGCCTTCGTCGTGGCGGGCAGCCTCGGCGCGCAGACCCACTTGAGCTACCCGATTCTCGTCGCCGCGCTCGCTGCTCCTTTGGTCGTCGGTCAGGCCCTGGCGGCACGACGGGCCGGGAGCACGGTGTCGTTCCGTTGGCCGTGGGCGGTTGCCGGGCTGACCGGGCTGGTGCTGTGGTCCCAGACACTGATCGACCAGTTCTTCGGGCGGGGCAACCTCGGTGCGGCGATCCAGTCGTCGGGCGAGACCGAGACCCCGGGTTTCGGTACGGCCGTCCGGGTCGTCGCCGACGTTCTCGTCGACGCCGCCCCGCATCTGCGCCCGGGGTTCGCCGACTACGACCCGACGTCGGGTCTCGCGGCCGACTGGCAGGTGGCGGTGTTCATCGTTGCCGGTGCGTGCCTCCTGGCGGGTGCCGCACTGGCTGCGCTGCGGGGACATCGGACGGTCGCGGCAGGTCTCGCCGTCTCTGTCGTCGCCGCCGGCGCCGCCGTGATCGACGTCGCGAAGCTCCCCGTGACCCAGTTCGGACTGACGGCAGGCAACTACCGGTGGCTCTGGCCGACGGCGGCATTCCTGGTGGCGGGCGCCCTGCTGGCCGTGGAACGGGTCGCCCGCACCCACAGCCGACGCATCCCGACCGTGGCGTTCGTCGGCATCGTCGGCGTCCTCGCTGCGCTCAACCTCCCGGTCTCCTACCAGATACCCGAACCAGAGGCATATGCCGATCACATCGACGCCACGGCCGAACTGACGACCGAACTCGCTGCCGCTGACCTGTCCCGACTCGACGGCCCGGTCGTGATCGACCAGAGCCGCATGTACTTCGCCCATCCGTTCGGGTATCCCATCGCCGTCGTCCTCAATGACCAGGGAGTCGACTGGCGACTGCAGGGGGCACAGCAGACCCGGCGATTCGGCGACGACAGGGTGAGCGACGGGTCCGAACCGTTCCGACTGGTCCTCGTCCACGCCAGCGAAGCCCGAGCCGTCGAGGACAGTCCGGCCGTGGTCGCCTTCGCCGACGGCGCGGATCCCGTCGCGCTGGTGCTCGAAGAACGGCCGTGACCGAGCGCAGGTTGCCGTCGACGAGGTGATCCGGCGACACTTCCTGCGTGCCGTTCCACCGCAGCACGCATCGCGACCTCGATGCCGCCGATCTCCTGCACCACAAGGGTGACCACACCATCTCGGTGTGTCTTCCGGCGCGCGACGAGGCCGCCACGGTGGGCACGATCGTCGAGACGATTCGAACCGAATTGATCGAGACCGTCGCGCTGGTCGACGAGATCATCGTGGTCGACGACCACTCGACGGACGAGACGGCGGCCGTTGCGCGCGCCGCCGGCGCCGACGTGGTCGATGCGCGACACACGCTGCCCGAAGCGACCGGTCCGGGCAAGGGTCAGGCGCTCTGGAAATCACTCCACGAGAGCAGCGGCGACCTGGTGCTGTGGTGCGACGCCGACATCGACCACTTCGGCTCCCACTTCGTCACCGGCCTCATCGCTCCACTCCTGCTCCACCCCGAGGTGTCCTTCGTCAAGGGCACCTACGCCCGGCCACTGGTTGCGGGCGATGGCGGCGGGCGTGTCACCGAACTGGTGGCTCGGCCGCTGCTCGCCAACCTGTTTCCCGAGCTCGCGTCGATCGGTCAGCCCCTGGCGGGTGAGTACGGGGGGCGCCGCCGTCTCCTCGAACGACTCCCCTTCGTCGACGGCTACGGCGTCGACATCGCACTCCTGATCGACGCGGCCCGGTTGACGGGCGTCGACGGCATCGCCGAGGTCGACCTGGGCGAGCGACGCCACCGCAACCGCACGCTCGACGAGCTCGGTCCGCAGGCGACGGCGGTGGTGCGATCAGCGTTGAGCCGCGCCGGTGTCGACACTCGGGCCGACCATCCCGTTGTCCTCAAGCGCCCGGCGCACGAGCCGCTGTTGCTCTCCCAACACGAACTGCCACCACTCGTCGAGCTCCCGAGCTACCGCCGCCGTAGCGCGTGAGTCGTCAGCTCTCGGCGGTCACGCCCGTCGGCGCTCCGTCTTGGGCAGCGTCGTCGGGCGAATCGTGGGGCGGATCGTCGTCATCACCGAGATCGCCCTCGACGTAGTGCTCGAGCGGCTCGAAGATGCCGGTGTCCTCGGGGGGTGGCAGGTCGGCATCGGCCGCGAGCACGCCGTCGACCGGCGTCTCGAGCACGTAGACGGCCCACAGGTGCCCGACGACCACCTTGACGGTCGCCGCGAGCGGGACCGCGAGCAGCAGGCCGAAGAAGCCGCCGAGCGAACCGCCGGCGAGCAGCGTCAACATGACCACCGCCGGGTGCAGGCTCGTGGTCCGCTGCATCACCAGCGGCGAGATGAAGTGGTTGTCGATCTGCTGCGCAATGGTCATGATCGCGATCACCCACAGCGCGGTGCCCACGTCGCGGGTCGTGAGTGCAATGGCCACACCGGGGATCGCACCCACCCACGGACCGATCAACGGGATCATGTTGAAGACGCCGGCGATCATCCCGACGATCAACCAGAACGGCAGTCCGAGGATCGCGAGACCGATGCTCACCATCGCTCCGACGATGATGGCCACCGCGAGCTGCCCCCGGAAGTAGCCACCGATGGTGTGGTTCAGGCGGTGCGCCACGTGGAGGACCTGTGGCTTCGCCCGCTCAGGGATGAGACGGCGCGAGACCACGCCGATGTGCGGCAGGTCGACGAGCAGGTAGAAGGCGATGATCGGCGCGAGGATGAAGATGAGACCGACCTCGAAGACCTTGGTGCCCACCTCGCGCGCGGTGTTCAGCTGCTCGGCGATCCCGGTCTCCTGGGAGATCTGGCCGCGGACGTCACCAGCGACGAGGTCAAGTTCGGCCGCGAGCCGTGCCTCGTCGGCATCGTTCAGCGCGTCGGACGATGACTGGATGACCCGATCGAACTCCTGGACCTGGGCCGAGTCGGTGCCCCCGAATTGGTCCTTGAGCTCGTCGACGTTGGGGATCTCGACGATCCAGCCACCATCCTTCGACCGCGTCGACACGTCGTCGAGCCAGTCCTCACCGTCGGCGCGGATCTCTGGCCACTGGTCGGCCAGCTCGTCGGCCTGGGTCTGCACCAGCGGGGCGATGAGGAAGCCGATCAGGACGAGTGCGGCCACGAAGCCGACGTAGGTGATGCCGGTACCCGCGGCCCGGGGGATGTGCCGGTTCGCCAACGCGGTGACGATCGGATTGAGGATGAACACGATCGCACCGGCGATGACGAGCGGCGGGAACACGACCCGGAACTGCCAGCCGATCCAGAGGACGACCGCCAACGCCGCGCCGACGCCCAGCAGCGCCCACGCCGCTCGCCCAGCCACCGCGAAACGATCGAACATCACGCGAACGGTACCGGAACCCCGACGCCCTGCCGTGTGCCCTCGTATCGTGGTCACATGGACGTCGAGCGACCACCACGCATCCTGCCGAGCCTCGTGCTCGCGGTCGTGGGCGTGATCGTGGCCCTGATGGTCGTGGGTTGGATCATCGGCGCGATCTTCTCGCTGCTGAAGTTGGTGTTCATCGTCGGCGCCGCGCTGGCGGTGATCTGGGCGATCATGTCGTCGCGCACCCGCCGGTAGCGCGCATCACGAACGGCCCGACAGCACCTCGCCGACCACGGCCTCGATACAGGCGGCCGTGTCGTTCATCGAGACCTGCTCGCCGAATCGATCGACGAGGGAGATCACGCCGAGGGCCTCGGAGCCGGCCGAGCGCCCGTCCCCGGCGCCGTCGAGCACCTGCCCGACGACGGCCAGCACGGGCACCCCGAGCGAATCGGCCAGCTCGACGACACCTCCCACGACCTTGCCGTCGAACGACTCGTCGTCGAGGAACCCCTCTCCGGTGACCACGAGGTCGGCGCCAGCGATCGTCTCGTCCAGCTCGACCTCCTCAGCGATCAGACTGAAGCCGTCCTCCAGCTGCGCACCGATGGCGGCAAGGCCACCGGCCAGGCCACCGGCGGCGCCCGAGCGGGGGAGATCGCGCACGTCGATGCCGTGATCCTCCTCGTACACGTCGGCCAGCCGGATCAGTCGGTTCTCGAGCAGCCGCAGCTGCGCAGCCGTCGCCCCCTTCTGCTGGCCGAATGTCCGCGCCGCGTCGATGAACGTGGTGCGGACGTCGCAGGCCACTCGCAGGTCGATGGCCCGGTAGCGCTGGAGCGGATGCATGGCCCGGAGGGCACCGAGGCCGCCGTCGGTCGTTGCCGATCCGCCGAGGCCGACGATGACGCGGCGAGCGCCGGACTCCACGGCAACCTGGATGAGCTCGCCCGTGCCATGGGTGTCGGCGGCGATGGGGTCGTTCCCCTCGGAACCGCCGACGAGGAGCAGCCCGGAAGCCGCCGACATCTCGATGATCGCCATGTCCCGGTCGAGACGCCACGCCGCATCGACCGGATCGCCCAACGGCCCTCGCACGGTGGTCGAACGATTGGCGCCACCGAGGGCGTCGATCGTTCCCTCGCCGCCGTCAGCGACCGGGACCTGGTCGCACTCCCAACCGGCCGACGCCGCGGCACGTGCGACCGCAGAGGCGACCTCGGTCGCGGTCGCCGTTCCCCGGAACTTGTCTGGCGCAGCCACGACTCGCACTCGCCCATGCTGGCACCCGAGGGATCGCGCCGATCCCCCATCACGACTCGATGTCCGAGCAGCTGATCAGACCAACGGCGAGAAGAGGGCGACGACATCCGCCGGTCCGTCGACCACGAGGTCGGCCGATCGGGCCATCGACTCGGGGAGTCCGGCACCGGCGGCGGCGACCTTGATGGTCGCGACACCCTCGGCCCGGAGCTCGTCGAGCATGGCGAACGCCGGCAGATCGCCGACGTCGTCCCCGACGTAGACGACGGTGGCGCAGCCTTCGGCGAGCGAGCGCACCACGGTGCCCTTGTCGACGTCCAGTGGCGGGTGGAGCTCGATCGACGCCTTTGCCGGACGGGCCACCAGCCCGGTCGCTGCCGCAGTTCGAACGGCCCACGCGTCGACCTCGGGCTCCGCTTCGGGCACCCGACGGAAGTGCGCGGTGAGTGAGTACCGCTTCGGTTCGATCAGTACACCGGCCGGGAGGTCGGCCGCGGAGGTGACCTCATCGACCACCGACCGCCACGCGGCGGCGTCGGGGTGATCGGAGAGGACGCCGGCGATCCGGGACTCGAGACCGTAGAGCGCCGAGATGTCGACGGAAGACGGAACGAGCGGCGCGAGGAACGACCGTGGGCGCCCGCTGACCACTGCGACAGATCGGTACGTCGTCGCGAGTTGCCCCAACAGCTCGAGGGCGCCGCGGGCCGGTGACGCGCCATCAGGGTCGTCCACGATGGGGGCCAGCGTTCCGTCGAAGTCGAACAGCAACGCGGTCGTGTCCGGGTCCGCGCCGACCGTGGCTCGCAGTACATCGGGCGTCACGGGCGAACATCTGGGGCGACACGACGGCGATCCATCGTCGTCAGCCGGACGTGGCCAGTTCGGGTCCGAGCACCACGATGAGATTCGACAACTGCGTGTCGCCGACGGGTGCCGGCGTGGGAAGGGGCATGACCGCCGCCGGGTCTGCGCCCATCGCCGTGGCCAGGGCCTCGGCTTCTGGCTGGTACGTGTCGGTGAAGTAGACGACCGTGGCCGTGACCCGCTCGGCATCGGTGGGGTTGGCGGTGACGTACCCCAGTGCTTCGAGTTCCGTGGTCTTGGTGCCGGCGGCACCGTTGACGCCCGAGCCGTTGGCGACGAGCACCTTGACGTCGGCGGGAGCACGGACCGCTGCGGTGGTCGAGGTCGTGGACGACGTGGTCTCGGAGTCCTCGGCTGCGGCTGGATTGTCGGCGGCACCCACCGTGACCTGCGCGGTGCTGGCGCTGTCGTCACGAAGCAGCACGAGGCCGATCGCGACGGCGACGACCACCAGGATCGCACCCTTCACACCGGACCCCTGCGGCTCCGGCGGGGGCTGCGGTTGACGACGGCGCCGGCGGGGACGTTCGGACTCTTCACTCACGGGTGGCTCCGCTTCCATCGCGGGCCAGTGTGGCGCGTTCTGCGCCGATCGGCCCGATCGCGACGCAGTCGCAAGACCAGCATGGGATCGGCCGCCATGGCCTCGGGGTCGTCGATCAGTGTCGACAACCGCCGGTAGTACGTCGACGCCGACATGTCGAGGTCTCGTCGGATCGCGACGCTCTTCGCTCCTGGTTCGAGCCACCACGAACACTCGAATTCCAGGATCTCGAGGTCGGTTTCGGGCAACGGCACGCTTCAATGGTGCTCGCCCCACGGGGCCGGTTCAAGGACCCCACCGAATCCGACCGTCGCCGGATCGTAGATTGCATCGGTGATGGCGATCGACGTCTCGCACCCACGCCCGTTCGTCCAACGTCCTTGGACGTCGCTCGACGGGGACTGGGAGTTCTCCTTGGACGAGGAAGCGGCGTTCACGCAGCCGGACCAACCGCCGTTCGACCGACGGATCTCGGTGCCGTTCGCGCCGGAGACCCCAGCGAGCGGGATCGCGGCCGAAGGCTTCGTCCAGCACTGCTGGTACCGCAGAACCATCGACGTGTCGCCGGCCGCCGAGGGCGAGCGCATCCTCCTCCACTTCAACGGGGTCGACCGCCTCGCCGAGGTCTGGGTCGACGGCCACCATGTGTCTCACCACGTCGGTGGGTACCGGCCCTTCACCGTCGACATCACCGCCCATGCCGCCCCCGGCGCACAGGTGGTCGTGCGAGCGTCGGACGACGCCGGCGACCTCGGCGTCCCGCGCGGGAAGCAGGACTGGCAGGAGACACCCCATGCCGTCTGGTACCCCCGAACCACGGGGATCTGGAAGACGGTGTGGATCGAACGGGTGAACGAGACCCGCCTCGACGACGTGACCTGGACGTCGGACGTCGGCGCGATGACCGTCACACTCCGGGCCAGCATCGCCGGGCCGACGACCGACGGACTCCAATTGTCGGTGCGACTCGAGGCGCACGGACGGACGCTCGTCGACGACACCATCGGCGTCACGGACCGAACCGTCGAACGCACCTTCCCGGTGGGCGACCTCGGCGTCGACGATCGGTTCCTCCTCGTGTGGTGGCCGGCACGACCCACCCTGTTCGATGCGGATCTCCGTCTCGAACTCGACGGTCGGACGATCGACCAGGTCTCGTCGTACACCGCGCTCCGCACCGTCTCGGTCGTCGACGGTCAGTTCCTGCTCAACGGACGGCCCTATCCGCTCCGGCTGGTACTCGATCAGGGCTACTGGCCGGCGACGGGTGCCACCCCGCCGGACGTCGACGCCCTCCGTCGCGACATCGAACTGACCAAGGCGCTGGGGTTCAACGGCGCGCGAAAGCACCAGAAGGTCGAAGACCCGCGGTACTTCGCGCTCGCCGACCAGATGGGCCTGCTCACCTGGGTGGAGATGCCCTCGGCGTACCGACCCGGGCCTCGCACCGCGCATGCCCTGCTCGACGAGTGGCGAGATGTCGTCGAGGCGCACCGCAACCACCCGTCGGTGGTCACCTGGGTGCCGGTGAACGAGTCGTGGGGCGTCCCCGACTGTGAGCACGACCCGCAACAGCGTGCGCTCCTCACCGCGCTGCGGGACACGACCGACGCCATCGACGGCACCCGACCCGTCTCCACCAACGACGGGTGGGAGACGGTCGGTGGATCGATCGTCGGTATCCACGACTACGACCAGGATGCGTCGGTGATCGCCGGGCGATACGCCGACGCGGGTGCCGTCGACCACCTCCTCCGCGGCCGGCGCTCCGATGGCAAGACGGCTGATCTCGACCAGGCTCCCGCGGGCGGACGAGCCATCGTGTTGTCGGAGTTCGGCGGGATCGCATTGAGCACCGACACGGGCGACACGGCGGTGAGCCTCGGTGGTGACGCGTGGGGATACGACAACGCCGACTCGCCGGACGAGCTGCTCCGGCGCTATCGCGAACAGTGGGCCGCGGTCCATGCCAGCGCCTCCCTGGCCGGCGCCTGTTGGACCCAGCTCACCGACACGTACCAGGAGGTCAACGGTTTGCTGCGCGCCGACCGCACACCCAAGGCGGACCTGGACGAGATGCGCGCGGCGACACGCGGTCGGTGACCCCGGCACGACGGTGAGAGGCTGGACGCATGCGGTCGATGTATCCCGACCTGTTCTGGCTTCGACAGCACTTCGACGGTCCCGTCGTCGTCGATCCGGCGGCCCAGACGACGGAGACACTTGCGACGCTCGCCCTCGGGCACGCCGTGCGCCCGGGGCAGTCGGTCGCCGTGGGCGTCGGCAGCCGCGGCATCGCCAACCTCGCCGTCATCGTGCGAGCGACGATCGACCATCTGAAGTCGTTGGGCCTGGAACCGTTCATCGTCCCGGCGATGGGCAGCCACGGCGGCGGCGACGTCCCCGGCCAGACCGCGGTGCTCGACGGCTACGACATCACCGAGGCGGCCATGGGCTGTCCGGTGCGGGCGCAGATGGAGACCGTCCAGCTCGGCGCCGTCGCGCTCGGGTTCCCGATCCACTTCGACCGTCTCGCCGCCGGCGCGGACCACGTGGTGATCGTCAACCGCATCAAGCCCCACACGATGTTCACGGGCGACGTCGAGAGCGGCCTGGCGAAGATGCTGCTCATCGGTCTGGGCAACCAACCCGGTGCCGAGACCTACCACCGGGCGATCCTCGACCACGAGTGGCCCACCATCGTGTCGACGGTGACCCCGGCGATCCTTTCCGAGGTGAGCGTGCTGGCCGGTGTCGCCATCGTCGAGAACGCCGACGACCAGACAGCCCGGGTCGAGGCCGTGGCCGGCCATCGGTTCTTGCTCGACGAGCCGGCGCTGCTCGCCCAGGCGAAAGAGCTGCTCCCTCGACTGCCGTTCGACGATGTCGACATCCTCCTGGTCGACGAGATCGGCAAGAACATCAGCGGCGGGGGTTTCGACCCCAACGTCGTCGGCCGTAAGGACTCGCTCCACGAGCCGGACCGTGAGCAGCGGACCCGGGTCCGGGCGATCGTCGTGCGCGCACTCACCGAAGCGACCCACGGCAACGCGCTGGGCATCGGGTTCGCCGAACTCTGTCGCAGCCGGGTACTCGACCAGATGGATCGCGATGCCACCTGGCTCAATGCCATCACCGCCAGTGACCTCCCCGCCGCGATGACTCCGATCCACTACGAGACCGATCGCGAGCTGGTCGACGCATGCGAGACCCGCACGGGGTTGCGGGGTCTTGCCGGCTCGCGTCTGTGCTGGGTCCGCAACACGCTCGATCTCGCTGTCGTGGCATGTTCGGTCGCGCATCTCGACCAAGCCCGGGACCGAGACGACCTCACCGTGCTGAGCGACCCTTCGCCCATGCCCTTCGACGGCGCCGGAAACCTCCCGGACCTCCTGCCGATCCCCTGAACCTCAGGGTCAATCGATCGGGTCGCCGTTCCGCAACACCGGGAACACGTGCCGGCCGTCCGAGACCGGTCGGCGGTCGATCGTCTCGCCACCGTCGTTCGAGACGATCTCCGCGCCAGCCGGTGAGTACTGGAGGATGTAGGCCTTCCGGACGTCAGAGGTGGTGTTCGGACCAGTCAGGTGGGGCGTCAACGACGAGAACGCGACCACACCGCCGGCCCGGACCGGCGCGATCTCGACGTCGGCCACCTCGTCGAAGACCTGCCAGCCCAACGGATCGACGTATTCGTGTTGCAACGTGCCGAGACGATGCAGGCCGGGAGCGACGTGGGGGCACCCGTTGTCGATCGTCGCGTCGGTGAGTGCCACCCAGCACGTCAGGTAGTACTGCGGATCGACGAGCGTGTAGCCGTTGTCCTGGTGCCAGGGGAATCGGCGGGGCTTCTGCGGTTTCTTGTAGACCGCCTGGTCCCAGTAGAGATCGACGTCGGGACCCACGAGATCGCGGCACAGACCCATCAGTCGATGGTGGGTCGCGAACGAGCGGAGCAGGGCATCGCGGTGCGCCAGGTTCGGCGCGAAGGTGATGGCGCCCGCCTCCGCGATGCTGAATCGTTCGTTCTCCATTCCCTGCAGGAACTCCTCGACCTCGGCGTCACGACGATCGAGCACCGCGGTGACCGCGGCGACCTCGTCGGCGCTGAAAACGTCCTCGACGACGACGAATCCCGACTCGTCGAATGCCGTCGCCTGCGCGTCGGTGAGGGTGGTGAAGGGACCCGCCGGGGAAGGCCAGTCGAACGACTCGTTCAGCGGGTGCCGAGTGGGTTCGACGGTCGCCACTGATCAGCCGAGCTCATCAGGGCTCGACTGGATCACGACGACGGGCGGATTGGCCACGTCGTGTTGGTCGAGGCAGAGGGCGCGGTAGAACTCGAGGATCGCGGGAGCGTCGATCACCATCTCGACCTGGCCGGTCTCGTCCAGGTTGAGGTTGGCACCGTGGATCGTGAACCACACGTCGGTCGCGCCGGTATTGGTGGCCGGCACGTGCAGCGTGTGCGTCGAACCCGCCGGCTCGTAGAGGTAGGAGCCTGCGGTGCTCACCGCCTCCGGGCTCTCGAGGTAGTGCCAGCTCCCGGTCTGGGTGAAGGCGTAGACATGGCCGGTGTGCTTGTGGGTCTGGATGGTCGTGTCCGGGTCGAACCGATTGCGAATGACCCACACGCCCTGCGCCAGGTCCACCTGGAGCAGCTGCAGAGACACCCCGTCGCCGAGGTCGACGAACGGCAGGTCGCCCTCGCCACGGTGGATGGTCGGTGGCGCACTCTCGACGACGCTCATGTTTTCCCCTCGGGTTCTGGTCTCCGGCGCGGATTCGACCTCCTGGGCCTAGCACGGGCGGCGCCGTTCAGTGGCCGAGTGCGTTCGTGGCGTCGGCCTACGATGCTGACCTCCGCCCGAGTAGCTCAGTTGGCTAGAGCAGCTGTCTTGTAAACAGCAGGTCACCGGTTCGAATCCGGTCTCGGGCTCCACCACATTCCCGCAGGTCAGCGGCCATTTCCGGACCGATGACCAGACTGGGATTTCTGGCCCGATCGGCCGACGAGACCGAATCACCGACGACCTTGCGGCAGCGGCCGCAACTCGTCAGGTGTGACTCCACCACGTCGGCAGTGGCCGAGTCGACCTCGCGTGCCTCCCTCGCGTAGGAA
>JBBKVY010000123.1:0-13249 GCA_037968675.1 Acidimicrobiales bacterium | reverse complement strand
GCCGTCGCCGCCCTCACCGCGTCGGGTCACACCGCCGCCGTCATCGGTCGGGTCCGTGCCCCGTCCGCCGCCGACCCCGGTCTCCTCACCCTCCACTGACCACCCAACCGTTCTGGTGTGCACATGCGACCACCAGATGGCGTGAGAGCTCACCAGAACACGGGGTTCAGGGTGTGGGGTAGCCGACGTCCCAGAGGCTGAGGCCGTGAGGTGGGGCGACGGGTCCTGCGGCCGAGCGATCGCGGGCGTCGATGATGCCCATGATGTCGCCCGGGGTCTTTCGACCCTGACCGACCTCGACGAGCGTGCCCACGATCGAGCGGACCATCTGCTGGCAGAACGACGTGGCCTCGATCCAGAAGCGCACGACTCCGTCGACCTCGACCTCCCATCGGGCATCGAGGACGTCGCGGGTGGTCGTCGCGTCCGTGCCGTCGGCGCGGGATTTCTTCCGACAGAACGACGCAAAGTCGTGCCTCCCGAGGAGCGGATCGCAGGCGAGGCGGAGCCGGTCGAGCGACAGGGGTTCGCGCACGTGCCAGGCAGTGGTCGTCGAGAACGGGTCGGGCACCGGTGCGTTGTAGATCGTGTACCGGTACCGCCGGGAGGTGGCGTCGAAGCGTGACGAGAAGCTGTCGGCGACCACCCGGACGTCGCGGACGGCGATCGACGGACCGCACAGGCCGTTGAGCGATCGGGTCAACGCATCGAGGTCGACTCCATCGGTCGTGGCGAAGTCCACCACCTGTCCGTGGGCATGCACGCCCTTGTCGGTTCGGCCCGCGCAGGTGAGGACCACCGGGTGGCGGAGCACGCGCTCGAGTCCTTCGAGCAACGAACCGCCGACGGTCGACACCCCCGGGTTGACGGCGAACCCGTGGAACTTGGTGCCGTCGTACGCAACTCGCATACACACCCGGATCAGCGGTGGGTGTGGCGCGTCGTCCATGTCGTCGGGGTCGAAGAGGGTGAGCGACGTCGGCACAGGTCGGTGAGCCTGCCAGAAACGCGAAACGGCCCGGCGCATCGCGCCGGGCCGTTCCGTCAGATCTGGTGTGGCTACACGAGCTCGATGCGGGCCATGGGCGCGTTGTCGCCGTGGCGGGGGCCGAGCTTGAGGATGCGGGTGTAGCCGCCGGGACGGTCGGCGTACCGCGGACCGACATCGGTCATCAGTTTGTGGGTCATCTCCTCGTCGCGGAGGAACGCCACGATCTGACGATGATTGTGGAGCCCACCCTTCTTGGCCTTGGTGATGATCTTCTCGGCCACGGGTCGGATCGCCTTGGCCTTGGCCTCGGTGGTCACGATGGACTCTGCCGCGACGAGGCTGGCCACCAGGTTGCCGAACATGGCCTTCTGGTGGCTGGCGCTTCCGCCGAATCGCTTGCCCTTGCGGGGACGTGCTGGCATGACGTGTTCTCCGTGTTCCTGTTCAGCCGCGGATGCGCAGGGTGAGCCCGCGCTCGTCCAGCTTCTCGACGACCTCGTCGAGAGACTTCTGACCGAAGTTGGTGATGGCGAGCAGGTCGTCCTCGGTCTTGTCGAGGAGCTCGCCGATGCTGTTGACCTGCGCACGCTTGAGGCAGTTGCGGGGACGCTCGGAGAGCTCGAGGTCCTCGATGGGCTGGTCGAGGTCCGACGGACCGGAGCCGACCGGGGTGACCTCGCCGAGCTCGAGGCCCTGGGGCTCCTCGCTCATGTCGGCGATCAGGCCGACCAGGCTGCGCAGCGTGTCACCGGCCGAGGCCAGCGAGTCGGCCGGGCTGATCGAACCGTCGGTCTGGATGTCGATGATCAGACGGTCGTAGTTGGTGTCCTGTTCGACGCGTGTCGGCTCGACGGTGAAGGTCGACTTGCGCACCGGCGAGAAGATCGAGTCGACCGGGATGACGCCGATGGTGTCGCTCGACTTGTTGCGCTCGGCCGAGACGTAGCCGCGGCCCTGGGCGATGGTGACGTCGATCGCCAGGCGGCCGTCGCCGTTCATCGTCGCGATCTGGAGATCGGGATTGAGGATCTCGACGTCGGCGTTCTCCGACAGGTCGGAGCCCTTGACGATGGCGGGGCCGCTGCTGTCGAGGCGCAGCGTCACCGGATCGTCGCTGTGGCAGACCACGACGAGATCCTTGAGGTTCAAGATGATGTCGGTGACGTCTTCGACGACGCCGCCGATGGTGTCGAACTCGTGCAGGGCCTCGTCGAAGCGCACCTGGGTGACGGCCGCGCCGGGGATCGATGACAGCAAAACGCGGCGGAGTGAGTTGCCGATGGTGTGGCCGAAGCCGGGCTCGAGCGGGCTGATGGCGAACCGCTGACGGTTGCCCTCTTCGTCACCGATGGGCTCGACGGTGGGGCGTTGGATGACCAGCATGGAGAGGAGTACCTCGTCGGTCGGATGTGGAGCGGGCGGAGGGAGCGAGGGGAATGGCAGAGGATTACTTGGAGTACAGCTCGACGATGAGCTGCTCACGAACGGGAACGTCGATCTGTTCGCGCTCGGGGAAGGCACGGACGGTGACGGCGTTTCCGTCGTCACCGGTCTCGAGCCAGCCCGGGGCTTGACGGTCGAGGACGTCCTTGTTCCAGACGACGGTGACCATGTCGCGGCTCTTCTCCTTGAGGGAGATCTTGTCGCTGATGCGCACGCGGTAGCTGGGGATCGTCACCCGCTTGCCGTTCACCTGGATGTGACCGTGGTTCACGAACTGCCGGGCCTGGGCACGTGTCGCAGCGAGCCCGGCGCGGTAGATCACGTTGTCGAGACGGCGCTCGAGCAGCTGGAGCATCAGTTCGCCAGTGACGCCCTTGCGGCGGTTCGCCTCCTCGTAGAGGTTGCGGAACTGCTTCTCGGACAAGCCGTAGCTGAAGCGCGCCTTCTGCTTCTCCTGGAGCTGCATCAGGTATTCGGACGGCTGGCCGCGACGACGTCCACGGCCGTGCTCGCCGGGCGGGTACGGACGCTTGTCGAGCGCCTTGGCCTCGGCCATCGTGCCGAAGATGTTGACGCCGAGACGTCGAGAGACGCGGGCGCGTGGGCCGGTGTAACGAGACATTGCAGCTACCTCAGGTCCGGCGCCGCTTGGGCGGGCGGCAGCCGTTGTGCGGGACAGGAGTGACGTCCTTGATGCCGGAGACCTCGATGCCGGCGTTCTGGATCGAGCGGATCGCGGTCTCGCGGCCCGAGCCGGGCCCCTTGACCTGGACCTCGACGCGGCGGACGCCGTGTTCCATGGCGCCACGAGCGGCCTTCTCGGCGGCCATCTGTGCGGCGTAGGGGGTCGACTTGCGCGACCCCTTGAACCCGACGTTGCCGGCCGACGCCCACGACAGGACGTTGCCGCCCGGGTCGGTGATGGCGATGATGGTGTTGTTGAAGGACGACTTGATGTGGGCGATGCCCACGGAGACGTTCTTGCGTTCCTTCTTGCGAGGCCGACGGGGAGCGGGAGTCGCCATTATCGCCGTTCCCCGGCCACGGAGGCCGGGTGTGCCGGGCCTCCTCGTGCCTCGTCGGCCCTACGGGGACCGCTCTGGTGAGCCTTGGTGATCACTTCTTGACCTTCTTCTTGCCGGCGACGGTCTTCTTGGGGCCCTTGCGGGTGCGGGCGTTGGTGTGCGTGCGTTGACCACGGACGGGGAGGCCCTTGCGGTGCCTGACGCCCTGGTAGCAACCGATCTCGATCTTGCGCTTGATGTTCTGCTGGACCTCGCGCCGGAGGTCGCCTTCGACCTCGAGGTTCTCGTCGATCCAGTCGCGGATCTTGGCGACTTCGGAGTCCGTGAGGTCTCGGACCCGCGTCGACTGGTCGATGCCGACCTCGTCACAGATGCGTGCTGCGGTGGTGTTGCCGATCCCGAAGAGGTAGGTCAGGGAGATGACCAGTCGCTTCTCTCGGGGAATGTCGACGCCTTGGATACGTGCCATCGTCTGTACTGGGCTTCCTTCTGGGCTCCTCAGCCCTGGCGCTGTTTGTGACGGGGATTGGTGCAGAGCACCATGACGCGGCCGTGCCGACGGATGACCTGGCACTTCTCACACATGGCCTTGACGCTCGGTCGGACCTTCATCGTGGTGGATCTCTTCTGTCTGTTTCTGCGGCGTGGCCTCAGCGGTACCGGAACGTGATCCGGCCTCGGCTGAGGTCGTAGGGAGTGAGCTCGACTTGGACCCGGTCGCCGGGGAGGATGCGGATGTAGTGCATGCGCATCTTCCCGGAGATGTGGGCGAGGACCTCGTGGCCGTTCTCGAGCTCGACCTTGAACATGGCGTTCGGGAGGCTCTCGAGGACCGTGCCTTCGAGGACGATCGCGTCTTCCTTGGGCTTTGCCAGCGTGCTGCTCCCGGGGCGTGGGCGAATGGGTGGACACCGCGCGCTGCGCGGCAGGATTCAGAGGCGGGCGCGCCGGCCTCTGAGCCGAAGGAACACTCTATGACAGCGGGCGTGCGGCTGCCAACCCGAGACGATGCCGTGCACGTCCCGGACGCGCCCGCTGCCGACGCTGACCGACATGATGACGTATCCAGACCCTCGACGGGCGGATTTCGCGATTCTGACCGCGGATCGTCATCTCGGGCGGGATGCAGCACCCATGATGTCGGTGACCTCGACGACGGCGTCGAGCGGGATCGGTCCGTAGATGTGCGGGAATTCCACCCCGGTACCTCCGAGATCCTCGGTGCGGACCTCGGCGTCGAGGTGGCTGGTGTCGACCACGAGCACGACGACATCGTCCCGACCGGCGTAGTAACGATCGGCCGTCGCCACCACCTGTTCGGGGAAGGAACAGTGGATGTAGCCCTCCTCGGCCAGCGAGACGCCGATGGTCGATCGGTCGTACGATCGTCGCTCGGCGACCGCAGCATCCCACTCGTCTCGGAGCGCGAGGTGGAGTATCTGCCGGCTCACGGGAGCGTCAGGATCTGGGGACCGGCGTCGGTGATGGCGATGGAATGCTCCCAGTGGACCGCTCGGGCACCGTCGGCAGTCACCACCGTCCAGCCGTCATCGAGTGCGACCACCGTGGGATCGCCGGCGACCACCATCGGCTCGACCGCCAGCACCAACCCGGGTCTCAGGGTTCGACCCTTTCCGGGCTTGCCGTGGTTGGGTACGTCGGGGGCCTCGTGCATCGCTCGGCCGATGCCGTGGCCCGTGTACTCACGGAGCACGTTGCAACCGCCGGCGACCGCCACGGACTCGGTGGCGTGGCCGATGTCGCCGATCGTGTTGCCGACGTGCATCATCTCGATCGCCGCGTCGAGGGACCGCCGACCCGTCTCGATCAGAGCCTCGTCCTCGGCGCTGATGCCGCCGACGCCCATGGTGAACGCCGCATCGCCGTGCCAACCGTCGATGACCGCCCCGCAGTCGATGGAGATGATGTCGCCCTCCTCGAGCGTCCGTGCGCCGGGGATGCCGTGGACCACCTCGTCGTTGACGCTGGCGCAGATCACCGCAGGGAACCCGTGGTAGCCGAGGAAGTTCGAGGTCGCGCCTCGTCGGTCGAGGACCTCACGGGCGAGACGGTCGAGGTACACCGTGGTCACCCCGGGGCGGGTTGCCTCACGGCAGACGTCGTGCATCTCGGCGACCACGCTCCCGGCGCGCCGCATCACGGCCACCTCGTCGGGACTCCGGCGGAAGACCACGTCAGCTCACCCCGTCAGGAACGGGCGCTCTCGATGGCCCGCACGAGGCGGGCGGTCACCTGGTCGGCCTCGCCGTCGCCGTCGACGACCATCAGCAGGTCGCGCTTGCGGTACCAGTCGACCAGCGGCGCCGTCTCCTCCTCGTAGAGGTCGAGCCGGCGCTGGATCGCGTCCTCGGTGTCGTCGTCGCGCTGGATGACCTCGCCGCCGCAGTGGTCACAGTTCCAGTTGTGCTTGGGCGGGGCGTCGACGGAGTAGTTGGATCCGCAGTCGACACACACCCGACGGCTGGCCAGGCGCCCGAGCACGACGTCGGTGGGGACATCGAGGTCGATCACCATGTGGAGCGGCTGGTGCGCCGTGATCTCGGCCAGCGACTCGGCCTGCTCCTCGGTGCGGGGGAAGCCGTCGAGGATGTACCCACGCTGGCGGGTGTCGTCCTTGAGCAACCGCTCCTCGACGATGCCGATGATCACGTCGTCGGGCAACAACTCGCCGGCCGACATGTACTCCTGGGCCTTGCGCCCGAACTCGGTGCCTTCCTTGACCGCGGCGCGCAGCATGTCGCCGGTGCTGATGTGCGGCACCACGAAATGGCGCGACAGCCGCGTGCACTGCGTGCCCTTGCCGGCACCCTGCCGGCCGAGCATCACGAGTCGAGCACCGGGAATCATGGTCCGCAGACCCTAACCGAGCCAGTTTCGCCTCGTCGAAACCCCCACCCCACACGGGATCTTGCGGCTGTTGTGGCGACCCCACAGCGAAAACGGCCGCAAGATCCGGTGGCGTGGGGACCCGGCTATCGTCGGTCAGGACTTCCCCGGTCGAGACAGATTCCCGGAGGAAGTCATGATTCCACTCATCGAAGCAGCCGCGCCGGTGCTCCGCGCCCAACACGCCCTCATCCTGCGCCGGCAGGCCATCCGACTGGTGAACTCCGAGGCCTGCGTCCGGCACCTTCTCCGCACCGGCGTCTGGGAGACCGTCGACCGCGGCCTGTATGGCCCGACCGGCGTCCCGTCGACGTGGCGTCGGATGCTGATGGCTGCCATCTTGCTGGCGCCCGAGGGTTCGCTCGTGTCCCATCGCGCCGCCGCGTTTCTCCACGGTGTGGGTGGCCTCGACCAACCCATGCCAGAGATCACGATTCCGCGTTCGTCGAAGCTGCGCAGACCGTGGCTCGTCACCCACGAGTCCCTGGACCTCCATCTCGCTGATCGAGTCGAACTCGACGGCATACCGGCCACGGGCCTTCGTCGGCTCGCCGTCGACCTCGGAGGGACGGTGTCGTTCCCGCGGTACAAGCACACGATCCGCGAGATCCGACACGGTCGTGGTGTGTCCAGCCCGGAGCTCCTCCACACCTACCTTCGCCACAAGTGCCAGGGCCGCACTGGCGGGGCGGCGCTCCGGGACTGGCTCGACCGCTACTTCTCGGTCGCCGGCGTCTCCGAGTCCGGCATCGAGCTGCTCGTCCTGGACGCAATTCTCGACGCAGGCCTTCCTGCGCCGGTGCGCCAGCACTGGGTTGACGTCTCCGGTCACCGCTATCGACTCGACCTCGCGTATCCGGGCCTTCGTATCGCCGTCGAAGTGGACGGGCGCAAACACGAGGACACCGATGTGCGGGCGTCCGACACCCAGCGGACGGCTCGACTCGAGGCGGAGGGATGGAGGGTCATCCGAGTCCGTGCCGGGCGGCTCGCCTCCGACCTCCCGCTCGCACTTGCTCGATTACGCGAAGCGCTCGCAGTCACCTGAATCTTGCGGCCGTTTCCGTTGTGGGGTCGCCACAACGGCCGCAAGATCTCGTGGTGCTAGTTGAGGAAGCCTTCGTAGTTGCGCATCATCAGCTGGGAGTCGATCTGCTTCATCATCTCGAGCATCACGCCGACGGCGATGAGGACCGAGATCCCGCCGAAGGGGAAGTTGTTGATGTCGGCGGTGGCGAGCAGGATCGACGGCAACAGGGCGATCATGGCCACGAACAGCGCGCCGGGCAAGGTGATCCGGTTGAGAATCCGGCCCAGGTAGCGCTCGGTCTGGGGTCCGGGGCGGATGCCGGGGATGTAGCCGCCCTGCTTGCGGATGGTGTCGGCCTGTTGGGCCGGGTCGAACTGGATCGCCGTGTAGAAGTAGGCGAAGCCGACGATGAGCAGGCCGTACACGAGGATGTAGACGATCGAGTCGGGCTGGACCAGGTTGTCGTTCACCCACTCCTGGATCGACACCGCCCAGCTCCGGTCGGCCGGGAGGATGTTGGTCAGCAGCAGCGGCAGGTAGAGCACCGAGCTGGCGAAGATGACCGGGATGACACCCGACTGGTTGACCTTGAGTGGGATGTAGGTCGACTGTCCACCGGTCATTCGGTTGCCGACGACACGTTTGGAGAACTGGACCGGGATCCGGCGCTGGCCGAGCTCGACGAAGACGATCGCCACCATGATGGCCACCGCGAGGGCGAGGAGCGGCACGAGGAGTCCGAGACCGCGCTCGGCGTTGATCTGTGCCCCGGCCACGGGGAAGCTCGAGACGACCGACGCGAAGATCAGCAGCGACATGCCGTTGCCGATGCCCCGCTGGGTGATCAGCTCGCCCATCCACATCAGCAGAGCCGTGCCCGCGGTGAGGGTGAGGACGACGATCAGGATCCGGCCGGTGTTGAAGTTCTCGTCGCCGCCGAAGAGGTCGACACCGAGGTCGACACCCTGGCCACCGCCCAGGAGGCCGCCACCACCGTTGTGGAACAAGAAGGCGAGGCCGGTCGACTGGAGCAGCGCGATGGCCACGGTGAGGTAGCGGGTCCACTGAGTGATCTTGCGTTGACCGACGGCACCCTGCTGTTGCCACTGTTCGAGCCGGGGGATCACCACGGTCAGGATCTGCATGATGATCGAGCTGGTGATGTACGGCATGATCCCCAGCGCGAAGAGCGCGAACTGGGTGAGCGCGCCGCCGGAGAACAGGGTGAGGAAGCCGAGGACGCCGGCTCCCTCTTCTGCCTGTTCCTTGAGGTTCTGCACGGCGTCGAGGTCGATGCCGGGCGCCGGGATGGCCGAACCCGCCCGGTAGAGGGCGATGATGAAGACGACGAACAGCAGCTTCTTGCGCAGATCCGGGATCGAAACGACCCGAGACAGTGACTTCAGGCTCTGGAACACCGGTTCCTCTAGCGGTTGGTGAACTGGTTGCCCTTGGCCGGCGGGCGCCGGTCTCCCCAGGGGAGAGGCAGGGTCTCGACAGTACCGCCCGCGGCGGTGATGGCTTCTTCAGCCGTCTTCGAGAACTTGTGCGCCTTGACGTTCATGGCGGAGGTGACCTCGCCACGTCCGAGGATCTTCACGAGTGCCTTCTTGCGCACGAGACCCTTGCCGTGGAGCGCCTCGGGGGTGACGTCGCTGAGCCCGGCCTCCTCGAGGGTGTCGAGGTTGACGGCCTGGTACTCGACCCGGAACGGGTTGTTGAAGCCGCGGCGCTTGGGCACACGCATGTACAAGGGCATCTGGCCACCCTCGAAACCGAGGCGGACCGTGCTGCGCGCCTTCTGACCCTTGGTGCCGCGGCCCGCGGTCTTGCCGCCCTTGCCGCCGGTGCCGCGACCGACGCGCTTGCGCGCCCGGTTGGCGCCCTCGTTGGGCTTGAGATCGTGGAGCTTGTACATCAGGCTTCTCCGTTCTCGCCGTTCGGGCCACCGGGGCCGGAAACGGATTCTTCGACCGTGATGAGGTGTGGGACCCGGGCGATCATGCCGCGGATCTCGGGACGGTCGGGGAGGGTGTTCGACTGGCCGATGCCACGAAGGCCGAGGGCGCGTAGCGTGCCGCGCGTCTTGGGCTTGGTACCGATGGCCGAGCGAACCTGGGTGACGGTGATCTGATCGTCCGAGGCAGGGCTCATGTGACAGCCCCGGAACGGCCGCGTGCCTGCTCGGACTCGTTGTAGGCGTTGAGGAGACCCTTGGGCACGAACGTGTCGGCCGGGATGCCGCGGAGGCGGGCGATCTCGTCGGGTCGGCGCTGTGACTTGAGGCCGTTGATCGTGGCTCGCGCCACGTTGATGTGGTTGGCCGAGCCGAGCGACTTGCAGAGCACGTCGTGCACGCCGGCCTCTTCCAGGATGACGCGGGCGGCACCGCCGGCGATCACGCCGGTACCGGGGGCGGCCGGCTTGAGCATGACCCGTCCGGCGCCGAGCTCGCCCACGACAGGGTGAACGATGGTGTCACCGGCGAGGGGGACCTCGAACAGGTTGCGGCGCGCTTCCTCGGTGCCCTTCTGGATGGCGAGGGGCACCTCCTTGGCCTTGCCGTAGCCGAGACCGACGCGACCGTTGCCGTCGCCGATCACCACGAGCGCGGTGAAGCTGAAGCGGCGGCCACCCTTGACGACCTTGGCCACGCGGTTGATGTTGATGACCCGCGACTCCCGGAGGGTTGCGTCACCCGACTGGCGGGGGTTGGCCTGGGGTTCGTCGCGGCGACCGCGACCTCGTTGTTCATTTGCCATGGTTCAGTTCCTCAGAATTCCAGTCCGGCTTCGCGTGCAGCGTCGGCGAGGGCCTTGACCCGACCGTGGTAGCGGTTGCCACCCCGGTCGAAGACGACCGTCTCGATGCCGGCGGCCTTGGCGCGCTCGGCGGCGAGCGCACCGATCTTGGCGGCGGCGTCGGCGTTGCCGCCGTAGCCGTCGAAGGATGCCTCGTGGGTCGAGGCGGCGGCGATCGTCACGCCCGTGATGTCGTCGATGACCTGGGCGACGATGTGCTTCGACGACCGGAAGACCGCGAGGCGCGGGCGCTGTGGCGTGCCCTCGACCTTCTTGCGGACCCGGCGGTGACGACGGTCGCGTCCCAGCTTCTTCTTTGCGGTGGTGCTCATGTCACTTGCCTGCCTTGCCGGCCTTGCGGACGACGTGCTCGTCCTTGTAGCGGACGCCCTTGCCCTTGTACGGCTCGGGCTTGCGGAAGTCACGGATCTCCGCGGCGACCTGTCCGACCTGCTGCTTGTCGACGCCACGCACGATGATCTGTGTTGGCGCCGGAACCTCGAAGGTGACGCCGGTCGGGGCGGCGTAGTCGATGCTGTGGCTGTAGCCCAGGGCGAGTTCGAGCTTGTCGTTGCCCTTGGCCGTGGCGCGATAGCCGACGCCGATGATCTCGAGTTCCTTGGTGAACTCCTGGGTGACGCCTTCGACCATGTTGGCGAGCAGCGCACGGACGAGGCCGTGGAGCGCGCGGTTCTGGCGGGTGTCGTCGGGACGTTCGACCAGGATCGTGTCGCCGTCCTGACGGACGGTGATGTCACCCGGAACGGTCTGGGTCAGCGATCCCTTGGGACCCTTGACCGAGACCTCGTCGGAACCGAGGGTGAACTCGACACCGGACGGGATGGTGATCGGAGCCTTGCCGATGCGGGACATCGTCGCCTCCTACCAGACGAAACAGAGGATCTCGCCACCGACGTGTCGCCGGCGAGCCTCTCGGTCGGTCATGAGTCCGTGCGAGGTCGACAGCACCGCGACGCCGAGGCCGCCGAGTACACGCGGGATCTCGTCGGACTTCTTGTACACACGCAGTCCCGGCTTCGAGATGCGCTTGATGCCAGAGATCGTGCGTTCACGCTCGGGCGAGTACTTCATGTCGATCGACAGGAACTTGCCCGGGCGATCCGGGCGGTCGGTCGTCGTGAAGTCCTGGATGTAGCCCTCGTTCTTGAGGAGCTCGGCCAGGGCCTCCTTGAGCTTCGACGACGGCATGGTGACGTCGTCGTGCTTGGCGATGTTGGCGTTGCGGACACGCGTGAGCATGTCGGCGATGGGGTCGGTCATCGTCATGAGTCGGTCACCTCACCAGCTGGCCTTGGTCACGCCGGGGATCTCCCCGTTGTGGGCCATCTCTCGGAAGCAGACCCGGCACAAGCCGAACTTGCGGAGGACCGAGCGCGGTCGGCCGCAACGACGGCAGCGGGTGTAACCGCGCACCTTGAACTTGGGCTTCTTGTTGGCCTTGTTGATCAGCGCTGTCTTCGCCACTGTCTCAACTGTCCTTTCGGAAGGGGAAGCCGTAGGCGTCGAGCAGAGCCCGTCCCTCGGCGTCGGTGCGTGCGGTGGTGACGATCGTGATGTCCATCCCTCGGATGGTGTCCACGGCGTCGTAGTCGATTTCGGGGAAGATGAGCTGTTCGGTGACACCGAACGTGTAGTTGCCGTGGCCGTCGAAGCTGCGAGGGTTGAGCCCACGGAAGTCGCGGACACGGGGGATCGCCACCGAGACCAGGCGATCGAAGAACTCGTACATGCGGTCGCCCCGGAGGGTGACCTTGCAGCCGATGGCGTTGCCCTCACGGAGCTTGAAGTTGGCGATCGACTGCCGTGCTCGGGTGGTCAGCGGCTTCTGGCCGGTGATGATCGTGAGATCGCTGATCGCACCGTCGAGGAGCGATGCCTGGCCGACGGCATCGCCGACGCCCATGTTGACGGAGATCTTGTCGAGCTTCGGGACCATCATCACGTTGGGGAGCCCGAGGCTCTCCTTCAGTTGGTCGCGCAGCGTCTCCTTGTACCGGGCCCGCAGGCGCGGCATCGTGGGCGCTTCTGCTTGTACAGACATCAATCGAGGTCCTTCCTGCACTTCTTGCAGACCCGGGTCTTGGTGCCGTCCGGGTCGATGCGGTAGCCGACGCGGGTGGGGCCACAGCTCTCACAGATGAGCGCCACGTTGGCCACGGGGAGCGGCATGTCCTTGTCGATGATGCCGCCTTGCATCGTGGCCGAGCGCGGCTTCTGGTGCTTCTTGGCGACGTTGACGCCGTCGACGATGACCTTGCGGACGTCGGGCAGAGCGGTGATCACTTCGCCCTCCTTGCCACGGTCCTTGCCGGTGAGCACGCGGACCATGTCGCCCTTGCGGATCTTCATGGAGTTCTTCATCACAGCACCTCGGGGGCGAGGGAGACGATGCGCATGAACTTGGCGTCCCGCAGCACACGGCCCACCGGGCCGAAGATGCGGGTGCCACGTGGTTGGCGCTGGTCGTTGATGAGCACCGCGGCGTTCTCGTCGAAGCGGATGTAGCTGCCGTCGGGACGGCGCCGTTCCTTCTTCGTCCGGACGACGACGCACTTGACGACCTCGCCCTTCTTGACCGCGGCGCCGGGGAGGGCGTCCTTGACGGTGGCGACGAAGACGTCGCCGATACCCGCGTACCGACGCTTGGAGCCGCCGAGCACCTTGATGCACAGCACTTCCTTGGCACCGCTGTTGTCGGCGACGCGGAGGCGCGATTCCTGCTGGATCATCGGTGCACCTACTTCGCTCGTTCGAGGATCTCGACGAGACGCCAGCGCTTGGACTTGCTGATCGGCCGGGTCTCCATGATCCGGACCCGATCGCCCTCGTTGGCGTCGTTGGTCTCGTCGTGGGCGTAGAAGTTGGTGTTCCGCGCCATCGTCTTGCCGTACCGGGGGTGTGGCTTGCGGGATTCGACGGTGACCACGATGGTCTTCTCCATCGAGGTCGACGTCACGACGCCCTCGCGGAGCTTGCGGTTGGCCCGCTCGCCTGCGGTGGACGTTTCGGTGGCGCTCATTCGGCACTCTCC
>JBBKVY010000122.1:0-13317 GCA_037968675.1 Acidimicrobiales bacterium | reverse complement strand
TGTGGCCACCGCACCTGTGGCCGCAGCGACGCCGGTCGACGAGTCGACAGGACGGCCGGTCGAGCGTCGGAGCGTCGGCCGGGCGACGCAGACCCTCCAGGCCACCTGGCTCGATCCGGAGGAGATGCCGTTCACGCCGGTACCGCGACCGGGCAAGGCCGTCCCCGCCCGGCTGTTCTCCCTGCTCGTCACCGCCGCGCTGCTCGGTCTGATGGCATGGCTGATACTGCCCGAGGTCTCGTATCGGCTCACCAACACCGACATGGTGACGCTGCCCGACGGCGTGCTCTCCGCGCAGCCGGTGCCGCTGTCTCCCACCGAGGCCTCGATCATCGAGGAGCTCTACGTGGACGCCACCAACCCGCCGGACAGCGTCTTGCCGGCCGGTACGCCGATCGCTCGGCTACGAGGAACCAGCATCAACGCCGTGAGCGGCACCAGCGCGATCGAGTTGTCCGTGCCGTTCGATGCACGCCTGGCGTCGGTGGACACGCTGGAGGGCTCGGTGACCCTGCCGGGGACACCGGTGGCGACGGTGTACGACCCGACCAAGATGACGGTGATCGTGTCGGTCACGCCCGCCACGCTCGACGACTTGCGGCAGGGCATGCGGGTCGAGCTCACCAGTGGACTGGTCGGCTCGCCGATCGAGGGCAGGATCCTCTCCGCGATTCCTCTCCTCGGAACCGACTACGACCCCACGCACGAAAAGCTGGTGAACATCCGGATCAAGCCTGATCAGGACCGGATCGCCGATCTGGTTCCCGGCATCCGGTTCGGGGCCCGAGTCGATCTCGCGTCCGGCCCCGACGGAGCCGAGCCGCTCGTGTTCTCCGCTCGTCCGCTCGACCAGGACGAACCGGGCGGGACGGGGTTCGACGGCAGCGGGGGATGAGGACTGGACGCCGGTGGACACGAACCGGATGACGGCGCTCGTCGTCGTGTCGATCATCGGGTTGTTGGCTGCGGCCACCGCCGTCGCCGCGACCCTGCGTGACCGGTCAGATCTCCCAGAGGTCGACCGGACCGACGCACCGCTCGAGATGCCAGCCGATCGCACTCGTGCACCCGTCGTCGACGGAGCCGTGCTGACCGAGGTGAGTACGGCGGCTCGTGCTCCCGAGCCCGTCCAGTGGTCGCTCGGCGATGCGCCGATCCCGTCGAACACGTGGTGGGCGTCGGCGGTCTCCGGTCCGGGAGCGCAGAGCCTGTGGCCGCAGCCACTCGCGCTGCGCATCGAGGACGGCGTCGTCGCCGTCGCCGCACCCGAGCGCGAGGAGCGCGCCGACGGATCGATCGCTGTCCCCCTCGTCCCCGCGCTGTCGCTCGACCTCGGCGGGGCGACGACCAGTGTCGTCGAAGAAGGTGACCTCCACGTGCGGCTCCGGCTCGAGTCCAGTGACGTTTCCGCCGTCGAGCTCACCCTGGTCCAGGGCAGCCCGCTCCTGGAGGTCCAGGCGTCGGGACCGATCACGTTCCGGGTGCCCGCACTGGATGCTCCTGGCGACGTCGATGCCGATTCTGGCGCCGAGCTGCGTCGCTCGTTCCGGATCGGGACCTCGCAGGGTGACTGGTTGGTCGCCAGCGACGAGCCGGTCTCGATCACCAGCGAGGACGATGTGCTCGTGCTCACCCCCGGTGCGGCGGGTCGGCTCGTGCTCGGTCCCGTGCCCGATGGCGCCGAGTCCGACTACGACGACGCGGCGGCCCGCCTTGCGGCGCACCCCGTCGTGGACACCACCGAACGATTGACCGTCGCCCCGGACGGCACGACCTCCCAGGATCTGGTGGTCGCCCGCGACGACGGAGTCGCATCGTTGTGGGCCCTGCAGCCCCACCACCAGCGATACACGAGCGACCCCATCAACACCATGGGAGCGGTCTCGAGTGCCCAGGGCCGCCTGCCCGTGGTCGCGCAGGAGGTCCTGCGACTCCGGTTCCCGGCCGTCCCCGTGCTGTGGTCGTCCGTCGGCCTGCCACGGGCCGAGGCGCCGTCGGCGGCCGACGCCCAACTGATCGCCGACACCCCACCGGGGTCGTACTTCGCCGGAAAAGCGGCGCAAGCAAACGCAGCCCAGGCCGATGTCCTCCGATCTGCCGGCGACGTCGACGGCAGCACGGCCTCCCTGGACCTGGCAGCGTCGTTGCTCGACGCGCTGATCGAGCCCGAGCAACCACCCTGGGTGCGGTGGGAGCGGGGCTGGGGCAGTGCCGTGATCGAGCCGGCGGAGTTCGGTGCCGGCGAGCAACTCAACGACCACCTGCTCCAGTACGCGTACTGGGTCGCCGCCGCCGGACTGGTGGCCGAGGTCGACGACGACGCGGCATCTCGGTACCGGGAGACCATCGACCTGCTGATCGCCGACTACGCCGGTGCAGCCACGGTGCCCGGTGTCACGAATTCCCTCCCGGACCGCAGGACGTGGAGTCCCTACGAGGGGCACAGCTGGTCGTCGGGTATCGCGCCGTTCGAAGCCGGCAACAACCTGGAATCGATCAGCGAGAGCAGCTTCGGGTGGTGGGCCGCAGCCCGCTGGTTCCTCGTCACCGGCCGGCCCGCCATGGCCGACGAGTTCATCGCTCGGCTGACCATCGAGTCGGCGCTGACCGGATTCCACTGGCTGCCGGACGGGGCGTCGTTGCCGGCGGAGGATGCGACTCGGCCATGGAGCGGGGTCGTGTGGAGCTCGAAGGTCGACCGCAACACCTGGTTCGACGAGGCCGACGAGTCCGCGCTGGGGATCCGGCTCCTGCCCTTGGGGCCCAACTCGCTCGCCCGGTACGGCACCGCCGCTGCCATCGACGCGACGAGCGTCCGTTGGGACTGGTGCCGCGATTACGGCGACGGGTGCACGAGCCGATGGGCCAACCTGTTGGACAGCGATGCCGCGGTGGCGGGCCTGCCGGCGCTGTCCGGACCTGATCCAGAACCGTCGACCACGGCGCTCGTGTCGGCGTGGTGGCGCGACCTCTGGGAGCGCACGTCGCCGCCTGCGGGGTGGACGTGCTCGCCCGGCGCCGTGGTCCGGGTCGACGCCGAAGGCGCGGTGGTCGTCCTCGCTTCGAACCCCGGCCCGCACCCGGTGACGCTCACGTGCCACGACGCCGACGGAACGCAACGCTGGTCGGCGTCGGTGCGGGGTGCCGGCGTCGAGTCGATCGTCCTCGACTGACGGCCCGCGCGAATCCAGCGATCAGCTCGGGCGTTCTCGTCTACTCTTCACCCATACGGGCGCCGTCTGAGGTGGGAGGGCGCACGACCGAACGGGGTAGGGCAATGACGACGCCGACGAGTCTGCTGCGACGATTCGTCGTCGGGTCGATCGCGATCGTGGCGCTCTGGGGGTGCGGCGACGACGACGACGCCACGGTCGAGACGCCTGCCGGGAGCGAGTCGGAGGGTGCCGAGGCCAATGCGTGTCCGAACGACGGCTGCGCGATCAGCATCACCGACGTCGTGTCGGAGGGCGACGAACTGACCGTCACCTGGGACCCGAACTTCGCGCCCGACCTCGACCGGAACCACATCCACATCTTCTGGGATCTCTTCACTGCCGAGCAGGTGAGCAGCGACGCCGCGGAGCGCGGCGTCGAACAGGGCGAGTGGGTGCCCACCGAGGACGACCCTGCCTATACGACCGAGGGTGCCGTGTCGACCAGCGTCCGAGGTGAATCGACGACGCTGTGCGTCACGGCCGGGGACGGCGATCACGCGGTGATCGACACCACGAAGGTCGACTGCCGGGACGTCTCCGACCTCCTCTAGCCGTGGAGCAGAGCCGACTGCGCGCTCCTGCGGTAATCGGTCGCTACCGGGTCGAGAGCGTCGTCGGCGTCGGCGGGTTCGGCTCGGTCGTCCGGGCCCGCGACGAATCGCTGTCGTCGACGGTCGCGATCAAGATCCTCGCCGAGAACTGGTCCAATGACGCAGACATCCGCGGTCGCTTCATCGCGGAGGCCCGACACCTGCGTCGGATCCGCAACCCGCACGTCGTCACCGTTTACGACATCGGCGAACTCGACGACGGACGTCCCTACTTCGTCATGGAGTACGCCGACCGTGGAAGTCTCGGCGACCGCATCGAGACGCGGCGTGGCGGTCAACTCGTGGATCTGCCGAGCCTCGCTCGAATCGTCGGGGCGCTGACCGATGGCGTGGCGTCCATACACGCTGCCGGGTTGGTCCACCGCGACCTGAACCCGCGCAACCTCCTGGTGTGCTCCGACGCCACCGACCGGGACGCTCCGGGCCGATCCGGCGGCACGCGCATCCGTCGAGCGCTGCTCGACCCGGAGGAACGCCTCGTCGTCGGCGACCTGGGGCTGGCCAAGGAACTCGCGGCCGACGGAGCGCCGGCCAGCATCGTCGGCGGAACGCCGTACTACCAGTCGCCCGAGCAGTCGGACCCGACCGCCGGTGTCAGCCCTGCGGCCGACATCTACGCGCTCACCGCCATCGTGTGGCGCCTGATGAGCGGGGAAGCGCCCCCGCCCGCCCACCTGATCACCTCCGACGCGCTCGCCCGCCTCGATCCGCGCTGGCACGGCGTGATGCGCCGGGGCCTCGCTCTCGCGCCGGAGGACCGCTTCGGCTCGGCGGTCGCCTGGCGCGATGCGGTCCTCGACGCCCTCGATCGAGCTGATGCCTCGGAGTCGGTGGCGACGGGACATCCAGCACCAGGCGCGATGGCCGACCGGTGCCCGTATCGAGGACTGGCCTCGTTCCAACCCGACGACGCGGCCGACTTCTTCGGGCGCGAAGAGGTCGTGGCCGAGCTGGTCGAACGCCTTCGGGAGCAACGAACCCTCGTTGTCGCCGGTCCGTCCGGAAGCGGGAAGTCGTCGATCGTCCGGGCTGGGCTCGTGCGTGCAGTCGGTGCCGGTGCGCTGGCCGGGAGCGAACGGTGGCCCGTCGTCCTGATGACCCCGGGAGCAGATCCGTTGGGGGAACTGCACTACCAGCTCACCCGGGTGGCGACGAGCCAATCCGAGCGGGAACCGACAGCCGCTGATCGAGGCCGCCTCGACCCGCACACCGCTCGCCTCGCGGCCGACACGATCACCGACCATGCCGGCGGCCTGTTGCTGTGCATCGACCAGTTCGAGGAACTCTTCACGCTGTGCGCCAGCGCGGCCGAGCGAGTCGCGTTCATCGAGGTCGTCGCCGCGCTCGTGGATCCCACCGGGAGTCGCGTCCGACTCGTCATGGCCATGCGAGCCGACTTCTACGGCCAAGCCGCCCTCGAGCCGTGGCTCGCCCGCCGAATCACCGAGAACCAGGTCCTCGTCGGACCGATGCAGCGAGCCGAGCTGCGGCGGGCCGTGGAAGGGCCGGCGAAACGCGCCGGTCTCGTCGTCGACGAGGAGGTCGTCGACGCGATACTCCAGGAGGCCGGCGCCGATGTGGGCTCGCTGCCCCTCATCTCCCACGCCCTCGTCGAGACCTGGCGGCGACGCACGAACGGCCGGATGACCCCGGACGCGTACCGCGACGCAGGCGGCGTGAGCGGTGCCATCGCCAAGACGGCCGAGGCACTCCACCAAACGCTCGACGCCGACAGTCGCCATACCATGTCGAGCCTGTTGCTCCGGCTGGTCAATCCGGGCGAGGGCACGCTCGACACGAGACGGCGGGTCCCGCTCGACGAGATCGACCCGGTCGCCGAACTGCCGGTGGTCGGGCGACTCGTCGAGGCTCGGCTCGTCACTGCGGGCCGCGAGCACATCGAGGTCGCGCACGAGGCCCTGCTGTCGAACTGGCCCCGGCTGCGTGGCTGGATCGAGGACAGCCGCGCCGACCTCCGGGTCCGCACCCACATCAGTCGAGCCACGGCAGAATGGCGCGATCGGGACGAGGATCCCGATCTCGTGTACCGCGGATCGCCACTGGCGGATGCCATCGCGTGGCGATCAGAGAATCTCGAGCAGCTCGGCCCGACCGAACGACGTTTCCTCGACGTGAGCGAGCGCGCGTCGGTCGAAGCAGCCGAGAAGGAGGCCCGGCGTGAACGCCAGACGCGCCGCAACCGAGGCCTCGCGGCAGTCGCAGTCGCGGGAGTCGTCGTGGTGGCAGCGATCGGGTTGGCATCGGTCGCCCGTGTGCGGTCCAACGAGCGGGCAGCAGCGGTCGAGGAGCGGTTGGTCGACAACCTGGGCCTCGTTGCCCGCCTCACCGCGGCCGACGACCCGTATCTGGCGCTTGCGCTCGGCGCCGAGGCTCGAATGCGGGGCGGCGGCAACTCCGCGGACGCGTGGACCTCGGTCGTGGCCAGTCGTCAACAGCTCGCCGGCGAGCGACTGGTCCCGGTCGGACCGCCGGTCGAGGTCGGTCGAGCCCTCACGGTGGCGGTGTCGCCGGATGGCGATTGGGGTGCGATCGGCCTCGACGACGGCACGTTGCGTCTCGTGGCCACCCGGAGCGGCGAGGTCGTCGGCGAGACTCGACGCCACGACAACGGCATCGAGGAGATCGTGTTCTCACCCGACGGGCGACGACTGGCGTCGGCGGGTCTCGACGGGCGAGTGCTGCTGTGGGAGCTGAGCTCCTTGTCGGGAGGCGCCGTCGTGGAGCCCATCGATCTCGAACTCGGGCAGTTCGCCTGGAGTGTCGACTGGTCACCCGACGGTTCGACGATCGCGACGGCGAGCGAGGACGGTGTCGTCCAACTCTGGGAGGCACAGACCGGAGCGCCCGACGGATCGCCCCTCGTCGACAGCGACTTCGACATGCTGACCGTCGCGTTCTCTCCCGACGGATCCCAGGTCATCGCCGCCGACGGTCTCGGCGAGTTGTGGGCGTGGCAGCTGCCCAGCCGCGAGGTGCAGTACGCGGCGGTCGATGCCCACGCCGGCTTCGACATCTGGGAACTGGCCTTCACCGACGACGGTTCCGGTGTGGTGACGATGAGCTCGGATCGAACCGCGACGATGCGAGATGCGGCGACCGGTGCGCTCGTCCAGCGACTCTTCATCGGGCCGAACGGCGACCGAGTGATCGACGACGTCCGCGGCGTGACCGTCTGGGACGATTCGACCGTGCTCGGCGGAACTGATCGGGGCCAGATCGCCCTGTGGGACCTCGAGGAGGAACGAGTGCTGGCGACGACCGGACGCGCGGTCAGCGCGCAGATCCTCGATGCCGACTACTCGGTCGAGAGCGGACTCATCCTCGCCGTGGCCGATGACGAGACACTGCGGCGATGGCAGATCGACCGGCAGTGGCCGCTCGCGCGGATGGCCGATGGTGTGCCCGAGGGCGCCTACGGCGCGGCCTTCCTCGGAGACGGATCCGAACTCGCAGTGGGCGACGGTGACGGCGGCATCGTCATTCTGGATACGGAGACCGCTCGGGTCGTCGACCACCTCGACCTCGGCCTCGCAGGACGCGTCTGGGGTCTCGACGTCGCCCCGGGAACCGACCTCATCGCGGCGGGTGACGACGAGGGCCACGTCGTCCTCGCAGGGCGTGACGGCACGACCCGCCAACTGGGCGGACACGACGGCCAGGTCACCGCCGTTCGATTCCACGCTGAAGGCGAGTTGGTGGCGACCGGTGGCCGCGAGGACGGCCGGGTGCGCATCTGGCGCGTCGACGACGGGGAGCTCGTCGTCGACGTGGCGATCGGCGGCGGCGGCGTCGGGGGGCTCGCCTGGATGCCAGAGGAGGATCTGCTGGTGGCGACCGACGCCGCGGGGGCGGCCGTGATCATTGCCTTGGACGGCTCCACCGTGTCTGGCCCCCGACCGGTCTCGGACGACTCGGTGTGGGCCGCGGCGTTCAGTCCCGACGCCTCCGTCGTGGCGTTCGGCGCCGCCGACGACAGCGTGACCCTGTGGACGGCGGATCTGGCGGGTGACCGCCTGGCCGCCGTCACCCAACTCGGGAGTGACGGCACCGCACTCGGTTTCGTCGACGACGGGCAGCTCCTGGTCACCCTGACCCGAACGGGTTCCGTCCGATTGTGGGACCCGACCTCTGGCGACCCCGTGGGCGGTCCGATGGTCGGGCACGACGGCGAGAGCTGGTCGCTCGCCCTCCATCCCGACGGGCTGCGGTTCGCGACCACGAGCACCGACGGAACGGTGCAGCTCTGGGACGTGCTCGCCCTCGACCGTGCGTGTTCCGTGGCCCTCGAGCTCGTCGCCGTCGATCAGCCCGACATCCTCGGACCGGAAGGCAGGCTCGAAGCCTGTGCCGAGCGCACCGAAGACTGACGCCGAGTCCACGGACCCCGTCGCGCCGCTGGTCGCGATACGCGAGCCGGGTCGGGTGACGATCCACCTCGTCGTCCGAGAACCGATCGAGATCGGCCGCGACTGCGCAGGGTTGTTGGTCGATGACCCGCAGGTGTCGCGCCGACACGTGGCGCTCCGACCGTCCCGGGATCGCGTCTGGGTCGAGGATCTCGGAAGCTCGAACGGCACGTTCGTCGACGGTGTACGGATCGATGCACCGATCGAGATGGAACCCGGATCGGCGGTCGTCATCGGGGACACCACGATCGAGATCTCGGGCGAGCGGGCGATGCACGAGACTGGACGTTCCCTCGACGAGCCTCCGCCACGGACGTCGATCGACCGGGTCGCGGCGGCTGCCGCAGCCGACCGTCGAGGCGCCGCCGGCGGCCTGGGGGGCGGGACGCAGACGATCGCATTCAGCGACATCGAGGCGTCGACCGAGAAGACGGTCGCGCTCGGCGACGCACGATGGTTCGAGGTGCTGTCGGCGCACGAAGCGCTGATGCACGATGCGGTCGAGTCGCACCGCGGAGTCGTGGTGAAGTCGCAGGGCGACGGCTTCATGTTGGCCTTCGCCAGCGCCCGCCTCGCGGTCCGGTGCATGATCGCCGTCCAGCAACGGATCCGGGCGCTCGAGGCGGTGGAGCCCGAATCGGTGAAGATCCGGGTCGGGCTGCACACCGGCGAGGCGATCGCCGACGACGACGGCGACCTGTTCGGCCAATCGGTGATCATCGCCGCACGCATCGCGAACGCCGCGACCGGAGGCGAGATCCTCGTGTCATCACTGGTGCGGGAGATCATCGAACCTCGCGGCGACATCGCCTTCGGCGACTCGCGTTCGGTTCACCTGAAGGGGATCGCCGGAGGGCACGTGGTCCACCCGATCGCGTGGTGGGACCGACCCGAGCTGCCCGATTGACCTGTCCCGACGGCGAACGTCGCGCCGGGTCGGGAAGGACGTGTGGAACGATGCCCGCGACACGAGGGATCACTGATGCGACTCGGATTCACGACCATGAACACGCCAGAGGACCCGGCACCGGCTGCGTTGGCGCGCGCCCTGGAGGACCGGGGGTTCGACTCCCTCTGGATCGGCGAGCACTCACACATCCCCGCCTCGCGGCGGACGCCGTACCCCGCGGGCGGGGCCATGCCCGAGCAGTACACGCGGATGATGGACCCGTTCCTCAGCCTCATGGCCGCAGCCGACGCCACCGACGACCTGCTGCTGGCGACCGGCGTCGCACTCCCCCTCGAACACGACCTGTTCGCGCTGGCCAAGACGGTGGCGACGCTCGACCACCTCTCCGGCGGCCGGGTCATCCTCGGCGTCGGTGTCGGCTGGAACCAGGAGGAGCTGGCCGACCACCGCCCCGACATCGAGTGGAGCCTGCGCTACCGGGCGCTCACCGAGGCAGTCGCCGCACTCCGCTCGCTGTGGACCGACGATGAATCGACGTTCCACGGGCAGTGGTTCGACTTCGACCGCGCCGTGGCCTTCCCCAAACCGGTGCAGCGTCCGCACCCACCGGTCTACTGCGGCGCCGGCGGACGGATCGGCACCGCACAGGCCGTCGAATGGGGCGACGGGTGGGCACCGATGGACATCGCGCTCGGCGACGTCGTCGCCCGGGTCGAACGATTTCGCGAGCAGGTCGCCTCGGCTGGTCGGGGCGACGTCCCGGTCACGGTGGTGACATTCGGCGATCCCGATCATGACGCGCTGCGCCGGTATCGCGACCTCGGCATCGAGCGGGCTGTGATCGGAGCCAGCCGGACCGGCTGGGCCGACCCGGCGTCGACGTACCCGTTCCTCGACACCCATGCCGATCTGATCGACGAGTTGCGCACGTGAGTGGTCCGAATCGGCGTGGCAGTCGCACGCCGCGGACGCGGCGGGGTCTGTTCCTCAGCCGGTGACCTCCGAGTCCGGTCCTGCCATGACCCCGGCGAGGAGCTCGTCGAGCATCGATTGGTCGGGCTGGTCGAGCACCGGCGTCGCCGCAAGGGCCCGCACCCGGTCGAACGCGTCGGGGATGAACTGACCCGACAGGACGGGCCCGTGTGCGGAGGCGATCGTGGTCGCACCGAACGCCTCGACGAGATCGACGGGGCGGCGGTAGATCCGCTCGTCGAGCGAAGCTCCCGGCTCGACCCAGATCATGCGCTCGAGCGGGAGGGCACGTTCGGGTTCCAGGTTCAGCCGTTCGAAACTGAAGAAGTTCGTCACCACGGTCGCGTCCGGCGCGGCGTCGAGCATCGCGCGGAGCCCGCCCGTGTGATCGCCGTCGTCGTGGGAGAGGAAGATCCACTTTACGTCGGCGGGATCGACGAGGGACGACAGCGCGTCGTACCAACGCTCCTCGTGCAGCGGTGCGCCGGTGTCGACCACGACGGGCTCGTCACCCAGTATCACGAGCGAGTTGACGAACAGGAACTCGCCCGGACCGGCGGGCGCCAGGTTCGGGATGAGCCACGTGTCCGGTCCGATGCGTTGGGGGGTCACCTCGGGAACGACCGGCGATTCCACCGCCGGGGGCCGGGTGTCGATGTCGGTCATGGCTGTCTCCTCGGGAAATCGGGGTTGTCGTGCATCGGTGTCCCACACCTCGCTTGACATCCGCCTGGCGACTGCGACGAGCCGGTCGTCAAGAACGCGTCAAGGGCGTACGATCGCGAACGATGCGCTTCGGAGTGCTCGGGCCGCTCGAGGTCTGAGACGACGATGCCCAGCTGGTTCCGCTGGGAGGACCGCAGCCGCGGGCGGTGCTCGCGGCGCTGGTCGCAGCGCGGGGAGGACCGGTGTCCGCCGACGTTCTCGTGGACATCGTGTGGGGTGCCTCGCCGCCGTCGTCTGCCGCTTCCACGCTCCAGAGCTACGTGTCCCGCCTCCGCAAGGTGCTCGAGGCCGCCGGCGAGGTCCGGCTCGAGTCGGAACAGTCGGCATATCGCCTGATCGCTCCCCGAGAGTCGATTGATGTCGACGAGTTCGACCGGCGCACCGCCGACGCCCGGGAGTGCCTGGACGATGGCGATCCGCGGGCCGCCAGCGACCATCTCCGGGCAGCGCTCGCGCTCGGGCGAGGGTCGCCGATGGTCGAGCTCGGAGACCATGCGCCGGCCGTGGCCGAGGCCGTCCGTCTCGGCGCCTGGTGGAGCCGCGCCGAACTCGAGGAGCACGTGCGGGACGAGCACTCGACGTTCTGCTGGCTGCTGGAGGCGATGCTCGAACGGAGCGGCTTCGCCACCGAGAACGCGTCGTACAGCAACGACGGGATCCTCGCTCGCTATGTCGCCCGTGCCGTCTGAGCTCGCTGCCCTTCCTCCCGGTCGCGTTCAGCGTGCCAGTGGACCTGCGGCGAGACCGGTGGCAACCATCCACGCCATGTTGACGTCGTCCCCGCTGGCGACACGCTGAGCGACGAGCGACTCGGCGGCACCCGTCAGCGCCGCCGTCAGCTCGTCAGCGGCGAGTTGCGACATGGGCTCGTCGGACAGGAACGTGGATGACTGGTACTCCGGCGCCGGGTATTCGTAGAACCCGCGGCCGGACTTCTGCCCCAAGCGGCCGTCGGCGACCATCGGTTCGAGCACAGGGATCACGCGGGCACGCAAGGCCTCGCGTGTGGTGTCGTGCGAGGTCTTACGCCAGGTGTTGAGCATCAGATCGAGCCCGAACAGGTCCATCATCCCGAACGGGCCCATCGGCGCCTCGCGATCGAGCATCCACGCACGGTCGACGGCGGGCTCGGTCGCTCGACCGTCGAGGACCAAGCGGAACGCTGCGGCCAGCACCGGGCCGAGCATCGCGTTGAACACGTAGCCCGGGTGCTCCTTCTTCATGACGAGCGGCACGCCGTTCAGACTCAATACGTACCGCCGCAGAGTGTCGATCGTTGCCTCGGTCGTGCGCGGGCCGCCCACGATGTCGAACAGCAGCGCGCCGAGATGGGAGTGGAGCGCTGCGAACCGGTCGCCGCGAGACACCGCGTCCTCGAGATCGGACACGAGCAACGTCGACGTGTTGGTGGTCAGGATCGCGGCGGCGTCGGCGTCGGCGTCGAGCTCGGCATGCAACGCTCGCTTCGCTTTTGGGTCCTCGATGATCGATTCGCTGATCAGCTGCACACCCGACGTCGCAACACCGAGATCGGATTCGATGCGCACGCGACCCAATCCAGCGACCAGGTCGTCCTCGCTGCAATATCCGGCACCCACGAGGAAGGCACCGATCTCTGCGTGGCGATCGCCGACCACCTCGAGCGCCGCCGTACTCGCGTCGTTCACGACGACCTCGTAGCCCGAAACGGCGGCGACGAGCGAGTTCGCGCAGCCCATCGTCCCCGCGCCGACGAAGCACACCGTGTCGATCTCGTCGATCTTCATGCGATCGGCCTCGGCAGGTCGTCGGGAAGGACCAGATTCGTGCCTCCCCGTGTCACCAGTGCCGGTCTGTGCTCGAGGACCGGCAGTGCGGCCAGCGCGTTGACGATGTGGAACTGCGTCGGGTTCTGCTCCCACGTCAGCTCGTGCCACTCGATGTGGCCCGTCCCGACACTGACCGAGGAGAGCACGTTCTCGGACGGAAAGGCGGTCGCACCGCTGATGGCCGTGCCGAAGCCACCGATGCGCGGGAAGTGTCGCCACGCCATCGGGGTCGCGTCGGACTGCGCCTCCTCGCCGGCAGCGATCTCTGCCTCGGTGAGTTCGTGCAGATCGGTGACACCGAGATCGACGATCTTGTGCCCGAAGTGACTGGCGTTCGCACTCCACTCACCGGCGACCACGCGATGATCAGGGATGTCGGCATAGATCTTCGGGATGCCCTGCAACTCGCGGCCGGTGAGGATCGGATCGGCGAGGTTCTCCCACATCACCAACGTGAACTGTCCGGTGAGTTGGTCCTGCTCTCCCGCGAAGTCGACTGCGGCGCTGACAGCGATCATGTTGTACCCGTTGCCGGCAAGCCAGTCGACCTCACGGTTGCATGCGTAGAAGACGGTGACGAGTGGTTGTTCGGCGACGGAGAACGGCGGCGGCAGGTACGACGCCAGCGCCTCTCGATCGGTGACGTAC
>JBBKVY010000121.1:0-4351 GCA_037968675.1 Acidimicrobiales bacterium | reverse complement strand
CCGCAGGACAGATCGTCTTCGAAGCCGGTGCCGGCGCATCCGCCCTGGTCGACCCCTGGGCCTACACCGACGTGCTCACCAGTTCACTCGGCCTCGCACTGCTCCTCCGACTGGCCGGCGGCGTCATCGTGGCTGCGGGTGCGCGGATCAGCATGGTCCACGCCCATTCCGCCCGCGATGTCCTTGCGTCCGTCTCCGCCCGGGTTCCGATCGGCGCCGGATCAGCACGGGTCGCCGACCACCGGTCGGACCACTGGGACGACCACGATGTCGCGTGGGACCTCGACCGCCACGGCATCCTCGCCGGGATCGGGTTCGCGCTCCTCCTCGTGTCGCATGCGTTCGATGGGCACACCGTCACCGAGGGCAACCGCATCCTCACCGGCGCCGCGTCCGGCATGCACGTCCTCGCCGCCGCGGTCTGGGCCGGCGGTGTCGGCGCGCTCGCGCTCCTGGTCCGCCGCCGGAGTCGTCGAGGCGAACCGACTCACGCGCTCGTCATGGTGACCCGCTACAGCGTCGTCGCGACCGTCGCGCTCCTCGCCGTCGCCGTCCTCGGTGTCTACCTCGCCTTCGTGATCCTGGATGCACCCAGTGAGCTGTGGTCCACCGACTGGGGGCGCTGGCTCCTCGCCAAGACCGCCGTCGTGGGCGTCGCGGCTGGCCTGGGCGCCCACAACCATCACATCATCGTCCCCGCCCTCGAAGCCTCGGAGGACGACGACGCCGCCGTGTTGCGGCTGGGTCGGACCCTGCGCAACGAGGTGATCGCCCTCACCACGGCCACGGTGTTGACGGCCTTCCTCGTGCGGGCCGCGTCCACGCTGACCTGAACGCGCGCTCGCAGCAGCACCGTCCGTTCACTGCTCGAGCCCCTGCCGTTCCTGCTCGGCCCGGACGAACGCGATGATGGCGTCGACGTCGTCGTCGGAGAGACCGTCGACCGGTGGCATCGCCCCGAACTCCCAGTGGTGTTGCGGGGCCCCGTCCTGGATCGCGGCGCGGAAGGCCGCATCAGGATGATGGTCGGGCTCGTACACGACCGACAGATGGGACGGTCCACGCTCGGTCCCGCGCAGGTCGGCGCCGTGGCACGAGGCACAGTTGGCCCCGTACAGACCCGCACCGTCGAGCGAGCCGGCCGGCGTCGCGGTCGAGGTCGAATCGTCACCGCACGCGACCGTCATCACGGCCGCGGCGGCGACCACCAGCATCGAGTGCACCAACGTCCGTCGCATCCGGATCAACCTAACTACGACAGCGTGTCGGAGCGAGACCGGCTACGCGCAGATGTGCTGCAGCAACGTGGCCAGGTGATGCACGAACACCGTCACGGCGAGCGCACCGACGACCGCGAGCATCCCCGTCGCCGACGCCGACACGGGTGCTCGCCCTGACGGGCGGAGCATGCTCTCGACCCGGAACGCCACCGCGCCACCGCTGAACGCCAACGCCGGTGCGGAGGCGCCGCATCGGTCGGCGGCCAGTGCGGCGCGAGCGATCGCGGTGGCCACCAGCCGACGATCTCCCCGGACCTCGGCGAGGGCCGCAGCGTCGGCGGCACGCTCGGTCGCGAGGCACAGTTCGCCTTGCAACCGGCCCATCCACGGCAGCACGGCGGTCGTGATCTGCTGGGCGAGCAGGTGCAGGTCGTGACGTGCTCGGACGTGGGCGCGTTCGTGGGCGAACAGCACCTGACGTTCGGCCGGTTCCAGCGCAGCCAACATGCCAGTGGAGACGACCACGCCGCCGTGCCGGCCGGGCTGAGCGAATGCGATCGGCTGCGCCACCTCGACCACGGTGAGCGGTCCGACGCCGTCAGGCCGGGCTGCCCATGCGGCCGACACGACGGAACCGACCCGCCATGCAACCGCGCCGAGCGCGGCGAGGGCGGGTCCACCGAGTGCGAGGGGTATCCGGTGGTGCGCAGCGAAGAGCGAGCATGCGTCGACCATCCACGCTCCGGCCGGCGTCCCCAGCAGGAACCCACCAGCGAGCAGCGCGACGGCAACGACCATCGTCGACGCGCTGATGACGCCGATCGACGTCAGGGCCCAGAGCGCGGCCCGTGGCGACAAGCGCCGCCACGGCACGGCACGAGCGCCCAGGGTGACCAGCACGACTCCCGCGAGGGGGAGGAACGTCGTCGCCAGCACCTGCTCAGTCCTCGTCCCCGAGCAGATCGAGCAGGAGCGTGCGATCACCGTCATCGAGCTGCGACACGAACGATGCCAGCGCGCCCGGACGATCGGCCGCTTTGGCCAGCGCAGTCTGCATCCGCTCGCCGTGATGCTCCGCCGCGGTCGTCGTGGGCCGGTAGCGGAACGACCGACCCTCCGGCTCGCGGGTCAGGAGCCCCTTCTCCCACAGTCTGGTCACGACGGTCATCACGGTCGTGTAGCCAAGATCGTGGGCGACCTGGTGGTGCACCTCGCGCGGCGTGAGCCCGTCGTCGGCGGACCACAACGATTCCATCACCGCGGCCTCGAGCTCGCCCATCCCCCGTCGATTCATCCGAACCACTCCGCCGACCATCGCATCCGTACGAGCGTATTGGCCGACACCGGTCGGTCGCCGCTCTCACGCATCGGTCTCGACCGGAGCCTCGTGCGCCACACCCCGATCCGAGCGACTCCAGACGAGCACTGCTGTCGACGCCAGGATCAGGATCAGCCCGGTCCACTGGCTGCCGGTCAGCCCGAACCGGACTGCATCGGCGCGGAACCCGTCCAGCACGAGGCGGCCCAGCCCATACAGCAGACCGGTGGCACCGATCGCCACCCCGGTCCGCCCGGTGCGCCGGCGGATCCACAACACGATGCCGGCCGCGACGGAAGCCCAGAGCAGGTCGTAGAGCGCCGTGAGATGCACGAGTTCGCCCGGCGGGCACGGCGATCCGACGTTCTCGCCGACGTCGACCACGTCCGGGCAGCGGAACCCGAACGGCACGGTGGTCACCTTGCCGAGATGGTCGGCGATGATCAGGTCACCGATGCGGCCGACGGCGATCCCGACGAGGAACCACGGCGCGGCCAGGTCGAGGAGCACCAGGACCGGTAGGCGGTGCCGGCGGAGCTCGACGACGGCGACGAGGAGCGCTGCGGTCAACCCGCCCAGCAGGCTCGCACCGCCCTCCCAGAGCCGGAGCACCTCGAACACCGAATCGAACCGCGACCAGTGATTCACCACGTAGGCCAGACGCGCCCCGATCAGCGCCGCGACCACCGCGCGCGTGAGGATCGACGTCACCACCTCGGCATCGAAGCCCGCTCGCCGGACATCGCGCAGCAGGAACCACGCCCCAGCCAGCACACCGAGGCCCGTGAAGAGACCGTGCGGACTGACCGACAGCGGACCCAGGCCGATCGAGACCAACGGCCCGTACGAGATTGCAGACAGCACTGACCCTCCACCAGGACGATGAACTACGACAGAACGTAGTAGGTCACTGCCCCTGAGGCTGGTCGAGCGGACCTCGTTCGAGCACGTAGGCCAGCCGCGTCGCGACCGCTGCCAATTCGTCGACGTTCCCCGTCCATGCAGTCCAACCGAGGTGCGTGCACCCGATGTGGAGCTCGTAGCAGTGGTGACGCAGGGCCGCATCGACCAGATCCGTCGCGTCGAGGTCTCGTGCCGCCCACGTCCGACCCCACAGGTCGAGCGCTTCGATGCCGGGATGCCACGGGCCCCAGAACGTGCACCACGCGACGTCGAAGAGGAAGTCACCTCTGACCGAACACTTCCAGGAGAACACCGCCGAGACCGACTCGAGGTCGCTGGACAGCAGCACGTTCTGGTGGAGAAGGTCGCCGTGCACGACGTCACGGCGCTCGGGGCAGGCCGCCGTCAACTGGCGAATCCGGGTCGCGCACGCATCGAAGAGCACGTCGATCCTGGGTTGTTCGGCGAGGGTGCGGCGCCAACCGCTGACCGTGCGGGTCGGATCGTCGACGAGACCATCGTGGAGCCACTGATGCCACGTCGACGATCGACGGCCGGCGTCCACCGGGTACCACTCACTCGGCGTGTCCCGGCCTGATCCGGCGTCGCGAAATGCAGCGAGAAGCCGATCCACCGGTGCCCCTGCCACGGCGGCATCTCCGACGTCCAGGTCCTCCAGGAAGCTGCCGTGGTGGCGAGCGGAGATCGCGAACGCTCCGCCGAACGCCGCACCGACGTCGTACACCGCCGGAACCGGGAGGTGCGGACGATCGAACGCCATGGCGGCACGGTCCATCTCGAAGCCGGTGCCGTCCCGCCCGAACCGGACCACGAGTTCGCGGTCGTCCACGGCGTAGCCATAGGCCGCCGACCAGAACCCGCCGCGGAGCAACCCCAACTCGCGTACCTG
>JBBKVY010000120.1:0-3026 GCA_037968675.1 Acidimicrobiales bacterium | reverse complement strand
CAGCGCTCGTCGGTGAGACCGGGGTCGGTCAGGCGGCGTCGTCGTTGCCCGACATCGCGGCCGCCACCGCTGTTCGCCGGCGCCAGAGGTACACGGCGAGCTCTCGGATCCCGACGCCGATCGCCGCACTCAAGAGCATGAGGATGATGCGGCGGAGTTCGAAGCTCCAGAACAGGAATTTCACCTGCACCGGCCCAGTGTTCTGCAGCATGAAGATGAAGAACAACAACGTCAGGACCACGCCGATGACGAGTTTCGGTGTGACCTGAAACGGGAGCGAACCCTGCGACTGCTGATTCACGAGCACCTCCGGAGGAACGATGGGAATTCTGCGCACATCATTGCACGCAGGCGGGCAGCGAACACACAGCTGAGGGACGCACTCGGATCACACACAGCAGGCCTGAACATCACTCGGCCAGCGTCAACGGGACGATGGCCGGGTTCGGCTCACCGCACTCGGGATCGCCCGGGGTGCACCCGCTGCCGTCGTCGACGATCAGCTCGATCGGACCTGGCGCTACGTCGAGCGTGACAGTCGTCTCGAACTCGCTCCACATCCCCCAGGCACCGGCACTGACGCCGAACGGCCCGGCAATCTGCTCACCATCGCGCCAGACCCAGAGGGCGGAGTAGCCCTCGAACAGATCTCCCTCGCCAGTGATGATGAACGGGCTGCGTACGGTCGTCCCCGGCACCGGAGTGTCGATGAGGATCCCCCCGGTGAATGCACGGTCGACATGAGTCCGCGTCTGCGGCTCGGCGAGCATGATCCCCTCACCACCGAAGAACTGCACCGGTTCGCCGTCCAGCCAGAAGACGACCCGGTCGATGTTGTCGAACTGGGTCGCGGTGAAGATCACCTGACCGAGACGCGCGGTCATCGAGAGGGTGCCGCCGCCGGAGTCGTAGTCGTCGGCGAGATCGATGATCGCCTGGCCGTCAGCGAGGCTGACGTCGCGCAGCGTCGTTCCTGGTGGGATCTCCGTCGAAAGGCCTGCCGCCCGTTCGGCTGTCGTGGGGCCGGCGAGGACCGCCGAGAGCGCACCACGCAGCACGGCGGGCACCGCCACCCGCCGGTGGGCGATCACCAACCGCTCGCCGCGCAAGAAGTACACCTTGACCTCGACCATCGCCGGCTCGGTCGTCGAGGTCGGTTCGGTCGTCGGCGTCGGTTCGGTCGTCGGGGTCGGAACCGGCATGGTCGTGGTGGTGGATTCGATCGTCCCGCTGGGCGCCGTCGTCGTCACCGCCGCCGTCGCTGGCGCGGTTGTCGCTGGCGCGGTCGGCGCTGGTCCGGTCGCGTCGGTGGTCGCCACCGCCGGCGTCGACGAGGACGTCGCAGTGTCGGCCGAGTCATCGCCGCCGCACGCTGACGCCGTCAGCAGGAGGCCGATCACGACCCCGACGCGCAGCGAACGCATGGCGAACTCCTTCCTCGGTCCTCCCTGATTGTCCGTCTATCGGTCTGCGACCACCAGGGTCGAACGTCGGTCGCCAGGTCCTGCCCCGGCGTTCGGTCGGCTCGGAGTTCGACGACGTCGCTCCGAGGAACTCACCTCAGTGGCTGGGCGGGGGCGTCGGTGCGTGTCCGGCGAGGAAGCCGCGACGGAGGCGGTCGAGGTGACCCGCGTGGGGCGGGAAACGGATGGGAGAGTCGGCGAGCGCGGCGAATCCGATGCCGAACCCGAGCAGCAGCACTGCCACGATCAGCGCGTTTGATCGCGACCATTCGGCGATGACGTAATCGGCCGCTCCGACGATCGAGACAAGCACCGAACCCCCGAACCAGACGACGACGATCGGCCAGCGCACCGCGGACCAGGCCGAGCGTCCGTCCAGTCGGTCGACGAGGAGTCGGGACAGCGTGACGATCAGCAACCCCAATCCCACGGCGCCCATGATGCCGCCGAGCGTCACTGATGCTCGTTTTTCGTCGCCGAAGAGCGCGGACATCCCGATCGCGACGCCGGCCATGGCGAGCGTCATGGTTGCGAGTCGCATCGCGAACGAGCGCATCCACGCCGGAATCCGCTGCTCGTCGTCCGCGAGCCGTGCCGCCAATTCTCCGGGCGCGCCAAACTCGGCGACCGGGTCGGCGCCGCTGTCGTCGAGGTGCTGGGCGATCTCAGCGACGTGATCGCCGATCCGGGCGCCGCGTACACCGTGCTGCCGAAGTGCGACGACGAGTTGGGCGAGGAAGTGCCAGTTGGCGTCGGTCATGTCAGTGCCTTTCAACTTGTTCGCGCAGACCCATCAGTTGAGCGGCTGCGTCGGAGAGGGTCTGCCAACCCACTGACTCGAGGGCCAGGTAGTCGGCGCCCGTCTGGGTGATGTTGTAGTACTTGCGGTTCGGTCCGCCGTCGCCTGTACGCCAGGTGGCCACGACATGGCCGTCCTCTTCGAGCTTGGCGAGCGCTGGGTAGAGGGTGCCGCCTTTGATCTCGCCGATGCCGTCGACGGCGAGCCGTCCTGCGATCTCATACCCGTACGCCTCGCCGTCGACGAGGATCCCCAGCACGCACAGGTCGAGAATGCCCTTGAGCCACTGGCTGCGCTTGTCTCGGTGTCGTGCCACGTGGTTCCCTCCTCCCGTCCGCACCGGCCGTCACTATTCAGTTTGCCGATGTACTCCTGAGACAGTACCCGCGACTAGACAGTTTGTCGAGCTAGTCCTTCCGGATCGTTCCTCGACTACCTTCGAAAGAGAGGAACCAACCGCCCCTCGCACTCGTCCAACCCGCATGAACCCCTCGTCACACCACCGTCTCGGAGCAGTGCCGAGCCGGGCGGCGCTCTGCTTGGTCATCGCGATACTGGCCTCGGCCTGTGGCGACTCCCCCGGCGTCAGCGACGGCGCCGCCGACACGCGGTGCGAGGCGCCGCCGGTGATCCCGACGTTCGCGATGACAGGCGCCGAGGTTCCCGACTCCGGACAGCTGACCATCGAGGGACCGATCAGCGCGCTGTCCATTGCGGCTGGTGTTGTCGAGCTCAGTGTCAGCGACGGCGCCCAGGTTGTCGGG
>JBBKVY010000119.1:0-3754 GCA_037968675.1 Acidimicrobiales bacterium | reverse complement strand
AAGTCGGCGCGCTGCGACAGCTGATACGGCACGTCGTCCGACGTCAGCCCCGGGGCCTCGGTCCCGACCTTGCCTGCGCCGCAGAACACCTGCCGGCTGATGAAGAACGGGGTGATCTGCCGGACGATGCGACCGAACGGCACGTCTCGCGCCAGCAGGTAGTTCTCGTGGCAGCCATAGCTGTTGCCCTTGCCGTCGGAGTTGTTCTTGTGGACGACGATCTCCTCGTCGGCACCCAGGAGTGCGCGCGCTGCGGTCATCGACCTCCGGAGGATTTCTTCGGCCGCACGGTCCCACGTCACCACCTCGAGCGCATCGGCACACTCGGGAGTCGAGCACTCGGGATGGGCGTGGTCGACGTAGTAGCGGGCGCCGTTGGTGAGTACCGCGTTCACCAGATGGGTCTCGACCTCCGGTGGGCTCGCACCGGCGGGGGTGTTGCCCCGTGCGTCGTTGTGGGGCATCTCGTCCTCGAAGTCCCAGCCGACCCGTGGTGCGGTCCGGGCCGCCTGACCGGACCGGACCAGGTCCTGGACGTAGGCATTGATCAGGATCGACGAGGCCGAGATCGGGTTCGACTCGGCCCGTCCACGGACGAAGATCCCGAACTCGGTCTCGACGCCAACGATCTTGGGCACAGCCACGCGCCGAACCTACGGGAAAATCCCTGTGAAAAGGGTCCGGTATCCGGACCCTTCTGACAGCGATTTTCGAGGGGGTCAGCGCGGGAAGCGGAACGCCTTGAACATCTCGCCGCCGGGGAGCTTGCTCATGCCGTTGACGAACGCCTCGTTCATGGCCTTGAAGTTCTTCTGCGCCGACTCCATGTCGGTGGCGGTGAGGCGCATCGCCTCGCTCGAGGTCCGGATGACGTCGGTTGCCTGCCGGAGCCCGGCGGCGTCGAGCGCAGAGGTCACCCGCTTGAGGGTCTCGACCACCTCCGACAGTTCGACGCTGGCCTGTTTGAAGTTGTCGGCGGCCTCGCGGATGGTGGCGAGCGTCTCGGGCATCTTCTCGGCCTCGGACTGCATCGTCTTGGCCCATGGTCGCAATGCCACGCCGTTCCTCCTACAGGTACTGGCTACAGGTACTGGCCCGTGGCAACGCGCTCGATCGAACGTCCGCCTTGCGGGTCGGAGTCCTCGTCGCTCTTCTGGATGAGCGTCCGCACGTACACGATCCGCTCGCCCTTCTTGCCGGAGATCTTCGCCCAGTCGTCTGGATTCGTGGTGTTCGGCAGATCCTCGTGTTCCTTGAACTCCTGCTTGATCGACGCCAGCAAGTCCTCGGTCCGGATGCCCTTGGTCCCGTCGGCGAGCAGCCGCTTGATGGCCAGCTTCTTGGCCCGGCGCACGATGTTCTCGATCATCGCGCCGGAGCTGAAGTCCTTGAAGTACATCAGCTCCTTGTCGCCGTTCTGATACGTGACCTCGAGGAATCGATTGCGATCGTCGGTCGAGTACATCTCCTCGACCGTGGTCTCGATCATCGAGGTGATCGCCTTGTGCACGTCGCCACCGCCCAGATCCCCGATGGCGTCTGCGTCGATGGGGATGTCGGCGGTGAGGTACTGGCCGAAGATCTGTGCTGCCGACGACTCGTTCGGCCGCTCGATCTTGATCTTCACGTCGAGGCGGCCGGGGCGCAGGATGGCGGGATCGATCAGGTCCTCGCGGTTGGACGCGCCGATCACGATCACGTTCTTGAGTGATTCGACGCCATCGATCTCTGCCAGGAGCTGCGGGACGATCGTCGACTCCATGTCGGAGCTGATGCCCGAGCCTCGCGTGCGGAACATCGAGTCCATCTCGTCGAAGAAGACGATGACCGGCCAGCCCTCCTCGCTCTTCTCCCGCGCCCGCTGGAAGACGAGCCGGATCTGGCGCTCGGTCTCGCCGACGTACTTGTTGAGCAGCTCGGGACCCTTGATGTTGAGGAAGAAGCTGCGGGCCTCGTTCCCGGTCGCCTCGGCCACCTTCTTGGCGAGACTGTTGGCGACGGCCTTGGCGATGAGCGTCTTGCCGCACCCGGGAGGCCCGTAGAGCAGGATCCCCTTCGGGGCCGGCAGTTCGAACTCGGCGAAGAGCTCTTGGTTGGCGAAAGGAAGTTCGACCGCGTCGGCGATCTGTTCGATCTGGTCGTCGAGGCCGCCGATGTCCTCGTAGCGGACGTCCGGTACCTCCTCGAGCACCAGCTCCTCGACCTCGGGCCGGGGAAGCTTCTCGAGCAACAGGCCCGCTCGGGTCTCGAGGAGCATCGTGTCACCGGACCGCAGTCGCTCACCGACGAGTGTCTCGACCAACTCGACGACTCGCTCCTCGTCGGCCCGTCCCACGATCAGCGCGCGGCGTCCGTCGTCGAGGATCTCCTTCAGCGTGACGACCTCGCCCTGGCCCTCCGCACCCCGCGACAGGATGATGCTGAAGCTCTCGTTGAGCACGACCTCGGCCCCCTGGGCCATGGTCCCGGCCGCGTCGAGCAGTTCCGGGTGGACCGCGACGCGCATCTTGCGTCCGCCGGCGTGGACGTCGGCAGTGCCGTCGTCGTTCATGCCGAGGAACGTTCCGTACGCGGAGGGAGGCTGCGTGAGCTTGTCGACCTCCTCACGCAGCGCGGCGATGTGCTCGCGCGCCTCGCGCAGGGTGTAGGTCAGTTTCTCGTTCTGGGACACGGCCTGCGAGAGCTGGCCCTTGGTCTCCAGCAGCCGTTCTTCGAGGGTGCGGACCCGCTTGGGTGCGTCCTGGAGACGCTTGCGGAGCACCGACACCTCCTCCTCGAGGGCGAGGAGTTGGTCCCGTTCGCTGGCATCGGGGGCATCGTTGTCAGACATCGTGCGCTCCTCCTGGGCTCGTTCGCGGACCATACACCGGTCCCCCGTCGACCGGGTGCCGGCGTCGATGACCATCGTGTTCCGATGACGAGATGTCGACGTTTGCAAGGGAGTTGCCGCGTCAATTCGGCGAGCCGGTAGGGTGACGGCATCGATCAGTACGCACCCCGCCATGGAAACGACAAGGAAGGGCGACAGCGACATGAAGGTCTGGATTGACCAGGATCTGTGCACCGGCGACGGTCTCTGCGAGGAGATCGCCCCCGACGTCTTCGCACTCCTCGACGACGGCCTCGCCTATGTCAAGGACGGCGACAAGATCCTCAGCGACCCCGCCGGCGCCGAAGCGGTTGCGCCGGTCCCCGCTGGGCAGGAAGAAGCCACCATCGAGTCCGCCGAGGAATGCCCCGGCGAGTGCATCTTCATCGAGGTGTGACCCGCACGACTCGCGGCACGAGCGAGTCATCCGACCGAGGCCCCCGTATGCGTACGGGGGCCTCACCCGTTTTCATCCCGGGAGTGCGATCGTCGCGAGACGGCTCGCATCCTCTCCGGTCCGATCGATGATGCCGACCTGGGCGCCGGCGAGGTCGATGCGGACGGTCGCAAGTCCGCGACGGCGCTGGAACCACGACGAGTCCACTGCGGTCGACTGCACCCGACCGACCGGGACGATGGCGTGGTGTCGAGAGAACGCGCCGGACCGGCTGTGCAGGACCTCGCCCTCTCCGGACGCTCCGGCGCCGAGTCCGCGGTAGTAGGCCTCCCCCCAGCCGACACCGCACACGGACGCGGCGGGGACGGCGAGCAGCGACGCCCATCCGAGCGTCCATGCCACCGCGGCGACGAGCGCTCCCAGCGCTGCGCCGCCCACGAGTCCCCGCACGAGCGCACGGTGACGGGCACCGGCCGGCGCCGGCCGGT
>JBBKVY010000118.1:0-11689 GCA_037968675.1 Acidimicrobiales bacterium | reverse complement strand
GGCAAGAACCTGGTCGACATCATCCTCACCAACAACGGCTACGAGGTGCACAACCTCGGCATCAAGGTGCCGATCAGCGACATGCTCAGGGCGGCCGAGGAGACCAAGGCGCACGCCATCGGCATGTCTGGCCTGCTCGTGAAGTCGACCTTGATCATGCGGGAAAACCTCGAAGAGCTGAACCAGCGCGATTCCGACGATCCGGTGCGAGGCATCCCGATCCTCCTGGGTGGCGCCGCACTCACCCGCAGCTACGTCGAGCGCGACCTGCGCGAGGTGTACGAGGGTCGACTCTTCTACGGACGCGACGCGTTCGAGGGACTGCACACGATGGACCGACTCGGCGCCATCCGAGCAGGTGCCGAAGACGACGACGTCGACTGGGGCATCGTCCCGTCGGAGTCGACCGTGCGTGCCCGCGCCGGCCTCGACGAGCCGGTCGACGATCCCGGCATCGAGATCCCGGCCCGCTCCCCCGAGGTCGTCACCGACAACCCGGTCCCCACGCCACCGTTCTGGGGTAGTCAGGTCGTGAAGGGCATCTCCCTCGATCAGATCGCCGGCTACATCAACGAGACCGCCCTGTTCCGCAATCAGTGGCAGTTCCGCCCCGAGACGCTCGCGGACGGGTCCAAGGAGGCCGACGCCGAGTTCAAGGAGCGCATCCGTCCCCAACTCCGGGCCGAACTCGCCCAGGCCAAGGCCGACGGCCTGCTCCAGCCCGCACTGGTCTACGGCTACTTCCCGGCCAACGCCGACGGCGACGACCTCGTCATCTGGACCGACGAGACCGCCACCGAAGAACGCTGCCGGTTCTCCTACCCCCGCCAGCGCAAGGCCCCGTTTCTGTGCATCGCCGACATGTTCCGGCCGGTCGACACCGCCCTCAATCCGACCGGAGAGATCGACGTGGCGGCGTTCCACATCGTGACCATGGGGCATGCCGTCAGCGAGCGGACCGCAGAGCTCTTCGCCGCCGACAAGTACCAGGACTACCTCAAGCTCCACGGCATCGGTGTCGAGATGGCCGAAGCCCAGGCGGAGCTGTGGCACCAGCGTGTCCGAGAGGAGCTCGGCATCGACGACACGGCAGAGATCGACCTCCACGGCATGTTCCGCCAGAAGTACCACGGTGGTCGCTACTCGTGGGGGTACCCGGCGTGCCCCGATCTCGAGGACAACGAACTCGTGGCCGAACTCCTCGGCGCTGACCGCATCGGCCTCGAGGTCAGCGAGGACACCGGTTTCCAGTATCAGCCCGAGCAGTCGACCTCTGCGCTCATCTGCCACCACCCCCGGGCCAAGTACTTCGTCGCTCGGTAGCCACCGGTGGGCACGGCACATGGTGGGACATCGGGTGGACGACGGGATCGCTATGCCGGCGGCAGGTCCTGCTCCGTCGTGTCGACCGGGGCGAAGAGGTCGCCGACGTCGGCGACTCGCGCAAGGACCTGGGGTGCGGTGAACGACAGCGGGTCGCCGTCGGCCGTGTCGCTCACCTCGTCCCACGTCACCGGTGTCGACACCGTCGGTTCGGGCCGGGCTCGCAGGGAGTAGACGGCGATCGTCGTCTTGTGTCCGCTGTTCTGACTCCAGTCGATGAACACCTTGCCGGTCCGGACCTTCTTGGCCATCACCGAGGTCACGTCCTCGGGCCGATGCTTCTGGAGCACCTGGGCAACCGCGTGCGCGAAGTCACTCGCGTGCTCGTGCGTGTGTGGTCGGTTGAGGGGCACGTACAACTGCATCCCCTTCGAGCCGGACGTCTTGGGGAAACACGCGAGACCGACGCCGGCGAGCACGTCGCGGATGGCGAGTCCGATCCGGGCACAGTCGGTGATGTCGGCCGGTGCCCCGGGGTCGAGATCGAAGACGCAGGCGCGCGGTGACTCGATGTCGTCGCCCGTCGCCATCGGGGCATGGATCTCGAGCCCGGCCATGTTCGCCACCCAGGCCAATGCAGGGAGCGAGTCGATGCAGCAGTAGTCGATCCCGCCGTTGCGGTCGCCCGGGCCGAGCACGGTGTGGACGAACTCCGGTCGATGGGCGGGGCAGCGCTTCTCGAAGAACGAGTCGCCGTCGACGCCGTCGGGATATCGGCGCAGTGTGACGCCGCGTCCGGCAAGGTGCGGGAGCATCGCCGGAGCGACGCGCACGTAGTAGTCGATCACCTCCGCCTTGGAGAAGCCGACTGCCGGGTACAGCACCTTGTCGAGGTTGCGGACACGCAGACGCTCGCCCTCGAGTTCGACGACGGTGTCCATCGGGCCGTCAGGCCGACTTCGCTGCCTCGTCGTCCGAGTCCGAGTCGCCGGCCATCTCCTCGCTCGACACCGAGCCGGGCTCGGCGGTGGTCGGGTGTCGTGACCGCGCCTCCTTGGCGGCGGCGACCGAGGCCTCCAGCGCGGCCATGAGGTCGACGACCTTGTCTTCCTGCGGCTCCGGGGTGGCGATGATGTCCTCCTCCCCAGCTGCCTTGCGTTCGATCACGTCGAGCACCCGCTCACGGTGGGTGTCCTCGTACTTGGCAGGATCGAACGCCTCGCTCAGCGATTCGATGAGCTGGTTCGCCATCGTCAGTTCCTTGTCGGAGACCTCCACGTCGCCGACCTCGGCCAGTTCGGCGATCTGCTCGGGCGCATTGATCTCGTCGGCGTAGACCATCGTCGACATGACGAGCGATCCGTCCTGGGGGCGCACCGCGCACAGATACTGCTTGGTCCGCATCACCACGCGAGCGATGCCCACCTTGCCTGACTGTTCCATGGCCCGGGACAGCAGGGCGTACGGCTTGACCGTCGCCTTGTCGGGTGCCAGGTAGTAGGCCGAGTCGTAGAAGAGCGGGTCGATCTCCCCCAGGTCGACGAACTCCTCGATCTCGATGGTCCTGCTCGCCTTCGGATCCAGCTGTGCCAGTTCGTCATCGGACACGGTGACGTACTCGCCCGACGGCAGCTCGTAACCCTTGATGATGTCGTCGTTGTCGACCTCGTCACCCGACTCAGCCGACACCTTCTTGTACTTGATCCGCGATCCGGTGTGGCGGTCGATCTGGTTGAAGCGGACACTCTTGCGACTGACCGCGCTGTACAGCTTCACGGGGATGTTGACCAGGCCGAAGCTGATCGACCCACTCCAGATGGCGCGTGGCATGCCCTCAGTGAACCGCAAACGCCCCGAAACCGCTACTGGAGAGCTCCCCGGACTGAGCGCAGCGAGGGCGAGGCTCGATGCAACGCGGCCCGGAGGGAGGCGCCAGCCGACCGGTCACCGGGACGATGACCGCCAGCTCCGTGCCAACGTGTGAGCTCCCCGGACTGAGCGCAGCGAAGGAGGAAGCTCAAGACAGCACCGCCCGCGCGACGAGGTCGGTGCCGAATGCGGTGAGGATGGCGAGGTACAGCAGGCCGGTGGCGGCCATGACCGCCGAGTAGTACCGCTCTCGCAGCGCGGCGCGGGTCACGGCGACCAGGACGATGGTGGCGACCGCACAGGCGATCCAGAACCAGCCGAGGATGCCCCCGTAGCCGTCGTCGATGGACCCGCTGAGGACTGCGAACATCCCGGTCGGGATCAGCATGGCCGCGACCTCGACCGGCCAGGTGATGGCCGTCCAGCGAACCAGTTCGAGAAGCGGCTCGCGTCGGAGGCCGGGTTGGACGAGGTACCAGTGCCCGAGGAGCATGGCGTCGGTGACCGCACCGAGGAACGCGGCACCCGCGAGCAGGCGGAGCAGCGACAGCGCGAACGGTCCCCCGCCGACGCCGGCAGCGACCACGAGACCGACGAGGCCGATTGCCGGGGCCACGAGGTCGAGACCGGGAGGGAACTCCGCCACGTCGTCCCGTGGTCCGTCGATGTCGCGTTCGATACCGGTCATCTCGCTGACGCGTGCCGACTTCACGGCCACCCGTTCGCGCTCGCCGGCGACGCCGGCCCGGCGCCGGACGACGCTGACCACCAGTGCCACAAGGGTGGCGACGACCGTCGCCGCACCGAGCAGCTCGCGGGCCAACGCATCGTCGTAGCGGAGGCCGACGAACACGCCGATCGCGGCGATCGCCCCGTAGCTCGTCCGCATCAACCAGCCGTACCCGACACCGACCTCACGGCGACGTGTCGTCACCCAGAGGAACGCGAGCCCACCCGTCGCCCACTGGAGACAGAAGGTGGCGGCCGAGAGCTCGATCACGCGTCGATGACGACGAGGTCGTGGTCGGCCTGGTTGCAGGCCTGCGGTCCCTCGTCGCTGGCGATGACGATGTCCTCGAGTCGGATGCCCCATGCACCGGGGAGATAGATGCCGGGCTCGACCGAGAACGCGTGCCCCGGCGCCAGTGGCTCGTCGTTGCCGACGACGATGTAGGGGTCCTCGTGTTCCTCGATGCCGATGCCGTGCCCGGTGCGGTGGATGAACCACTCGCCCCAGCCGTCTGCGGTCAGGGCATCGCGTGCGAGCGCGTCGACGGCTGCACACGTGACGCCCACCGCTGCGCCGGCGACGGCGGACCGCTGGGCCGTCTGCAGCGATTCGTAGGCCCGCGCGAGCTCGGACGGAACCGACCCGACGCCCACGACCCGAGTCATGTCCGAGCAGTACCCCACGCCACCGGGACCGGGCATCGTCCCACCGAAGTCGCAGAGCACCGCCTCGCCCCGCTCGATGACGTGCGATCCCGGCTCGTGGTGTGGAGATGCGGCATTCGCACCTGCGGCCACGATGGCGAAGTTGACGCGATGATGACCTTCGTCGACGAGTCGACGACCGATGTCGGCGGACACCTCGGCCTCGGTACGGCCGAGGAGCGGTATCTCACCGCCCTGGAGCTGTGAGGCGACGCGGTCAGCCGCAGCGCCCGCCGAGTGCAGGGCGGCGATCTCCGCGTCGTCCTTGATCGCCCGGACCGGTCCGACGAGATCGGCCGACCGTGACCAGGAACGACCGTGGAGGGCCCGTTGCAGATCGACCAGGAAGCGCGCCCACGTGCGGTCGCCGATGGCGAGCGACCGGGCCGAGCCGACGAGTCCGGCCACGATCTCGACCGGATCCTCGGTCTCGCCCCACGGCCGGACGGAGAACACCTCCGGGCGCTCCACGACCCGCGGTGCCTCGAGCCGGGGGACGACCAACGTCGCGAGCCCGTCTCTGGGGAGAACGAGCATCGTCAGACGTTCGAGCGGCATCGCGTCGTAGCCGGTGAGGTACGGCAACTCCGGTCCGACGGACAGCAGCGCGACGTCGATGCCGAGCGTCTGCATGCCTGCCCGGACCCTGTCGACGCGGTCGGCGAACATGGGGGCAGGCTACGGCGCCGCCACCAGCGTCCCGCCATCGTCGTGGGCACGGGTCGCGGCGGTCGCCACCCACTACCCTGCTCCCGTCATGCCTGCACTCGATGCGTTCGAACCGACGCTCCAAGCGCTCGTGGACGACACCCGCACCGCGCATGGCGTGCCGGGCGTGGTGGTCGGCGTCCTGCGGGGCGATGAACGGTCCATCGTCGCGTCGGGGTTGGCCAACACCTCGACCGGCATCGACGTCACTCCCGACACGCTCTTCCAGATCGGGTCGATCTCGAAGGTGTACACCGCAACGCTGGTGATGCAACTGGTCCACGCCGGTGTCGTCGAGCTCGACGAGCCGGTGCGTGGTGCGCTGCAGGAGTTCCGCGTCCTCGACGATGCCGCGACCGTGTCGATCACTCCGCGCAACCTGCTCAGCCACACCGGCGGTATCGAGGGCGACCACTTCCTCGACTGCGGTCGCAACCCCGATGCCCTGTGGCGCTACGTGTCGACACTCGAGGACGTCGGGCAGGTCCACCCGCCCGACGACCTGTTCAGCTACTGCAACGCCGGCTACGGCGTGCTCGGGCGGCTGGTCGAGGAAGCCACGGGAGACCACTACACACGCGCGCTCCAGCGACGCCTCCTGCGGCCGGCCGCGCTGCGCCGGACGGTCACACTGGCCGAACAGGCCATCGTCCATCGCGTCGCCGCCGGGCATCACCACGCGGACGACGGCGTGCACGTCAATCCCTGGACGCTCGCCCGGTTCAACGTCCCCATCGGCGGGATCATCGCCGATGCCGGCGACGTGCTCGACTTCGCCCGCCTCCACCTCCACGGCGGCAAGAGCCTCGAGGGCAAGCAGGTCCTGCCCGGACGCGCGCTCGGACAGATGACCGAACCACAGGTCGAGGTCCCCGGTTCACGCGACGAGTGGGCGCTGGGTTGGAACGTGAAGCGCTGGGGCGACGTCGACGTACTCGCGCACGACGGCGACACGGTCGGCCAGCGCGCCTTCCTCCGTGTCCTGCCGGCCGCCGGTGCCGCAGTGGTCGTGCTCACCAACTCGGGTCGTGGTGACCACGTCGCACAAGCGGTGTTCGAGACCGTCGGCGCCGAACTGCTCGACGCGACTCCGACACCGCTTCCCGCAGCGCTGCCCATGGGAGAGCGGCCCGACCCGGGTGCCTGCTCCGGGATCTACGAGCGAATGCACCAGCGGCTGGCCATCGCTGGCGGCGAAGACGACACGTTGCGGATGACGATCATCCCCGACGAACTCTTCTCGATGGCAGGCATGAGCGAACGAACCCTGACGCTCGTGCCCGTCGATGACTCCCGGTTCGTGACCACCGACCCGGACACCGGTGTCGAATCGCTGGTCGTGATGGTGGAGGACGAACACGAGGATCGTCCTGCGTACGTGCACTACGGCCATAGGGCGCACGCGCGGATCGCCTAGATCGCTCGCCTCGGGCCGGACGCGCTAGAGAACGAGCAGGATCTGCACGGAGAACGCGACGAGGATCGCGAGGCCACACAGCAGCGCAGCGATGATGAGTCGGCGAGTACTCACGATTCGGGAAACTAGCTGCCGTGACCCCTGCGTCCACCTTCGCGGTCCCTACCATCCCCCCGGTGCGCACCCGCCTCCTCGCCGGCCTGATCGCCGCTGCTCTCGCCCTCATGGCCTGCGGTGGCGACGACGGTGGTGGCGGTGTCGGCGAGACCGCCGTCACACCCGCCGATCTCCTGTCGTTCGACGCGCAGACCGTGGCCGGTGACTCGGTCGACGTGAGCGAGTACGCCGGTTCCGACCTCGTCATCTGGTTCTGGGCGCCGTGGTGAACGTCGTGCAACCGGGAAGCCCCTGCGGTCGCAGCGGTCACAGCAGCACGCCCTGACGTCGAGTTCCTCGGCATCGCCGGACGGGACAGCGTCGAGGAGATCGACGCCTTCATCGAGCGCCATGACGTCGGCGCGTTCGACCATGTCGTCGACCCGCAGGGCGCGAGCGATTCGATCTGGGAGCGCTTCGGCATCGTCACCCAGCCGTCCTGGGTCTTCGTGAACGACGACGGATCGACCAAGAAGATCGTCGGGATCCTCGGTGAGAGCGGTCTGAACGACGAGATCGACACACTCCAGGAGACCTGACCCGGGCCTCGGGCCGATGACGTCCTCAGCCGCTGATCTGCACGGACACGTCTGAACCGACATCGGCTGCATCGGCGGCCTGCCGTGCGTGATAGCTCGACCGGGTGAGCGGCGACGCCTCGACGTGTCCGATCCCCATCGACTCGCCGACCGCCTTCCACCGCTCGAATGTCTCCGGCGCGACCCATCGCGCCACCGGCAGGTGGTTGGTCGTCGGACGCAGGTACTGACCGATGGTCACGATGTCGACGCCGACGCCGCGCAGGTCGGCCAGCGTCTGGACGACCTCGTCGTCGCGCTCACCCATCCCGACGATGATCGACGACTTCGTGGTGAGACCTGCGGCGCCAGCCCGAGCCAGGACCGCCAGCGATCGGGCGTAGCCGGCAGCCGGACGAACCGCTCGCTGGAGACGAGCGACCGACTCGATGTTGTGATTGAGGACGTCGGGACGTGCGTCGAAGATCAGGTCGAGGGACGACCCATGGCCCTTGCAGTCGGAGATCAGCGTCTCGACCCCCACCGCAGGCGTCCGCGCCCGGATCGCCCGTACGGTCGCTGCGACGTGCGCTGCTCCACCGTCGGGCAGGTCGTCGCGAGCGACCATCGTCACGACCGCGAACGTCAGCCCCATCCGTTCGACCGCTTCAGCGATCCGATCGGGCTCACCCGGGTCGAGCGGCTCTGGTCTGCGGGTGTCCACGAGGCAGAAGCCGCACGCCCGCGTACAACGCTCGCCCGCGACCATGAAGGTGGCGGTGCCGTCGGCCCAACACTCGAAGATGTTCGGGCAGCCCGCCTCCTCGCACACCGTGACCAGGTCGAGATCGCGCATCGTCTTGCGCACACGGAGGTAGTCGTCGGTGATCCGGAACCGCGCCTTGGCATGGTCGGGTTTGCGGTCGGCGATGTCGAGGCCGTCGTGCACGCCGGCCTCGGCCAGGCGTCCGATCAGCCGTACTGGCTGGCTCTCGTTTTCGACCGCCGGTCTGGCATGTCCTCGTCGCCCCACCGACTCGCCCGGGCCGGCGCCACGGCTGAACGGCGCGAGATCAGTGGGCCGCTCGCGCCAGACGACGTCGGCGCGCTCGTGACCGGCACCACCCCATCGTTCGGCGGCGTGGCGCGCCACGACGTCGACCACCTCCTTCATCGTGACGACGACGCCCTCTGCCGCCACCGACGTGACGGCCTTGTCGGTGATCCCGCACGGCACGATGTGGCCCCAGAAGTCCATGTCGGGGTCGACGTTGACCGCGAAACCGTGCATCGATCGACCCCGGGTGAGCTTCACGCCGATCGCGCAGATCTTCCTCGGGTCGGCCGAACCCGGAGCAACCCACACGCCCGGGTGGTCGGTGAGCCGTCCGACATCGGGGAGGCCGAGCTCGGTGAGGGTGTCGATGACGAGCTGCTCGACCGATCGCACGTAGGCGACCGTGTCGGCCATGCCGCCACCGCGCTTGCCGGGAACGGTGAGGATCGGGTAGCCGACGAGCTGTCCGGGGCCGTGATAGGTCACGTCGCCGCCTCGGTCTGCGCGCACGAGCTCGGCGCCGACCGATTCCGGTGGTACGAGGACGTGCTCCATGTCGGCCCTGACGCCGAGCGTGTACACGTGCGGGTGCTCGAGGAGCAGCAGATGATCGTCCGACCGCTCGCGGTGGAGCGCCCGCTGGAGTTCGATCGCTTCGGTGTAGGGCACACGGCCGAGCCAACGGGTTCGTAGCGTCACCCTGCCGAGGCTACCGGGATGTCCTAACGGGCCGATTCCTCGATCGAGGCGACGACGGCCTCGGCCCAGACGCGGTGCCCGTCCCGGCTCGGATGGAACTCGTCGAGCGAGAAGTAGCGGCCAGGGTCGCTGGAGAAGGTCGAACTGGTCCGACGGGCCAGGTCGACGTGATGGAGTCCGGCGACGTCGGCGATGGTCTCGATGTCGTCGTTGAGCTGGCCGGCGCGCACGCCGGCGATCTGGCGGAGCGGGACCGGAAGCCTCGGCGCGGTTCCCATGTCGGGAATCCCCACGAGGATGATCTCGGCGTCGGGGACCAGCGCAGTCAGCTGGTCGACCATCGTCCGGTACCGATCCCGGAACGTCGGACGCCGGGTCAGTGCCGTGACGTCGTTGGCGCCGATCGAGACGTAGACCACGTCGGGGACGTCACCGTCGTCGACACGATCGACGAGCTGCGGCAGCTGTTCGTCGACGACCTCGTGCACCTGGGCTCCCGAGACGCCGAGGATCGCCAGCCTGGCGTTGCCGTCACCCATCGACGCCACACGGAACGCCATCGAGTCCTCGACCTTCGAGGCGCCCACGCCGGTGCTGGTCGAGTCACCGAGCCACAGGATCTCCGGACCCTCTCGACCGTCTCCGACCGCGATGTCGATCGGTCGAAAGCCCACCTCGTCGTCGAGTCGAGGGGCGACGCGTGCGAGTTGTACCTCGACGCCGAGGACGACGACGGGAAGCAGCACGACGGCAGCGACGGGGAGCAGCACGCGGCGACGCATCCCGACGAGCCTACGGACGGCCGTGCCAGGATCCGTCCCCATGTGCGGCACGGCGTCTCCTCGGGTCGCGAACCACATCCGAATCGAGGTCCCCGCGAGGGCACACCTCGCCGGCAACCCATCCGATGGGTACGGCGGCGCCGTCCTCTCGGTCACGGTTCCCACCCTCTCGGCCACGGTGACGGTGGCCGACAGCGACCACTTCTCGGTCACCGGGCCCGACGACTCGTGGTCGACGATGACGGAGATGGCCGAAACGACACAACGGCTCGGCTACGACGGCGGCGACCGTCTCGTCCGCGCCGCGCTCGTCACGCTCGACCGCCACCTCCCGGACCGTCCAGCGCGTCGGCCGGGTGGTTTCGAGTGGTCGACGACGATTCCCCGATCCGTCGGCCTCGGCGGCTCGTCGGCCATCGTCATCGCCACCATGCGAGCAGCCCTCGCATGGTGGGAGATCGAAGCCCCGCCGGCCGGGATCGGACTCGCACAACTCGCCCTCACCGCGGAGACCGACGAGCTGGACATCGCTGCCGGACTCGCGGATCGCGCCGTCCAGGTGCTCGGCGGTCTCGTGTTGACCGACTGCCGCGGTGTGGCCAGCGCGACGGCTGTCCACGCTGGCGCCGAGATCCCGCTCACCCTGCTCTGGCACGAGGACGCGGCGGCGCCATCCGGCGACTACCACGCCGTGCTGCGCGCTGCTGTCGAGCGTGGCGACGCCGAGGCGCGCGCCGATCTCCAGGAACTCGCCCGACTGGCCGACGAGGCGGCTCGCTCCGTCGCCGACGGAGACGCGGAACGCCTCGCCGCCACCCTCGAGGGAAGTCTCGACGCGAGATGTCGGCTCGGACCGGTCCCGTCCGAAGCGCTCGAAGGCGTCGACGAGCTGCGGCGCAACGGCGCATCGGTCAACTTCGCCGGCTCCGGTGGCACGTTGACCGTCCTGGGGCCGTGCACGGCGCCCGAGCAGTGGGCATCGGTCGACGTGACCCTGGGCCCGGCTGACGGGGCTAGCTGAGCTCCTGGTCCCAGTCCATGGTCTCGAGCAGGTCCTTGACGTGCTTGACGAAGGCGGAGGCGTACGCCCCGTCGAACGCACGATGGTCCCACGTCAGCGTGATGTTGCCGACCGAGTGGATACCGATCGACTCGGATCCATCGTCGGCCGCCACGACCACCGGCCGGCGCTTGACGCCGTCGGTCGACAGGATCGCGACCTGTGGTTGGTTGATCACCGGCAGCGTCATCGTCGTGCCGTACGGGCCCGGATTGGTGATGGTGAAGGTGCCTCCGGAGAGCTCATCGGGACTGAGCTTCTTGCTCCTCGCTCGGCTGGCCAGGTCGCTCACCGAGCGTGCGATGGCGCGCATGCGCATCCCGTCGGCGTCGGCGATGACCGGCACCAACAGACCCTTGAAGTCGAGGTCGACAGCGATGCCGAGGTTCACGTAGTTGTGGATGATCAGCTCGTCGGGTCCGAAGCTGGCGTTGACCTCCGGGTACTCGCGGATCGCGTCGACGACCGCTCGCGAGACGAACGGGAGGTACGTGAGGCTGAACCCCTCGTCGGCCTTGAATGCGTCCTTGTGTGCCCTGCGAACCCGGTCGACGGCTTCGAAGTCGACCTCGATCGAGACGTAGACGTGCGCAGAGGTGTCGACCGATCGACGCATGTGTTCGGCCGTGGCCTTGCGGATCCGCGTGTTCGGCACGGCGGTGTCTC
>JBBKVY010000117.1:0-10253 GCA_037968675.1 Acidimicrobiales bacterium | reverse complement strand
TCCGGCCGCTGCGGCGGGCACGCCGAGGGTCGTGACGATTGGCGCGGCCACCGCCAGACCGCCGCCGACCAGGGCTTTCTTCAGCAGGTCACGGCGACGTTCGTCGACCGCGCCTCTGGTTCGGGTCAGTTCTTCGGGATTCACAGGTGTCTCTCCAGACAGTCAGAGGGCGCCCGCGTCACGCCAGCCGTGTGACACTACCGGCGAGTCCGACGTGTTGCAATGCTCCCCCACCGTCCGATATGGCCGGGATCCGTCAGTCGACGGGACGGGCGGGCACGCCGACGACCGTGGTTCCCGACACGACGGCGCTGGTCACCACCGCGCCGGCGCCCACGACTGCGTCGCCGCCGATTGCCAGGCCCTGGAGCACGACCGCCCCCGATCCGACGAGCACCGCGTCACCGAGGGTCACGGTCCCGCCGACGTTGGCGCCCGGCAGGACGGTGACGGCTCGGCCGCCGACGGTGTCGTGGCCGATCGTGACGCCGTAGTTGAGCTGGGTGGCCAGACCGAGCCGCACATCGCACGACACGAACGCGGTCGCGAGGACGATCGAGCCGTCGCCGATCGAGCTCCCCTCGCCGACCACCGCCCGCGGGTCGGCGACGGTGACCGGACTCCACCCGTCGTCCACGAGCTCCTCGTGAAGGCGCAGCCGGATGGTGGGCTCGGCGATCGCCACTACGAACGGAGCCGGCCCCACGTCGGTGGGGAGCCGCACCGGCAGCCGCCGTACCTCCTGGCCGGCCAGGCCGTCGTCGAGGAATCCGGTCACGTCGAGGCCGGCAGCGCGGCAGGCGTCGTGCGTCTCGCGACCGAACCCGCCGGCGCCGTAGATCCACATCAACGTCTGCCGGTCACGACGCCGCAGCGAGGAACGACGCGACGGAGTCCAGGACCCGTTCGAAGTCGTCGTCGGTCATCCCGCTCCCGCTCGGGAGGCAGATGCCGTCGGCGAAGAGGCGATCCGCAGTGCCGTTGACGTGGGCAGGGGCGGCGGCGAAGGCCTTCTGTTGATGCATCGGCTTCCAGGTCGGCCTCGCCTCGATGTCGTCGCGGTCGAGATGGAGACGGAGATCCTCCCCGCTGAAGCCGGCCGCAGCATGGTCGATCAGCGCGCAGGTCAGCCAACGGTTGCAGAACCCTCCGTCGATCTCCGGTTGGAACGAGACCCCGTCGACGCCGGCGAAGGTGTCGACATAGCGGGCGAAGAACGACCGTCGTCGGGCGATGCGATCGTCGAGTGCGGCGAGCTGACCCCGGCCGAACGCGGCGAGCAGGTTGGAGAGTCGGTAGTTGAAGCCGATCTCGTGGTGCTCGTAGTGCGGTGCGGGCTCCTTCGCCTGGGTCGACAGGAACCGAACCCGATCGATCAGCGACTGGTCGTGGCCGACGAGCATGCCGCCACCCGATGTGGTGATGAGTTTGTTGCCGTTGAACGACAGTGCGGCCACCCGGCCGAACGACCCAGCCGGGCGACCATCGAGGGACGAGCCCAAGGCCTCGGCTGCGTCCTCGATGAGCGGCACGCCGTACTCGGCGCAGATGGGTTCGATGCGGCGGTAGTCCGCCGGTTGGCCGTACAGATCGACGGCGATCACGGCCGCCGGCAGCCTGCCCGTCGCTGCTCGATCAGCGAGCGTCTGCGACAGGAGATCGGGATCGAGATTCCACGATGTCAGGTCCGAGTCCACGAACACGGGAGTAGCGCCGACGTAGGTGACGGCGTTGGCCGACGCCGCGAACGTGAACGTCGAGACGATCACGTCGTCGCCGGGGCCGACTCCGAGCGCGTGCATCGCGAGGTGGAGCGCAGCGGTACCGCTGGCCAGGCCGACGCCGTGGTCGACCCCACACACCGACGCGGTCTCCGTCTCGAACGCATCGAGATCGGGCCCGGCCGGAGCGGCCCAGCCGGACTCGACCGCCGCCATGAGCATCTCCTTCTCCAGCGGGCGGACGTCGGGCGCCGACAGGAAGATGCGGGTCACGGGTCAGAGCGTAGGCACACGCTGATGCCCTCAGGGCTCGCCGGCACGATGCGCATGTGCGTCGCTCGGGCCCTGGCGCGGCGGCAACTCGCTCATGGTGGCCTCGCCCTGGGCCGAGATCCCCTCCCGGCGAAGCACGACCAGGACGGTCCGGAACAGGATCCGTACGTCGAGCCACAGGGAACGGTTGTCGACGTACCAGAGATCGGACACGAACCGTGTCTCCCAGTCGGCGTCGTTGCGGCCGTTGACCTGGGCCCAGCCAGTGATACCAGGCGGCACCGCGTGGCGACGGAACTGCGCGCTCGTGTACCGGTCGCGGTACTTCACGGGCAGCGGGCGAGGCCCCACCAGGCTCATGGTGCCCCGCACGACGTTCACGAGTTCGGGGAGCTCGTCGAGGCTGGCGGATCGGAGGAAGCGGCCGAGCGACGTCAGCCGCTCGGCATCGGGCAGCAACTCGCCGCCGGGTCCGCGGGCGTCGCTCATCGTGCGGAACTTGATGAGCTCGAACCGCCGGCCGTCGAGCCCGAGCCGCTCCTGACAGAACAGGATCGGTGATCCGTGCCGTACCCGGACGAGAACCGCAACAACCACCATCACGGGCGAGAGGACGACCAGCGCCGCGCCGGCGACGAAGACGTCGAGGAGTCGCTTCCTGGCCATCGGATCCACGCTGCGATGATGCCTCATCACCGCGTGACCGAGGGCGACCGAGGGTATGAAGGGTTTGGACACCTCGCTCCGGTAGCTTGGATCGTCGCAGCTGGGTCGACACCAGCGCCTGCGAGTGAGGCTGGAGACCGCACGCCCCCATGTTCCCCACTGACGATCCAACCGCCCATCCGTTGACCGAGACGGTCTCGCTGCTCCGCCGACGGTGGAAGCTGATCGTCGGGGTCACCGTGCTGATCGTGGTCGGCGTGGTCGGGTTCGGTGAGCTCACGGAGCGCGAAGCAGACGCCACCTTCGACGCCACCCACGCGCTCGGGACCAACCCCAACCGGACCACCAACGCGCCGCTCACGCTGAGCCAGACCGCGACGGTCCTGACCGCACCCAACAGTGACCTGGCCGCCGAGGCCGAATCGCGACTCGGCCCCACCGACGACACGACAGTCGAGGCCGTGGCTGATCCGGTGGAGTCGACCCTGAAGATCCGGGCTCGCGGCTCCGACGCCGACCGTGTCGTGGAAGTGGCCGACACCTACGCCCAGGTCCTGCTCGACACGTTCGGTGGTGACGATCGGGTCGTCTTCCAGGAGCAGGTACAGATCCTCCAGACCCAGGTCGACCAGGCCTCCGCCGAGCTCAGCGCGGCGGAGAACGTGGTTGCCATCAACCCGCTCGATCCTCGGGCCGCGGCCGAGCGCGACAGTGCGCTCAACGCCTATCGGGTCGCCATCGACGGGTTGAGTGCCGTCCAAGCGGCCGGCATCCCGGCACCGACGTTCATCACCTTGACCTCCGCCTCGGCGGACGAAGCCACCATCGGCGGCTTCACCGGGCTCGGCGCTCCCCGCCGAGCGGCGGCTGCCCTCGTGCTCGGGCTCATGCTCGGTGTGGGTCTGGCATTCCTCCGTGAAGCACTCGACCGTCGCCTCAAGTCGTCGGCTGCGGCGGCCGAGGCCTTCGGCGTCCCGGTGCTGTCGGAGATCCCCGACGCGGGCAAGGCACTGTCGGCCGGCCTCGCGCCGATCGGGTCGGTGGTGACCGAGGCGTACCGCCGAATCCGCACCATTCTCGAGCTCGAACGCAAGACACTCGAGTCGACCGAGGGCGGCGCGACCGTTGTCATGGTGGTGAGCCCGGGGCCGGGCGAGGGCAAGACGACCTCGATCGCCCATCTGGCCCGATCCCTGGGCGAGGTCGGGAACCGGACCCTGGCGATCTCGGCCGACTTCCGCCGACCACGCCTGCACCATCTGCTCGGTGTCGACCCGGAGGAGGGCTTGGCCGCCCTGGCCGGGCCACAGACGAACGGCACTCGCAACCTGGTGCAGAAGTGTGACCTCGACAACGTGAGTGTGATCACGGCCGGCAAGGGCACCCACGACCCGACGGTGCTGATCAGCATCACCCGCAAGCTGATCGCCGAGGCCCGACGCTCGTTCGACTACATCCTCATCGACACCTCACCCATCCTGTCCACCAGCGATGCGCTCGACCTGGCCTCGAGCGTCGACATCGTGCTCGCCGTCGCCAAGTTCCGCAGCACCGGACGACCGGCGGCCGAGCGCACGCGAGACATGCTCATCCAGACTGCGGCACCGTTGCTCGGCGTCATCGTCACCGGTGTGAACGCGCGCGACACCTACGGCTCGTACTACTACTACTACCACCCGGACTCGGCGCCACCACCCGAGCCGCGACGAGGTCGACGGGAAGCCAACGACGGTGTCTGACCGACGGGCCGCTGGCGCGGTCGAAGCCATCCTCCGCTGGACCGCGACGGGCCACGTCGACGCCGAACGGGACACCCCGGAGATCGACGTCCCCATCGCGGACCACATCACCGGGTTCCGGCTGGCCCGAGCGGGTATGCGGGCGGTCGAGGCCGGCGCCATCCACATCGACGACGACGCCCGATACCACCTCGGCGTCCGCGCAACCGATGAGCAGTGCGTGGTCGACCTTGCTCTTCGCACCGCGCACGTGGCCACCGACGCGCTCCACGATGCATCGCTCGCGGCCGTGGTCGTCAAGGGCGTGGCGCTGGCCGCCACCACCTATCCCGAGGGCACGCGGTCATTCGTCGACGCCGACATCCTGGTGGGTCCGGACGAACTCACGCCGGCCATCGCCGCGCTCGAGGAAGTCGGATTCCGACGGGTCGGGGGACACCGTCACTCCGAGGCGGCCGAGGTCGAGTTCTCCAAGGCCGTCATGATGGTCCACCCGGACATGGCGCCCGTCGACCTGCACCGCTTGCCGATCAAAGCGCCGGTCGGCGACCGGATCGCCACGGCGTTCCTGACCCGGACCGCGCCGATCGACGGACTGGTCGTGCCCGATGCAGCCGGCCTCGCGGTCCACGCCGCACTCTCCCTCGTCCTCGGCGATCGCCGGCCACGCCCGATCCAGTACGGCGACGTCCTGTCCACGGTCGGCCGCGCCGGCCTCGAGGAAGTGTTGGCCCGCGCCGCCGAACTGGACGTCCGGTCACTGACCGCAGCTGCCGTCGACGTGGCCCATCAGGCCGTCGGCCTCACGGGCCCCACCATCGACTACACGCCGACGGTTCGCGACCTGTTGACGGCGCGCGCCGCCCGCAGCCGTTCACGCCTCGCGTTGGACGCGCTGTGGCTGGCGGACATGCGCGATTTCGCAACTCGGGTTCGGTACCTTCGGTACATCCTTGGCTCCAGCGAGTATGCCCGCTCGACGCGATCGCGGTCCGCGAAGATGCGCTCCGAGGTCACGCGTCTGACGGCCCCAAGACCTCGATCGAGACGCATCGACGTGTGCATCTCGAATGGCCGCCACCATCGCGGCATGGTCGAAGGGGCGATCGAGCAGATGGCGCGTTCGGGCGCTCGGGTACGCGTCCTGTCGTTCTGCGAGCTCCGCGGTGAGGTGACGCCAACGTCGCTGAGCACCCATGCGACCGTCCGCCAGATCGTGCCGTCGTTGCTCGGTCGGCTCCGGGCACGCGGGGGCCCCGCTGGCGGCACTGGGGGCGCTTCCGATCCGGGCAGCGAGCGCTCGGTTGGGAAGCGCATGGTGTCACGCGTGGTCGCGTGGAGGGTCCGGCTGGAGTGGCTCCGCAACCGTCCCGACCTGGTCGTCACCATGAACGACGCGTTCTTCCCACTGGGCGATGTCGCCGCACTGGCCACCGAGATGGGCGTGCGAACGGTCCTGTTGCAGGAGGGCATCCGATTCGACACCGCGGGTGACGAGGCCGCGGGCGCGTCCTACGGAGGCGCCGTCACCGATGGCGTGTTGACCTGGGGCGAGCGGAGCGCCCAGTACTTCCGGTCGGTCCGCGACACGTCGGCCGACGTGGAGGTGGTGGGTCATCCGAAGCTGCGGCCACGGCCCGTCATCCAGCGTGCCGCGTCGGACGGACGGCGACTGCTGCTGTGTTCCAACCCCCTGTCGGCGTTCGGGTTCGCCACCGAGGAGGAACAGCACGAACGACTCGACGCCTTCCTGGGCTCTGCCCGGTCGCAGGGGATCGATGTCCTCGTGCGGCGACACCCCCAGGAGAACGCGTGTCGGTTCGCCGCCCTGGCGGCAGCCCACGGCGCCGAGATCGACACCGGCCCCCTCGAGGAGTCCTTCGACTCGGTCGACGGCGTCGTCGTCTTCGCATCGACCGTCGGCATCGAGGCCCTTGCCGCCGGCCGTCGGCTGGGAGTGCTCGAACTCCCTCGCGGCGGCTATGCGTTCGACTACGTCGACGCGGGGATCGGCGTCCCGATCGCCGGGCCAGACTTCAAGTCCCTCGGCGCGCTGCTCCAGCCACCGGATCCGCGGTGGGATCAGTGCCGTCTCAAGTATCTGTGCTCACATCTGGGCCCACCCGACGCGGCCCAGCGCATCGCCGATGCATGCGCCCGCGTCGCCGACCAGGCCATCAGCGCGAACCGCTGAGCCCCTCGGCGAGCGCCACCAGGTCGACGACGACGTCGACGCAGTCGTGGGCATCGAAGGCAGCGTCGTCGCCGTCACGGTGCCGGCCGACGAACGGCACGTCGTTCGCTGCGGCAGCGACCTGATCGGCGTGGGCGTCGCCCACCATCAGGCACGACGCAGCGTCCAGACGGTGTTCGGCGAGGAGGCGGGCGAGCCAGTCGGACTTGGTCGTGGGCGATCCATGGGAAGAGCGCACGAACGGCGCCACACCGACCACGTCGACGATGCGCCGGATCTCGTCGTGTGGGGTGGCGGACACGATGAACAACGGGATGCGGGTCGACAGGTCGGCGAGCAGTTCTCGGGCGCCATCGACGAACGGTGAGGCGCAGACGCCGTCGAACACCAGGGCGGAGAACTGCGCGCAGAGGCGGTCCATGCCGGCGTCGGTGAGCGGCTCGCCGAGCAGGTCCTCCTCCCAGTGGCGGAACTTGTCGAATCTCGACATGCCACCGTTGGCGAGGTGGAAGGCTTCGACCTCGTCCGCGATGTGCGGAGCCCGCTGCTCGTACAGCTGACGAAATGCGCGGGTCTTCACGTCGACCGACTCGAGGATCACACCGTCGAAGTCGAAGAAGACGGCGGCCAGGTCGGTGGCGTTCATCCCTCGTCGGCGTGCATCTGGTCGTGCAGATTTCCCACGAGGGCGAGGATGCCCTGACCGAGATCGTGGTAGCTGGAGGTCACGAGCTTGCGGGCGACCCGGGGACGGAAGCTGTAGGGCGTGATGTTGTAGTGCTCCGACGACTGGGGTTCGACGTAGCGGATCTCGACGTCACCGAGCATCTCGGCGACGAGCATCAACAGGTCACTGCTCCGCATCGACTCGGGGCCGGTGAGAACGACATGTTCGTTCTCGTACTCGGGCGCGAGGGCCTCGACCGAGAGCCGCGCCGCGTCCTCGACGTGGATGTAGTCGCGGATCTCCTCGCCGGTGCCGCTGTACTCGACGACCTTGTCCTGGAGCGCAGACTGCACGATGCGATGGATGCCGTTGCGGGGGTCGGAGCGCGGCCCGTACAACGAGCCGTAGCGCAGGATGGTGTATCCGAGACCGTGCACCTCCTCGAACGCCGCCGTGATGAGTTCGCTGGCCTGCTTGCTGGCCCGGTAGAAGCTGCCGAAGCGGGAGTAGACGTAGACGGAGCTGGCGAACATGTAGCGGCCGACGCACTCGCTGGCGCAGGCGTTGGCCACGATGGTGCTGCCGAGGACGTTGGTCTCGATGGTGTCGACGGGACGGCTCCTGGCCTCGTCGATGTCGGCGATACCGGCGAAGTTGTAGACCGCATCGGCACCGGTGACCACGGCCTGCACGGCGTTGCGGTTGGTGATGTTGCCGGTCACCATGGACTGGCCGTTCGACAGCCACGGCGAGCGCTCCAGGTCGAAGATGGTCACCTCGTGACCCGCGGCCGTGAGTGCATCGCAGACGTGGCTGCCCAGGAACCCGCCGCCGCCGAACACGACCGTCCGCATCAGAGCAGACCCCGGTGGCGGAACACGGTGAGGATCCGCTCGACGGCCTCGTTCTCCATCCGGTCGCGTGCCTCGATGGTGGCCGACCCGAGATGGGTGGTGAGGACGACGTTGTCGAAGTCGGTGAGCGGACCGGAATAGGGCTCCCGGTCGAAGACGTCGAGGCCGGCACCGGCAAGGTGCCCGGAGTCGAGCGCGCCGCACAGCGCAGCCTCGTCGACGACCCCGCCGCGGGCGGTGTTGACCACGATCGAACCCTCGGGCATCGTCCCGAATTCGGCCTCGCCGATGATCCCGCGCGTCTCGTCGGTGAGGGGGACGTGCACCGTGACGACGTCGGCCTCGGTCAGCGCGTCAGCCAGCGATCGTTCCTCGACCCCGAACTCGGCCGCGGTCCCGGAGTCGATGCCGGCGACGTCGCAGGCCAGCACCCGGCAGCCGAACGGCGCGAGCAGCTGAGCGACGGATCTGCCGATGCCACCGAATCCGACGACGGCGACGGTTCGTTCGGACAACAGCCGGCCCTTGACCTGACGCCAGTCGCCGGCGCGGATCATCCGGTCGGCAGCCGGGATCTGGCGTAGCACGGACAGGATCAGGCCGATGGTGAGCTCGGCCACCGGCGCGCGCACGGCCTCGGCCGTGATGTACAACTCGACACCTCGGTCGTGCACGGCAGCGACGTCGACCGAGTCGAGCCCGACCCCGACACGCGACACGACGGCGAGGGTCGGCGCGGCATCGAGCACCCGGGAGGTGATCGGCGACGTTCCCGCCACGACACCGTGGGTGCCTGCCAGCACCTCGACCGACTCGTCCTCGGTCAGCTTGCGGTCGTAGGGGTTGATGCGGATCTCGCAGCCAGCGTCCAGCAAACGTCGGTGCGGTTCGGCGTCGGGCGGGCAGAAGCTCGACGTCGTGGTGGCGACCACGGGCCGAATCGAGAGACTCACCGGGACACGGTCCGTTCCTCGAGCTCGACCATGTGGGAACGCTGGGCCAGGTAGGCCTCGGCCATGGCGATGTCGAAGTGCGAATGGATGTCGCGGCCCGTGATCCACGTGCGGACGACGGGTCGGCACCGGTCCCCCATCCACCACCACGGGCTGAGCGAACCCTCGCGCTCGACGCACTCCTTGCGGAACGCCCACACGCCCTGGTCGTAGTAGTAGATGTCGGGGTACGACTGCCGCTCGGTGCTGATGCCCGCCGGCTTGCCCGACCACGAGCCCAGCAGTCCGTCGTCGCCGATCTCCATGGCGCGGTACGGATGGTCGTCGGCGGCCTGCCAGATCGTCATCGACGAGTCGAGCTCGGGCTCGGCGTCGAGCAGCCCGATGCACTGGTCGATGAGCGGGCCGTCGACCATGACCGTGTTGCCGAGCAGCAGCACGACGTTGGCCAAACCGTCGACCATGCTGTCGACCGTCCGCACGGCATGGCGGATCACGTCGCCGTGGTTGACGCTGTCGCCACCCAACTCGTCGGGTCGGCGGAGCACGGTGGCACCGCGTTCCTCGGCCGCCGCGGCGATCGCGTCACCATCGGTGTCGACGAAGACCCGGTCGATGGTGGTGGCATCGTGGCCGGCCTGGATCGGGTAGCCGACCATGGGCCGTCCGTCGCCGACGGGGAACACGTTCTTGTCGATGATCGACGTGCTCCCGGCGCGGGCCGTGATGATGACGACGTTTCTTGAAGCGGTCACTGCTGCACGACTCTCGGTTCGGGGGTTCGGGTCGGATTCCTCGGGAAGATGTCGATCCAGCCGGCGACGGCAGCGATTCCGAGCACCAGCCACAACGATCTGAATCGAAGACCTTGGTGGAACAGGTTGTAGCCAACGAGGCCCAGCAACACGAGGTTGATCGTTCTGGTTCGCGAGGTGGCGAAAAGTACGACGAAACGGCCGAACAGCACGGCGCCGATGAGTCCGTACGAGAACACCAGCGTGGCGACGGCCGAGTGGATCTCGTGGGTTCCGGCATCGGATTCATGTCGTCCGTAATCCCCTTCACCCGCGCCGATCGACAATGGCCACTGGGGGTACCCGACCAGCCGGTCGTACCCGCGCGCCGACAGGCCCTCGTCATCGGTCCCCGACTCACGCCCGAGCACATCGCCGGCCGCGTCCGACAC
>JBBKVY010000116.1:0-4005 GCA_037968675.1 Acidimicrobiales bacterium | reverse complement strand
CTCGAAGGCGCCCGCCAGCGCGCCGAGACACAATGAGAGGGGTGTGAAACCGAGTACGTCGCAGGTCACCGTGACGGGGATCCCGTCGTCGGCAAGGTCGAGGACCAGCGGGAACATCAGGGACTGCCGCGGGGTTCGGTGACATCTGATCTGTGGTGCCGAGAGGTGCTGCTGGAAGGATGTTCACCATGCCCGCTGCCTACCCACAGGAGTTCCGCGAGGACGTGATCCGGGTCGCCCGGAACCGCGAACCCGGCGTGTTGCTCAAAGACGTTGCCAAGGACTTCGGGATCTCGGAATCGTGTCTGACGAACTGGCTCAAGGCCGCTGATGTCGAGGACGGAGTCAAGCCCGGCGTCACCGCGGCGGAGCAGAGCGAGCTCTGCGAAGCGAAGCGCCGGATCCGGTTGCTCGAACAAGAGAACGAGGTGTTGCGGCGGGCGGCGGCGTATCTGTCGCAGGCGAACCTGCCGGGAAAATGATGTACCCGCTCGTCCGCGAGCTCGCCGTCGACGGGATCCCCGTCACGGTGACGTGCCGGGTCCTCAACATCGCACGCCAGCCCTACTACCGATGGCTCGCCTGTCCGGTCACCGACGCCGAACTCGACGAGGCGTATCTGGCGAACGCATTGTTCGACGCGCATCGCGACGATCCCGAGTTCGGGTATCGGTTCCTCGCTGACGAAGCCCGCCTCGCCGGCCACACCGTCGGCGACTGGCGGGTGTGGCGAATCTGTCGAGACAACGCCTGGTGGTCCGTGTTCGGCAAGCCCCGCAACCGCAAGACCGGCAAGCCCGGGACACCCGCGCATGACGACCTGGTCCGTCGGGTCTTCACCGCTGATGCTCCGAACGAGTTGTGGTTGACGGATCTGACCGAGCACCGAACCGACGAAGGCAAGCTCTACCTGTGCGCGATCAAGGACGTGTACTCGAACCGGATCGTCGGCTACTCGATCGACTCCCGAATGAAGGCCCGTCTCGCGGTCGCCGCCCTCGACAACGCCGTCGCCCGACGGGGTGACGTTGCCGGCTGCATCCTTCACTCGGACCGCGGCAGCCAGTTCCGCGCCCGCAAACTCCACCGGGCGTTGGCGCGTCACGAGATGGTCGGCTCGATGGGCCAAGTCGGCTCCGCCGGCGACAACGCCGCCATGGAATCGTTCTTCGCCTTGTTGCAGAAGAACGTCCTGGACCGGCGCCGCTGGGCCACCCGCGAGGAACTCCGGATCGCGATCGTCACCTGGATCGAACGCACCTACCACCGCCGCCGACGACAAGCCCGCCTCGGCCGATTGACCCCCATCGAGTTCGAGACCATCATGACCCCACAGGCCACCCAGGCCGCCTAACCCAACCTGTCACCGGATCACGCGGCAGTCCCGTCTTGCCTCAGCGTGGTTGCGTGTCGAGATAACGTCGTTGCCGCTGCCAACGAAATGCACGGAAGAACGCAACGGCCAACGCCATCGGTCCAAAGACGAGGACTACTGCGGCGAAGACGAAGCCCTGACGCTCAAGACTCCACAGATCCTGTTCGAGGAGCGCCAACCCCCGATGGGCGTCGAATCGAACGACGTGAACGTCGCCGCGCAGCAGATTCGTCTCCTCGGTTCGGAAAGTTAAGCAGCGGCCTAGGCGGTCGGGGCATCGCTCGATGACTCGACCGCTGGCATCACGGCGGAGCCGATCTATGGTCTCGCGAAACCCACGCGGCGCCGTGAGCACGAACGGTTCGCACGCCTGTGGATTTATGGCGCACCGCCCAAGCCGCGTCGTGTTGCTGGTTGGGGGGACACTCGCTGATGGTTCATCGCCAGAACTGTTGGTCAATTCCGCCAAAGAAAGTGAAATGTTGAGGTCGATCTCGACGCCGCCGTCATTGGTCTGTCGTACGTCGTCGACGACTGCGGCCACCTTGCTCGTTCGCAACACCGAGATGATCGAGGCGTCGTCTCGCGCAAACATCATCGTGGCGAAAGCGGTCACGCCGGCAAGCGACAACGCAGCAAACGCCAGCAGTCGCCGCGAGCGCACCCTGGCGAACGCTGGGGCTGACCTCTTTGGGGACCCGGAACGGCGTGCCAGCAACCAGGCCGTGCCGAGCGCCCCGACTGCGGAGCACATCAACCACAGAATGGTGACCAGCGCACCCTGCTCAACCAGACTCCGAAGCACCAAGTACGGGGCATAGGCCGTCCACGTCAGAATGAGGGCAAAGAGCACGAGCCAAGAAACAAGGGTGTCCCCCCGAGCCACGCTGTAGAGCCAGCGTCCGAACCGACTCGCCGCTCGGGCGGGCCACAGCAAGCATCGCCGTCGAAGCGAGTCCCCGGGGCCAGCCGTCCTCCTCCACAGGGTGCGCACGCCGCGCGGCACGGAACGCGTCATGTGAGCGGCGTCGACAGCAATGGGCTCACTCCGCGTGATTGGACGCCTCAGATCGGCCGACAAGCGTTGGCTGGCTGCCTGATAGCCAGCAGAAATCGCTTCGTTCATGAGCGAGTCTTCCGGACGGAACTGCAGCGTCTTCAGTTTCGGAGGGACGGGAATTCGAATGGCGATGTGGCGGGTGTCGGAACCCTCGTGATTGGTGCCCACCCAGTAGGGCACGCTCGGCCCTACCCCCATTGCTGCGTTGGCTCCCACCGTTCCGATGTCGAGGAGATCCTTGCCGAGCCGAACAGTCACTAAGGCAACAAGCACGGCCATAGTGCCGGCGATGGCGAACACGGTGATAAGGATCGCGAGTGAGAGATCTTCGAGTGCCTCCGGCAGGCGCCCCAAGACCGAGAATCCGGTGGTCACCTCAGCGCGCAACCACGCGACGGCGAGAATCACGAACAGAACCGGGACGATGATGGCGCTCCATCGCAGCATCGACGAGGTCATCACTGCGCCGGAGGTGCCGAACTTGCGGACGGCAGAGCCGCTGTCGGTCGGAAGACGCGATCCGCGCATCGGGCGCAGGGCGCGAGCGAAAACCGAAGTGTCGGCGACGTCGCCTTGAGCGTCGTCAGCGCTGACCGTATCGAGGATGAATCCGATCGTGTTCGCGTCATTCAGTTGGGGGAGACCGTGGTACGCACGAAAATCGGCGTCGAGAAACACGAACGCTGGATAGTTCGCCCACGCGCCGCCATCGACAAGCCGATAGATCTCGTCGTTGGCGGTCATTCGGGACGGCGGGAACGCGACAGGGATCGCCGAGCTCGCCACTACGGCAGCGGCCACTGAGACATCGGGAGTCAGCGAATGCGAAAAAACGACCGGTTGACCGGTGGCGAGATCCATCGTGACGATGAACAGCTCGATCTCCGTCTTGTCGAAGAGCTGAGAAAAGGTGCAATCGGCCGGTTCGCCTTCGAACTGTCCACGGACACTCTCGGCAATGGTCCGGCGAAGCCACCAATGAAGTTGCGCATTGTCGAGCAGGCTTGATCGTCCGAACCGGAACATCGCGCGGGCCGGACTGTCGATGGCCGCCAGGGCCTCAGGCATCTTTTCTGCCGATGTCCGGGCGGAGTAGCCGCACGCAATCATCGTCGCGGTGATGGCGCCCGCCGATGACCCGGCGACCGCTCGTAGCGTGATCCCCGCGTCCTCGCAGGCCTGCAGAGCTCCAGCGTAAGCAATGCCTTTGGCACCGCCGCCCTTGAACACAGCATTGAACTCCTCGCCCACCGTTCCAGATTGTCACGCCGACCCGACCTCCGCAGGAGGCATCGCCGGGTGCGCGATCGTGCGAGGGGCATGTCCCGGACCCCACCAACGGTTCTTCGCTGCAGAGACGGTGAGGGCGAGTGCCGATCTTCGCAAGCAACTCACGCCGAGGTGGAACTCGCTGAACAGGCGAATCAGGGACCCGAGCAGCGTGTTCGGTATGGCGGATCCAACCGGTGAGCGCACTGGTCCTGTGAAGTACCGAGTCTCTCGATCACAGGAGCACCACCGTGCCGGGCATCCTCACCCACGAACAGAAGCAGCTCGCGTTTCGTCTCCG
>JBBKVY010000115.1:0-4278 GCA_037968675.1 Acidimicrobiales bacterium | reverse complement strand
GAGGGCTACGAGTTGATGGCGCGCGCCGATCTCGACATCGACCTGCCCGCGACCATGCGTTCGTGGCAGGAGGGCTCGGTCATCCGCTCGTGGCTGCTCGACCTCTTCGTGCGAGCCCTCGACGCCCATCCGGGGTTCGACGACCTCGACGACATCGCCGCCGACTCGGGCGAGGGGCGGTGGACGGTCGAGGCCGCGATCGAGATCGGTGTGCCGATGCCGGCGATCGCCTCGGCGTTGTTCGCTCGCTTCGAATCGCAGCACGAGAAATCGCTGGCCATGAAGGCCGTCGCCGCCCTCCGGGAGCAGTTCGGCGGGCACGCCGTCGTGTCGAGCGAGGGAGACGCGACCGAGAAGACGGTTCACGGCGACGGGCAGGACCGCGCGTGACGACGACCAACGATGCCGTCGTCCTCTTCGGTGCCACCGGCGACCTGGCGCGGAAGAAGCTGTTCCCTGCGCTCTACCAGATGGTCGTCGACGACACGCTCGGGGCCGATGTGCCGGTGGTCGGCGTGTCGTCGTCGGAGTGGTCGGACGACGACCTCCGGGACCGGATCCGCGAGTCGGTCCACGACCGGGTGGAGTCGGTCGAGCCCGCTGCGCTCGAGTCGCTGTGCGAACGGGCTTGCTTCGTCGCCGGCGACTACCGCGAGGCAGAGACGTTCGACCGCCTGGCCAAGGCCCTGACCGATGTCGAGGCGCCGATCTTCTATCTGGCGATCCCGCCGTCGCTGTTCGACGACGTCGTGCAGGGCATCGCCAGGGTCGGACTCCACGAGCACGGCCGCGTCGTCGTCGAGAAGCCCTTCGGGCGCGATCGCGCGTCGGCAGCCGAGCTCGATGACGTGATCCACCAGGCGTTCCCGGAGGAGCGGGTGTTCCGCATCGACCACTTCCTCGGGAAGGAGGCGATCGAGAACCTGCTCGTGTTCCGGTTCGCCAACTCGCTGCTCGAGCCGGTGTGGAACCGCAACTTCATCCAGTCGGTCCAGATCACGATGGCCGAGGAGTTCGGCGTCGAGAGCCGCGGCAAGTTCTACGACTCGGTCGGCGCACTGAAGGACGTGGTCCAGAACCACCTGCTCCAGATCGTCGCCTTCCTCGCGATGGAACCGCCGGCCGGCGCCGATGCTCGGTCACTCCGCGACGAGAAGGTGAAGCTGTTCCGCCAGGTCGGCACGCTCCGGGCCGACCAGCTGGTCCGTGGGCAGTACCGCGACTACGTCGACGAGGAGGGCGTGCGTGGCGGGAGCGACACCGAGACGTTCGTCGCCACCCGTTTCGAGATCGACTCGTGGCGGTGGGCAGGAGTGCCGTGGCTCATCCGGACCGGCAAGGGCATGCCCGTCACCCAGACGGAGGCGGTGGTGGAGTTCAACGCGCCGCCACACCTGCTCTTCGCGCCCGAGGGCACCCGGGCCCCGCACCCGAATCACGTGCTCTTCCGCCTCAACAAGGACCAGGGCGTGACGTTCGGACTCCAGGTGAAGCAGGCGGGCGAGGAACTCGTGGCCCAGAGTGCAGACCTCGACATGTCGTTCAGCGATGCTGACGCCGACGCAGGAGGACGGCGGCGCGAGGCCTACCAGCGGCTGCTCGAGGACGCGATGGAGGGCGATGCCCGCCGGTTCGCACGCGAGGACGGCATCGACCAGCAGTGGCGCATCGTGGACGATGTCCTCACCGATCACCGGCCGGTCGAGCTGTACCACTCGGGCACGTGGGGACCCCCCGCCGCCGATCGTCTCGCCGACGACATCGGCGGCTGGCACGACCCGGGATGACCGTTGCCGGTCGCCCGACGCGACCGATTCCAGTCCCGGCGCCGGTGCGCTCGGTCGCGGCCGGACGGCCGGTCGACGCTGTGTGGGAGAACCAACTGGGCGGGATCACCTGGCAGGTCGGTGACCCCGCCGACGTCTTCGTGAAGTGGCAGCCCGCGGGCGCCGTCGATCTCGGAGCGGAGATCGAACGACTCCGCTGGCTCGCACCGCACACGACGGTCCCCGAGGTCGTCGATGCCGGTGAGGACGCCGACAGCGAGTGGTTCGTCACGGCAGCCCTGCCGGGGTCGACCGCGGTCGCCGAAGGGTGGAAGGCCGACCCCGAACTCGCGGTCCGGGCCATCGGCGACGGCCTCCGTCGGTTCCACGACGCCGTGCCGGTCGCCGAGTGCCCCTTCGACTGGTCGATCGAGTCCCGGCTGGCCGGTCACGGCGACCCTGACGTCGGGCCGCCGCCCTCGATCGACCGGCTCGTGGTCTGTCACGGCGATGCGTGCGCGCCCAACACCCTCGTCGCGGACGACGGGCGATTCGTCGCGCACGTGGACATGGGCTCGGTGGGTGTCGCCGATCGGTGGGCCGATCTGGCCGTGGCGTCGTGGAGCCTCGATTGGAACTTCGGGGCCGGTTGGGGGGTTCCGTTGTTCGAGGCATACGGCGTCGACCCGGACGGGGTGCGGATCGAGTTCTACCGCCGCCTCTGGGACGCCACCTGACGTCGCACCGATACCAGCCACCCCCGTGACGAGGAGCAGAATGTGAACGTGTTCTCCGTTCCCCTGACCGGCGTGTTCGCCGGCATCCCGTACGAGACCTTCGCTGACTTCTCGGTCGGATTCCTCACGATCCGAACCTTCGGGACGATGGTGGCGGTCGGCGTCCTCGTCGGCGCCTGGGTCGCAGCGCGTCAGGTCGAACAGTGGGGCGTCCCCCGTGAGGAGACCTACCGACTCGCCACACGGATGGTCGTCGCCGGCATCATCGGCTCGCGTGTCACCTGGGTGCTGAGCCACGTCGACCAGATCGACTCGCCGATCGACCTCATCGCTGTCTGGGAGGGTGGTATCCAGTTCTCGGGCGGGTTCATCGCGGCGATCCTCTTCGGGTTCCCGACCTTCCGGAAGTGGAGCCCGAAGCTGCGTTGGCGCAGTCTCGACGGCTACGCGTACGGCCTCACGATCGGCCTCGCCATCGGTCGCATCGGCTGCTATTCGGTCGGCGAACACTTCGGCCGCACCACCGACTTCTTCCTCGGCACCACCTACGAGGGCGGCGGCACGCAGGAAGACTTCATCGGCAACACGCCCCTGGTCGAGGGAATGACGTTCCACAACACCGCCCTGTACGAGTTCCTGCACCTCGTGTTGCTCTTCGGGATCCTGTACGCGGTGCAGGCGCGAGCCCGGCGCCGGGGACGTGTCCTCCCGCCCGGAACCATCGTCGGCACCTTCTGCGTCTGGTACGGCATCGGTCGCTTCGCGACCGACATCGTGCGTACCAACGACGAGCGCGTACTCGGACTGACCGGTGCGCAGGGGATGGGACTCCTGCTGGTCCCCGCCGGTCTGTGGATCCTGTTCAAGGTCCGCCACCAGGCCGAAGCCCAGCCCGACGATCCGTCAGAGGTGGCGGCCATCCAAGCCGCCGTGCTCGCACGCGCCGGCGGTGGCGGTGCCGCTCCCGAAGCCTCCGGCCCCGACCATGCGGACGACACGGTCGCCGAGCCCGTCGTTCGAGACCCCGATGTTCGAGACCCCGATGTTCGAGACGCGGATGTTCGAGACCCGGGCGATGGCGAGACCGAGCCGCCCGACTGATCGGCGGGACGGGCTAACCGGCTTCGGGCGCCAGCTCGAAGAGGCCTTCGTCCTCGGCCTTGGTGATGGCGTCGTCGAGGGTCATGTCCGGATTCTCGAACAGCACGTCGGCGACGACCTCGAGACGGACCTGGTCCTCGGGATCGGGGTTCTCCCCGCCGAGGTCCTCGCGTTCGTGGAGGACGATGTAGACGAGGTCGGCGTCGGACAGCGACTCCTCGGCGAAGCCGGGCATGCCGCCGTTGACCGGCTTGTCGCTGGCGCCGTAGGTGGTGCCCTTCTCGTCAGTCCAGCCCGACGACCCCAGGCGAACCCACTCGAAGTGGTCCTCGAAGGTGGGCCAGATCTCGTAGACGGCACCGCCGGTGAACGCCGGACCGACACCGCCGCCCCCGCCGCCGCCATGGCAACCGGCGCAACCGGCGAGATAGGCCTCTTCGCCCAACTGTGCCGGGCCCGGGCCCTCCGGGGGCGGGCTGAGCGTGCCGACGTAGACGTAGGCCCAGACGGGGATGATCGCGAGTACCGGCATCGCCCAGAACGGGATCTTCCGGCGGTTGTTGTACGCCTGCACCATCGGCGAGGGCGGGGGAGCAGGCGCTTCCTCGACCGGCGCAGGATGCGCGGGCATGGCGGCGGCGACCGGAGCCGATGCCGCAGCCTTCACCGGCGCA
>JBBKVY010000114.1:0-2618 GCA_037968675.1 Acidimicrobiales bacterium | reverse complement strand
CGGACCATGCGGTCGTCGTAGGCCCGGCGGCGGGTCGGGTCCGACAGCGTCGACCAGGCCGCGTTGACGTCGCGCATCCGGCGGTCGGCGTGGTTCCGCTCGGCGTCGCTGCGCCCGGCGTGGGAGTCGGGGTGGAAGCGACGGGCCAGCTTGAGGTAGGCCCGGCGGATCTCGGCCGGGTCGGCCCCGGTGGGGACGCCCAGGACCTCGTAGTGGGTGCGAGCCTTCTCAGCCACCGTCGCCGACCCGGGCCAGCACGTCGCGCACCGCGCCCACCACCGCGTCCGGTGCCTCTTCGGGGACGAGGTGCCCGCAGAACGGGACCAGCGTGAGGTCATCGGCTCCCGAGAGATCATCGACCAGGCGGGTGCCCCAGGACGGCGACAGGAAGGCGTCGTCGGCGCCCCACACCACCGCGGCCGGACCGTCGTAGGTGCGCAGGGCGGGACCGCACTCGAGGGTGACCCGGTCATCGCCGGCCAGCAAGAAGCGCCGGGCCCGCTCCCTTCCCTCCGCCGTGACCAGGGGACGGAGGTACTCGGCCACCACGTCGGGGTCGAGGGTGGAGGCGTCGTACACCGCCCGCCCGAAGCCGAGGTGGGCGTTGGACCCCACCCGCCGGGGCAGGTCGAGGGCGTAGGCCAGCACGTCGAGGCCCGGGGTGCGGGCCAAGCGCATCACCTGGGCCGCCAGGGGGATCGGCAGAAACGGGTCGTGCGCCGTCTCGACCGACCAAAGGCCGTCGTAACCGCGTTCCTCGGCCTTCGACGCTGCGGCGCCGACCGAATCGAGACTGTGTGTGAGGGTGCCGTCGATCTTCATTTCGCCGAAGGTAGTGCCGGTCAGCCTGCCAAGGAATGAAGGGCTACGGTACGGTCGCTGAAATTCAACCAGCCATCCGGGGGGATGCACCGTTGGTGATCGAACAGAGTCCGGTGGAGGCGGACGCCTCGTCTGCACACCCGGAGCCTCGCGAATCGGACGCTGAGTTCGTTCCGAGGACCTCGCTGCTCGATCCGGACCGGCTGCGCGCAACCGCCATTGCGTTTTCGCCCCCACTGGCGATCATCGCGATCCAGTTGGTGCTCTTTCCGATGCCATCGGGAATCTGGATCCGCGGGGCCATCGTCGGCCTGGCGACGTCGCTGCTCGCACTCGGAATGGCGCTGATCTACCGATCGAACCGCATCGTCAACTTCGCCCAGGGCGATCTCGGCGCGGCACCCGCCGTGCTCGTCTTCCTGCTCCTCACCGAGTGGGGTTGGCCCTACCCCCTCGCCGTCGCGGCCGGTGCATCCTCGGCGTTCCTGCTCGGCGGTCTGGTCGAGGCGACCGTGATCCGCCGGTTCTTCAATGCCCCCCGACTGGTCCTGACCGTCGCCACGATCGGACTCGCGCAGGTTCTCACCGCGCTCGCCATCTTCCTTCCGATCTGGTTCGACGCGCGTCTCGTCGCGCCGCGGATCGAGGATCCGTTCGAGCTGCGATTCCTGATCGGCGACGTGATCTTCCGCGCCAACACCGTGATCGGGTTGGTGGGTTCCTTGCTCGCCATCGTCGCCCTCGGGATGTTCCTGCAGGGGAGCAGCCTCGGGGTTGCCATCCGGGCGTCGGCCGATCGTGCCCAGCGGGCGGCGCTGCTCGGGGTGCCGGTCAAGCGATTGCAGACACTCGTGTGGGGAGTCGCTGCGCTCCTCGCGTTCACGGCCACGTTCCTCCGGGCCGGTCTCGTCGGTCTCCCGGTCGGCACCGCGCTCAGCCTCGGCCTCCTGCTGCGCTCGCTGACCGCCATCCTTCTCGGCCGCCTCACCAACCTGCCGGTCATCGGCGCCACCGCCATGGCGCTGGGGGTACTCGAGTTGGGGGTCGACTGGAACAGCGGCACGACGATGCCGTTCCTCGGGATCGAGTACCCGCCGCTCGACGGCGTGCTCGCGGTCGTGGTGCTGGTCGCCCTGTTGGCGCAGCGTCGTGGCGCACAGCGAAGTGAACTCGACGATCAGTCGAGTTGGCAGGCAGCCGACGAGGTCCGGCCGATCCCCGGCGAACTCATCCGTGTGCCCGTCGTCCGGTTCGCTCGCATCGGCGTGTTCCTGCTCGTGGGCATCTTCCTGGTGGCGCTCCCCAACTTCCTGCGGATCGACCAGTCGCTGAAGGCAAGCGCGGTGCTCATCTATGCGATCCTCGGCCTCTCGATCGTGGTGCTCACCGGCTGGTCCGGGCAGATCTCCCTCGGCCAGATCGCGTTCTTCGCCATCGGGGCCGCGGTGGGCGGAAAAGCAACGCTGATGTGGAATCTCGACATCACCTTGGCGATCCTGGTCGGGGGACTGGCCGGTGCGGTGGCAGCGGTCATCGTCGGACTCCCGGCGCTCAGATTCCGCGGCCTCTATCTGATGGTGTCGAGCTTCGCGTTCGCGCTGGCGACCACCGCGTACCTGCTCAATCGTCAGTACTTCGATTGGGTGCCGAACTCACGCATCCCGCGCAACCCGCTGTTCGGGCAGGTCGACCTCTCGTCGCCGACCCGCCTCTACTACCTGTGCCTGGCCGCGTTCCTCCTGGCCGTGTTCGGTTTGCGGGGCGTGCGCAACAGCCGCACCGGACGGGTGCTGGTG
>JBBKVY010000113.1:0-9675 GCA_037968675.1 Acidimicrobiales bacterium | reverse complement strand
TAGGGGCAGCAGGGGCGGGGGGAGGGACGTGTCGTCGAGCATCGCCTCGATCACCCTCGGACCGCGGCCCGTTGTCGACGGCAGGGTCGCCGTCGACCGGCGTCGTCGACGCGTCGTACCGCTCACGCAGGATCTCGTTCAGGGGGTCGCTCACCCGATCGGAGATCGTCGATCGCGGCTCATCGCCCCGGGCCAGATGCCGGCCACCGCGACGCGGGAGCGGCGGTCGCAGGGAGCTGTCGTCTTCACGCGTCGACACGTTCGTCCCTCCGGCGTCGTTGCCCGATGAAGTCGTCGACCATCGCGAGCGTCTCGGCATCGTCCGGCTCGAGCTCCTCGGCCCGAGAGGCGGCGCGGTCCGAACGCTCCGAGCCGACCACGAGCGAGATGACGATCGCCAGCTCGACGACCACGAAGAAGGACGCGAGCACCGTCGAGGTCCGGTTCTGGCCCGGCACGAGCCAGCCGAAGATCAGGGCCACGGCGCACAGCGCGGCGAGAAGCAGGTGTGGGGCGATCGCCCGGATCGCGAGGCCGCCCTGGCTGCTGTTGGTCGCGCTCCAGCCCGCCCGCTGCCGCAGCGCGGTCATCACCAACGCCCGGATGTGGGCCGGCGCCGCCGCCAGGCTGACCAGGATCGCCGAGACCCGGATCTTCCCGGCCTGGAGGAACGGGACGGCGATCGTGAGCACGTAGAACGGGACGTAGTGCACCGCCCAGTCGGAGATGTCTGCGCTGATCGGACTCTTGTCGGCCAGCAGGTAGATCGGTGACATCACGCAGAAGATCGCGGTGGCAACCGAGAGCAGGTAGTGACTCGGAACCAGCATGTACTGGATCTTCTGGCTCAGCGTCAGGCGGCGTTCCCGGAGCACACCGGCTCGGAACAGGATCTCCCACCCCCCGGACGCCCAGCGGAACTGCTGCTTGAGGAACGGTCCGAGTCGATCGGGGGTCAGCCCCTGCGTGAGGACCTTGGGCAGGAAGACGGTTCGCCAGCCCCGTCGGTGGAGCTCGAGCGACGTCCAGATGTCCTCGCTGTTGGAGCCGACCCAGATGCCGCCCTCGGGGTACTCCTCGCCCAGCAGGGTCATTCGACGGGCTCGGGGCTGTTCGGTCTTGCGCTGCTTGATCCGCTCACCGCCGGTTGGTTCACGTGTCGTGAGCGACTTGAGGGCGCTTCGCCGGTAGACGACGTTCGTCCCCACGCAGAACGCCGAGTTGGAGGCGTTCTTGGCCGGCATGATCGCCTCGTAGAAGAGCTCCTGGCTCACTGCGGCACCCTCGCTCACCATTCCCCGCCCTTCGGTGTCGTAGGTCTGGGGCGTCTGCACCATGGCCACCGACGGGTTGGCGATCAGCTGGGGGAGTGTCTGGGTGAGGAAGTCGGGCCGCGGAACGTGGTCGGCGTCGAGGACGACGATGAACCGCCCGCTGGTGCGGGCGATCGCGGCATTGACGTTGCCCGCCTTCGCGTGCGCGCTTGTCTCGCGACGCAGGTAGCCGATGCCCAACTTGTGGGACAGGGCGCGCACCTCGGCCTTGCGGCCGTCGTCACAGATCCAGGTGTTGTGGGGGAGATGCATCTCGACCGCGGCGATCGCCGTCTTGGCGATCAGGTGCAGCGGTTCCCCGGCGCAACAGATGAACACGTCGGTGTTCGGCGTCTCGATCTCGCCGATGACCAGGGCCCGACGGATGACGGCGATCTCCTCCGACTCGGGGATGTCCGATCGGTAGGACACCAGCGTCGCCCAGATGCCGATGGTGTGCAGCACCACGATCGACTCGGCGATGACCGTGAGGATCCAGAGGACCGGGACGTTCTCGTGGGTTCGGTCGTAGATGAAGCTCAGGTAGAACGCCGCGCAGACGAGGCCGGCGATGACCGCGAACTTCGTCGCCTGCTGGAAGTCCCGCCACGGGACGTCGTGCTGTTCGATCGGTGGTGGCTCGAACGGATGGACGACGTCGAGCACCGTCTCGGCGACGATGTCGGCCGACCGGTTGCGTCGACGCGCACCGCGCCGACCGTTGGCGCGTGTCATCGCCGGGTGACCAGTCCGTGGCCGTTGAGACTGTGGTGGGGGGAGTTGCGGTGGTGAGTCATCACGGTGAGGTCGTTCGCATCGGTCGCCAGGCAGGGGAGGGCTACCCGGCCCTGCCGTCGTGCCACCTACTGCTCCGCTCGCGAGTCAGTTGTCGCCGTACGGTACTGATGGGCATCGAGGGGTTGTGTGATGTCGAGATCTCCGGGACTTCCGGATCTTCCGACCTCTCCCACCTACATTTCGGCCGGTTCTCGACGGAACTGAAGACATTCGGTCGTCGTGTGAGCAGGCCGTCGCACGGGTCGCCGTACGCTCGGTCCACTGACGACCGAAGGGGTGTTCGATGAAGGGCCGCCATCCAGACGACGAGTTGACGCCGGTGTACGCGCGCCGACAGCTCACCAACGTCCCGGCGCACCGGCTCCCGGAGTCGGAGCTCGACGCCAGGTTGGTCTACGACCTGATCCACGACGAGTTGATGCTCGACGGGAACTCGCGGATGAACCTCGCGACCTTCGTCACCACGTGGATGGAACCCGAGGCGGCACAGCTCATGGCCGACACGTTCGACAAGAACATGGTCGACCGCGACGAGTACCCGCAGACCGCCGAGATCGAACGACGCTGTCTCGAGATCGTCGCCGACCTGTGGCACGCACCGACGTCGACGACGTCCGAGGCTGCGGTCGGCACGTCGACCGTCGGCTCGAGCGAGGCAGCGATGCTCGGCGGGATGGCGATGAAGTTCCGGTGGCGTGCCCGCGACGGGGTGTCGCTGACCGATCGCCCGAACCTCGTCATGGGCGCCAACGTGCAGGTGTGTTGGGAGAAGTTCTGCCGCTACTGGGAGGTCGAACCCCGATTCGTGCCCGTCGAGGGCGATCGCCTCCACCTCGGGGTCGAAGAGGCAGTTGCGCTGTGCGACGAGAACACCATCGGTGTCATCGGAATCCTCGGCTCGACCTACGACGGGAGCTACGAGCCGATCGAGGCACTCGCGGCGGCGCTCGACGCCCACGAGGCCCGGACGGGTCTCGACATCCCGATCCACGTCGACGCAGCGTCCGGTGGTTTCGTCGCGCCGTTCCTCCAGCCGGAACTCCGGTGGGACTTCGTGCTTCCCCGGGTGGCGTCGATCAATGCGTCGGGACACAAGTTCGGCCTGGTGTATCCGGGCGTCGGATGGGTCGTGTGGCGTGACCGCGCCCAGCTCCCCGACGACCTGGTGTTCTCCACCAACTACCTCGGTGGGCCCGAGACGACGCTGGGGATCAACTTCTCTCGGCCGGGGAGCCAGGTGGTCGCGCAGTACTACAACTTCCTGCGCCTCGGCCGCGAGGGCTACCGCACCATCCACCAGGCGAGTCAGGACGTCGCCGTGTGGATCGCCGACCGATTGGACGAGACGGGAGCGTTCCACGTGCTCACCCGGGGAACGGACCTCCCCGTGTTGGCCTACCGCTTCGCCGACGCCGACCCGACGTCGGAGTTCGACCTCTCGGAGCGCTACCGCGATCGCGGATGGCAGGTCCCGGCGTACACCTTCCCGGACAACCGCGCCGACCTCACGGCGCTGCGGATCGTGTGCCGAGAGGGTTTCAGCCACGACCTCGCGACGTCTCTGGTCCGCGACACCGAACGGCATCTCGCATACTTCTCCGGGTCCGCCCCCAGACCCAGCGGGGGCTTCCGTCACTGACCGACTCGCGCGTCACGCGATGCCTGGTGTCAGGCCGGCCACGGGCCCGTGCCGCGGAATACCGTTGGCGCATGAACGACGTCGTGGACGCACTCCGATCGCAGCTCGACGAACTGGACACCCTCCTCCAGGGCGCGGACGAGCACGACCTCGCACGCCCGTCGCCCTGCGCTGGCTGGTCGGTCTCCGACGTCGTGTTGCATCTCGCCCAGACGAACGAGATCGCGACGGCGAGCGTTCGAGGCGAGTGGGATGCCGCGGTCGGGATGTGGAGCGGGTTGGACGATGGTGTGACCGTCGACGACGTGGTCGGTGACGCCGTCGACCGGCTCCGCGGGCAGTCCGGCGTCGACACCGTGGCGTGGTGGCGGCGTACTGCTGCGAACATGGTGACGGCCTTCGAGGCGTGCCACCCGAGCGCCCGGGTGCGATGGGTCGTCGGCGAGATGGCGGCGAAGACGCTGGCGACGACTCGTCTGTCGGAGACCTGGGTCCACACGCTCGATGTCGCCGAAGGGCTCGGACGACCGATCGTCCCGACCGCTCGTCTGTGGCACATCGCCCGGCTGGTGCATCGGACGATCCCCTACGCGTTCACCCGTGGCGGCATCGACGATCCGGGCCCGGTCCGCTTCGCACTCGATGCCCCGGACGGTGGCGACCGCTGGTCGTTCGGTCCGACCGACGCCCCGACGATCGTCTCCGGTCCGGCGTTCGACCTGTGTCTGGTGGCCGGGCAGCGGGCAGACGCCTCCGAGACATCGTTGACCGCAACCGGCCGGGCGGGGTCCGATGTCCTGCGACTCATGCGGACGTTCGCCTGAGCGCAGCCTGATCCCCAGGGGCGGGCTCACCGCTCCTGGCAGAACGTCTCGAGCGCGCAGCGGTCTCGGACCCGGATCCATCCTCGTCCGAAGTCGAGGTGGCCGAGGTCGCGCAGCGTGCCCATCCCCCGCGTGGTCACTGCGCGGGTCGCACCGACCCATGCGGCGAGGTCCTCGTGCGTCAACGACGTGTGCAGGTCGACCTCGCCCTCGCCGTCGACGGCGCCGAACCGATCGACCAGGAACAGGATGCGGTCGGCGAGACGCACGTCGACCCGTCGTTGTGAGCCGATGCCGAACCGTGTCGTCTCGGCCACACGCTCCGCGAGCATCGTCGCCAGCTTCCTCCCGGCACCGGGTTCGTGGTCGAGCCACCGGTCGAAGTCCGCGCCGCTGATCATCACCACATCGACAGGTGAGAGCGCCACCACGGAGCTGGACCGTGACGAGCCGGTCAGCGTGGAGATCTCGCCGAGAATCTCGCCTGGACCGCGGACCGTCGCCAGGGTCTGCCGGCCCTCGACGGTGCTGTTGACGATCTTGCAGACACCGCTCTCGATCGCCATCAGTCCGTGTTCGTCGGCGCCCCAGAATACGAGATGGTCACCCGGATCGAACGACCGTCGGGCCCCCAACTGACACAGGTCGTCCCACACCTCCCGGCTTCGCACGAAGGGGACGCTAACGGCTGACCTCGCATCGGACCATCCGACTCGGTGACGGACGTCACGCGCTCGCTGTGCGGAATCGCACAGCGAGCCGTCACTCGCCTCCGTACGTTTGCTCCGTCGATCGAGTCGATCACGTCAACAGCGTGTCGACTGGCCGATATCGGGGTGCCAGCGGCGGGGCGCCCCCAGAGCAGAGGGCCCCACTCACCGAGCGGGGCCCTCATGCTGCGCCCGTGGTCCGCGCTCGATCCTGAACCGCACGGGGGACCCGGCGCGACAGATCCGGCGATGGAGCATGATGGGACTCGTGCCACCGGTCCGCCGGGTGGCGCACGGTCAGGAGATCGGGCATGACCGAGTGGACCGACACCGAGTTGCTCGCAGCGATCAGCGAGGGAGATCGAGAGGCGCTGCGCGAGCTCCACGGCCGGCACGTTCCGTGGCTGACGCTGCGGCTTCGGCGCCGGTGCGCCGACCGTGAAGTCGTGGCCGAGGCGCTCCAGGACACCTTCGTCGCCGTGTGGCGCGGCGCCGGCAGGTGGGACGGCCGCGGTGAGCCGGCCGCATGGATCTGGGGCATCGCGATCCGGCGCCTCATCGGCGTACTCCGGTCCCGGCAACGATGGGAACGCGATCGCTCGTATCGCGAGCAACCAGGCACCGAGCTCGTCACCGCGGCCGAGGATGCCGTCCTGGTCGGGGTCGAACACGGCGATCTCGGTGACGCGCTCCGGTCACTCTCCCCGGAGCTCCGATCGGTCGTGCAGGCGACCGTGCTCGACGGACTGACCACGCGAGAAGCCTCACGCCTGCTCGGCATCCCGAGCGGAACCGTCAAGACACGCATGATGCGGGCCCGGCAGCAACTGAGAGGAGCGTTGGCATGACCGGCACCGAATGGCACGCGTCCGACACACTCCTCGAGCGCTTCGCCGTCGACCCGGCCGTCGTCGACGACGCACGAGCGGCGTCGCTCGAGGCGCACCTCATCGATTGTGCGACCTGCCGGATCTCGCTCGGTCGATTGGTCGAGCCGACGGTCGTCGACGATTCGTGGGCGCAGGTCCGCGACCAGATCGACGAGCCCCGGCTCACGGTGGTCGAGCGGGGCATGGTCGCGTTGGGTGTGCCGCAGGACTGGGCACGGATCCTGGCGGCGACGCCAGGGTTCCGTCTCGCAGGGATCGCCGCCGTCGTGGCCGCCCTCGTCGGCGTGGTCGTCTCGTCGCGGTCCACGGACACCACTGGACTGTTCCTCGTCGTGGCCCCACTGTTCCCCCTCGCCGTCGCGACCGCGGCCTTCCTCCCGATGGCCGATCCCGGGGGTGAGGCCGGCGTCGCCACGCCGATGCACGGAGCCGGTCTGGCACTCCGTCGGGGGGCCGCGCTGTCCGCGACGATGTTCGTCCTGCTCGGTCTGACCGACCTCTCGATCGGCGGCGCCGGGGCGCCGCTGGCCGCGTGGGTCCTGCCGTCGCTCGCGCTGGCGGCCGGGGCGACCGCACTCGGTACGTGGTACAGCGCGCCGGTGGTGCTGGCGTCGATGGGGTCCATCTGGATCGTCGTCGTGACGAGCGTTCGCTGGATCGACGGTCGCGGCACGGCGTTCGCCGACTCGACGACGTTCGCCGGTCCGGGTCGATGGTGCGCGGCGTGCGTGTTGCTCGTGGCGCTCGTGGTGATCGGTATCCGACGAGATCGCTTCGACACGATGGAGGTCTTTTCATGACGGCGACCGTGGCGATGGCAGGGCTCCAGAAGCGGTTCGGGTCGCTGGTCGCGCTCGATTCGGTCGACCTCGACTTCGCGCCGGGGGTCAACGGCCTGCTCGGCCCCAACGGGGCCGGGAAGACGACGTTGCTCAGGATCACGGCAACGGCGATGGCTCCCGATCGAGGACGAGTGGAGGTTCTCGGGCGCGACATCTCGACCGGCGCCGGGCGGCTCGCCACGCGCCGCACGCTCGGGTACCTGCCCCAGGAACCCGGATTCCACCGGCAGTTCAGCGCGTTCGACTTCGTCGACTACGTCGCGATCCTGAAGGAGTGGGGCAATCGGAGACGGCGGCACGACGAGGTCCGACGGGTGCTCGCCCTGGTCGGTCTCGAGTCGCAGATGCACAAGCGGATCAGTCAGTTGTCCGGCGGTATGCGTCGGCGAGTCGCCATTGCCCAGGCCCTGATCGGCGGGCCCCGGCTGCTCGTGCTCGACGAGCCCACCGCAGGCCTCGATCCGGAGCAGCGCCTTCGTTTCAGAGAGCTGCTCGGGAACGTGGCCGAGGGCTCGACCGTGTTGCTGTCGACCCACCAGACCGACGACGTCGCCGCGCTGTGCCAGCGGGTCGTCGTGCTCCTGGGCGGGCGGGTGGCGTTCAGCGGGACACCGGCAGAGCTGGCGTCGCTCGCTGCCGGTCGGGTGTGGACGGCGAAGGAGCGGACGGCCGACGCCGAGCTCGCGTGGGTGACGAGTGAGGGGACGATTCGCCAGATCGGCCACCCGCCGAGCGGCGCCGACCTCGTGGCGCCGACGGTGGAGGACGGCTATCTCCTCCTCGCCGGGAGCCCGGTGGCGACGGCTGGCGCGGCGTGATGAGGCGCCCACCCGTCCTCCTGGTCCCGATCGTCGTGGTAGCCGTCGGCGGGGTACTGCTGGGGAGCCCCGTGGTCGCGCTCATGTTCGCGCCCCTGGCCACGATCGCGATCGTCTGGGGGCGATGGTCGTTCCATCGGCCGACACCGGACATCGGTTGGTCCGGACCACCAGTCGACGTGGCCGTCCGGCCGGCGGCCGAACGTCAGATCGAGGTATCGGTGTGGCGGCGGCGGGGCGAGGTCGTCCGTGCACTCGGCCGGATCGAGGGTCGGATGCTCGCCCTCAGTCCTGCGTTCGGTGTCGGACTCGGATTCTGCGTGCTGCTCCTCGTCCTGTTCACGTTCGTGTTCGGCGGCGACAACACGACGCCGTGGTCCGAGAATCTCCAGACTGCACCATGGTTCGTGCACCCGTTGGCGGGATTGACCGTGCTCGCGTCGCACCGCGCGGTCACTCGCGCGACCAGGGACGGGACAGCCGAGCTCTTCGACACCTGTCCGACCAACGCGAGTACGAGGACGATGGGACACCTCACGTCGGCGTGGATGCCGACGCTCGTCGCCACCGTCTTCCTCGGGGTGCTCCTCGTCGGCGTCCACCTCGCGAGCGCACTGGTCCACGGACCGATCAGCTCCGATGACGCTGCCGACGTCGTCGCAGCGGCCCTGCTCCCCACTGGTGCCGTCGCGCTCGGGGTGGCGAGCGGCCGTTGGCTCCGGTACACCGTCGTTCCCGTCGTCGTGGTGCTCGGTGTCGCCGTGGCCACCACGGTCCTCAACGGCGTCGGTGGGCACGGTTGGAACCCGTACACGGCACTGAGCACGGCGCCGACGATCGAGGGCCCCTCCCCGGTCTTCACCGACCGACCGGCCGTCTTCCACCTGCTCTGGATCGTCGGTCTCATCGGACTGATGGCGACGATCGCCGTGCTCCGCGACCGACGTGACCGGGCGGTGGCGATGGCGGCGGCCGTGGCTGTCGGAGTCCTCGTGGTTGCCGGCATCGGTGCCACCCGCCCGCTCTCGTCGAGTTCCGCCGACCGCATCGCCGACCTCGTGGCCGCTCCGGAGGATCATCAGATCTGCGAGTACGCGTCGGCGCGCATCCAGATCTGCACGTACGCACACCATGCCGAGTTGTTGCCGGCGTTCGTCGAGGGTCTCGCTCCGACGGTTGCGATGCTCCCGCCGTCGGCGGGTTCCTTCGTCCTCCGTCAGCGCTACCTCGAGCGCGTCGACAGCCTCCCGCCGAGGGTCAGGTCGCGCCTGGTCGGTGTCGACCTCCGGCGTCCGCCGGGCGAGGTCGCGCTCACCGACGTCGAGGACGTCGACTACTTCCCCGCCGGACCATCGTTCGCGCTCGCGTTCGTCGCCGTGGGTCTCCCCGAGCTCGCCGACGTGAACCTCATGCCTGCGGTGGCCACCGGCCAGGCCCGCGCCGTGGTCGCGCTGTGGCTGGCCACGAGCGGGGTCGACCCTGAGCACCGGATGGCCGACCTCCGGTCGCCAGCGCCGAACTCGCCCGACCCGTTCGAGCGCGGTGTGATCGAGGAGGTCGGAGCGTGTTCGGCTCCCAGCGTCGCGGTCTCGGCCCAGGATCTGCAGGCAGCGCGGGCCATCGCCGGGCTCCCCGACGACGAAGTGCTGGCCGTGCTCGAGGCTGACTGGAGGCGATGGGTCGACCCGGCCGCGGGCGCCGACGACCTGCTCCGTGCGCTCGGTCTGGCGCCGGTCGGACCCTTCGACCACATCGAACCGAGGCCGGGTTCCACGTGCTGACGCCCGTGGACCGAGTCGACACGCCGGGCGCCGCGCGCGCCCGAACGCAGGCGCTGGGTC
>JBBKVY010000112.1:0-4694 GCA_037968675.1 Acidimicrobiales bacterium | reverse complement strand
CCCGACTTGGCCATGGCCACCGACCTGATCCTTGCCACGGCCTCATCGTGAGGATCGTCGGCGGCGATCCTCACCGATACGCGCAGAACCCAGACGCAAGCGAGTAGAGGTGCCGATCGGGACTACCCGCAGTGAGCCATCGACGACGACGGCGATCGCGCCGAACATCTCTTATCCGTTGCGGCTCACCCGCGCGACCCGGCACTATCCGGCGGTGGCGATCGTGCCTGGAAGTCGTTCGTGAGCCTGTCGGGCATGAGGACTGCGACACTCGACGACTGCGGCGCCTTGGGTCTCATCACGGTCAGCGCGTCTCTGGCGACGTTCCTCGGTCAGATCCCCGAGGTCCTGCTCGATCTGACGTGGACTCCCGCCGAGAGCGCCGCGGGCTGGAGGCGAACGCTTGACGAACTGCCAGGGTCAGATCTCTTCGAGGTCTACGAGGACGCCGAATTCGGAGTGATCGGCTTCGTGTGGGCGGGCCAGTCCGAGCGAGTCCCTGGAGCCGGCGAGATCAGGGGCCTGTACGTACTGCCCACCCAGCAGACACGAGGAGTCGGCCAGCAGCTGCTCGTGCACGCGGCAAGAAGACTGCACAGCCGTTCCCTCGACGCCCTGGTGGTCGGCTGCATTCGGGAGAACCCAAGCTGTGACTTCTACCGGCACCTCGGTGGAGTCGACTTGTTCACCCGTCCCAACAAGGTCGACGAGTTCCAGACGGAGGAGATCTTCTTCATCTGGCCGAACATCACCTCGCTGCTGAGCCCGCCGTAGGCGCGCCGAGGTGCCGTTGCCCTTGGGGGGGTGCCGGACACCGGTCCCAGGACTGCCGACCGCTCCGTACTTCCCGATAGCCGTTGGACACGGCCCGCGCGACCCGGCAATAGCGCGGGAGGTGGGTGTTGGCGGTCATTCGATGTCACTGAGTTCCGGTCACGAATGTCCGGAACTCGGTCAGGAATGACCGGACATCGGTCAGCCGGACATTCCTCCACTGAACGCAACGAGGCCCCGGAGCTCGAGCTCCGGGGCCTCGACGCGTGCGCCGTCCTCGTCAGGGGTCATCGGGTTCGATCGCGACTGGTCGGGCACTTCGAGGGGCTCGCCCACTCTCCACTGCTGGATCGAACTCAGATCGAGTCGAGGAGCGCCGAGGCCAGATGGTCGATGCGACCGAGCCCGAGCTCCTGGGCGGTGGCGAGCGCGCTCGTGGCCAGCGCAACGGCACGGTCGCGGTCGCCTGGTCCTTCGCGCTCGGCGAGCGTCTTGGCCTGCTCGTAGCGGCTCACGGCGACGAACGTCGGTGCTCCGGCCCGCTGGCTGACATCGATGGCCGCGTCGAAGTGGCAGAGCGCCTCGTCGATGCGACCCAGGACCCGGGCCGCGACGCCGAGGCTCAGGTCGACGGGTTGCTCCATGCTGTTGCCGGCGAAGGCCAGCCGACCGGTGAAGTGGGCGCCGAGCTCGTGCGCGCGGGCGGCGATGTCGAGTTCGCCCAGCTCTGCCGACACCCGGGCAACGCCGGCGATGGTGAGGATCCAGAGACCGTCGCTGGGCACGGCGGCGAAGTCGTCGGCGGCGAGGAACCGTATGTGCTCACGGGCCAGCTCGCTCCGGTCGTTCTGCACGTGCACACCCGCCAAGCCGATCCGCCATGCGGGCACGTTTGGAAACTGCTCGACACGCTCCTCGATGTTCTCACGCAGTTCGTCGAGGCGGCCCTGCTCGTAGCGGATCCGGAAGAACTGGCTTCCGGCGCTGGTGACTGCCGTCTCGAGCAGCTCGGGGCCGTGCGCTTCGGCGAAGGCGAGGTAGTCGAAGATGGCGGCCTCGGCCTCGGCGAGCCGGCCGTCGAGGATGACCAGCATGTTGTCGAGGATCTTCGACCGGAGCTCGTTGGCCGGCTCGTGCAGCCGTGCGACGAGCGACCGGGCTGCGGCCAGGTCGGCCTCGCAGGTCGCCCGGTCACCGGAGGACAGCACCGCCGATGCACGCTGGAGATGCCCGCTGCACAGGAGCGCGTCGCTCGTACCGGTGGCCAGCTCGATCATCTCGCCGATATCGCGCATGTAGTCGTCGAGGCTGTCGGGGTTGGCCGTGTCGACCAGCGCGCCCCGGCCGTAGAGCACCTGCGCGAGTGCGGCGCGGTCGTCCAGGCCGCGGGCGATCGCCAGCGCCTCGTCGCTCAGCTCTCGACGCCGTTCGACCTCGGGGGTCCATATCAGGGCGATGGCCAGATCGTTCAGGAGCAGCGCGCGCCGTGCGGTTGCCGCCGAGCCCAGGTGTTCGAGCGCCTCGTCGAGGAGCGCGATGTGTTCGTCGTCAACCCGGTTCACGCGCCGGGACCCGGCGAGGTAGCCGAGGGCGAGGACGGCCTCGGCGAACCGGTCGGCGTCGGCGAGCGACCGGGCATCGGTGATCGCCCGCTGCAGCGTGTTGCGGTGGGCCGGGTCCGACGCGTGGACCTGGGCCGAGCCGAGCGCGATCAACAGGTCGCAGCGATCCGCGGTGCGGTCGTCGTCGGCCACGGTGAGGGCGCCGAGGGCCCGTTCGTAGTGCGCGGCCGCCTCCTCGAACGCAAGGTCGTCGAAGGCACGGTCGCCGGCCTGCCGTCCGTACTCGATGGCCCGGTCGACCTCGCCGAGTGCTGCCGCCTCACCGAAGTGACGGGCGAGATCGGCGAGGTGGGCGTCGGTGTCGGTCCGTTCCTCGAGGGCCCGGCCGGCGTCGCGGTGGAGCCGCAGCCGCCGACTGGTCGAGAGCTCGTCGTAGAGCGTCGACCGCACGAGCGCGTGGCCGAAGAGGTAGGCGCCCTGGCGGCCGGCCGACGGCCGGATGATCGAGGCCTGCTCGGCCGGCTCGAGATCGTCGAACACCGCCTCGCGGCCGCCCTCGTGGAGAGCGGCGAGGAGGCCGAGGTCGAACTCGCGGCCGATCACGCTGGCCACGGCAAGCAGGTCGTTCGTTGCCTCGGGGAGGCGAGAGAGCCGACGGCCAATCACCTCGCGGACACCTTCGGGGATGGCCATCTGGTCGGGCTGCACGTCGCTGGTCCACCGACCGTCACGCTGGACCAGCGAGCCCGATTCGACGAGGTGGAACAGCACCTCTCGCACGAAGAACGGGTTGCCCTCGGTCTCGCGGTGGATGGCGGCGGCGAGCGTTCGCGCCGGCTCGTCGAGGCTGTGGCCGGCGGCCGACTCCATGAGGGACACCACGCCCTCGATGGTCAGGCCGACGAGGGCGACGCGGTCGACCGTCCCGGCGCGGCGGAGGTCGGCCAGCGTCTCCGCCAACGGATGCCGCCGATCGAGATCGGTGTCGCGATAGGTGCCGACGACGAGGAGCCGCATCGGCCGCGGCGACCGCATCAACTGGCGGAGGAGGACGAGAGTCGGCTTGCCGGCCCAGTGGAGGTCGTCGAGCACGAGCAGCACGGGGTGGGCGGCCGACACCCTCGCCACCAGGTCGGCCAGCGCGTCGGCGAGTCGCCGCCGCTCGGCGTCGGCGTCGTCGATCTCGCTCACCTCGAGCCCGGGTACCAAGCTCGTGAGATCGGGCACGAGCCGGGTGAGCTCGCCCCCGAGCGGCCCGAGGGCGGCGCGAAGCGTGTCGATGGTCACCGAGTGGGCGTAGTGGCCGAACGCCTCGGCCAGGGGCTGGAAGGGGATGCCGAGGTCTTCGTCGCATCCGCCCCAGAGCACGATGCCGCCCTGGCCGTGGGCCAGTTGGGCCAATTCGGCCGTCAGGCGGGTCTTGCCGACGCCGGGCTCCCCGGTGACGAAGACGAGGCGACGATTGCCGGTCACCACGTCCTTCCACGCCATCTCCAGCGATTCGTGCTCGTCCTGGCGGGCCACGAACCCGAAGCCGTCGCCGGTGGCGCGGTTGAGCGCGTCGGGCAGCGGGGGCAGGTCGTCGCCGACCAAGCCGCCCATCGGCTCGGGCAGGTCCCAGGTGACCTCGCACACGCTGATCGGATCAGGCAGACCCTTCAGCGTGCGCTCGCCACGAGCCACGATCTCGTGGTCGGACCGGTTGCCGGCCAGCACCCGCACGATCTCGGCGGCCAGGATCTGGCCGCCGTCCGCCTCGGCGCACAGTCGCGACGCCTCGACCACGGGACGTCCGAACCAGTCGTCGTCCTCGAAGGTCGCGTCGCCCGCGCTCAACCCGATCCGCATCGTGATCTCGGGGCCTGTGGCTGCCCGGTTGGCGAGCTCGATCGCCTGCTGCATGGCGACGGTCCCGTCGATGGCATCGCTCGCCGTCGAGTACGAGGCCATCATGGCATCGCCGATGGTCTTGACCTCTGTCCCGTTGGTCTCGGCGATGGCCTCACGCAGCAGCGTGAAGTGCTCGCGACGCAGCTCGTCGGCGGCCCGGTCGCCGATCGATTCGGCCATCTCGGTCGAGCCCACGAGGTCGGTGAACACGAGCGTCACCAGTCCAGATGTACCCGTGACCCCTCCCACGGACAGGAGAGTACCCACGTCCACGCACCACCGGCGTCGAAGTCGCCGGTCGGTCTGGGAACGGTCGCCGTTGGATGGACATTGGATGGCCGTTGACAGTGGGACCCGAGCGGTTCGACGATCAGCCAGGATCTCGCTGAACACCTTCGGCCTACGGTGAATGGTGTGACCGAATCGTCCTCAGCCAGTCCGAGATCGCGCGATGGTCATCGCTCGATC
>JBBKVY010000111.1:0-7468 GCA_037968675.1 Acidimicrobiales bacterium | reverse complement strand
CTTCGAGACCGGTGGCGTTCTCCCGGACCAGCTCGTAGCCGAAGAGAGCAGCACCGATGATTCGTCGAGTGCCGCCCCGTCGTCGCCATCAGATCTGACGAACGGGCGTGCCACCGACGGCGAGTCGTCCGACACCAACACCCAGGAGGAGGGCGTCGACGAACCCGACACGGTCGAGAACGACGGCGAGTTCGTCTACGTCGTCGACGAGCAGCAGCTGATCATCCTCGACGGCGCCACCGCCGACGTGCTGAGCACCACACCGCTCGCCTCGTACGGAGCGCAGCTTCTCCTCGCCGGCGACCGCCTCCTCGCGATCTCGGGCGGCGGCTACAACGGCGGCCCGATCGCGGTCGAGGACGTCGCGCTCGGCGACCCGGTCGATCCTCGCCCGCTCCCGGTCGAACCGCCGTCGTTCCAGGTCGGCACGACCATCCAGTTGATCGACGTGACCGACCGATCGGCGCCCGCGGTGCTGGAGACGACCGAGATCGAGGGCAACCACGTCGACACCCGGGTGGTCGACGGCGTCGCTCGCATCGTCGTCACGTCGCATCCGCAGCCTCCGCAGTTCGACCGGATCTTCCAGCAGATCGGTGATCCCGGCGTGGCCGGCGACGTCGATGCGGCGATCGACGACACGGTGGACGCGACGACCATCGACGATTGGCTGCCCTCGTTCCGCACGACGACGGCCGCGGGCGAGGGCACGGCGACCTCCTCGGTCGAGGGAGCGATCGTCGAGTGCGACGACATCCTCGTCCCGGAGGTGAACGCCGGCATCGGCGAGACCTCCATCCTCCGTGTCGACTTCGACGGGGGCTTCGATCCGGCGAACACGACCACGGTTGTCGCTGAGGCGGGCACGGTCTACGCCTCCACCTCGACGCTGTACGTCGCCGCCACCCAGTTCGTCCAGTTCGACGAACAGGGAGGCATCGACGCCGAGGACTGGTCGACCGCGGTGCACGCCTTCGATCTCGGAGGCGACGGAGCGGCAACCCACGTCGCCGCTGGCGAGGTTCCCGGGAGCACGCTCAACCAGTTCTCGATGTCGGAACACGACGGTCATCTCCGGGTCGCGACGACCGAGGGGACCCCGTGGAATGCTCCGGAGGAGAGCGAGTCGGGTGTCCATGTCCTCCGAATCGTCGACGGAGAACTCGTCGAGGTCGGCTCGGTCGACGGACTCGGCCGGACCGAGACCATCCAGTCGGTCCGCTTCATGGGCCCCGTGGGCTACGTCGTCACCTTCCGCCAGACGGACCCTCTCTATGTGATCGACCTCAGCGACCCGACGTCCCCCCAGGCCGTCGGCGAGTTGAAGATCCCGGGCTTCTCGTCGTACCTCCACCCGATCGGGGACGGCCGCCTCGTGGGCGTGGGCCGCGACGCCGACTCGGAGGGACGCGACCAGGGCTTCCTCGTGTCGCTCTTCGACGTGTCCGATCCGACCTCGCCGAAGCAGCTCCAGACCCACACCGAGCCCGACGCGTACTCGTTCGCCGGTGACGACCCGCAGGCGTTCCTGTGGTGGGCGCCGGAGTCGGCCGCGATCATGCCGATCGAGCGGCACCAGGCGCCGTCCGGCAACGAGCCCGGAAGATCGGGCGCCGGCATGACCGTGCTCGACATCGCCGACAGCGGGATCACCGAGCGGGCGACCGTCCAGGTCGAGGGTCGGTTCCCGTCGAGGGCAATCGTCGTCCAAGGGCAGCTCTGGTCGCTCTTCGACGGGGGTGTCGCGGTGTCGAGCTTCGACGACGTCGCCGGTGGCGCCTTCACGTCGTATCGCTGAACACGGCCTGAACGCCAAGTTGCCGTCGCGTCGCGGGAAATCTCACGGGATAGGGTCGGCCGCCATGGCTGATCAGGCGACGTTCTCCGAGCAGGCGATGCCGCTCATGGACTCGTTGTACGGCGCCGCCATGCGTATGACCCGCAACAAGGCCGACGCCGAGGACCTGGTCCAGGAGACCTATCTCAAGGCGTACCGAGGCTTCGGTGGCTTCGAACAGGGCACGAACCTGAAGGCGTGGCTGTACCGGATCCTCACCAACACCTACATCAACATCTACCGGAAGAAGCAGCGCCGGCCCGACGAGACCGACCTGGCCGAGGTCGAGGATCTGTACCTCTACCGTCGCCTGGGGGGTCTCGAGGCCGCAACGGCGGGACGCTCGGCCGAGGAGGAGCTCCTCGACCTCTTCGCCGAGTCGGAGGTCAAGGAGGCAATGGAGTCGCTTCCCGACAACTTCCGCATCGCGGTCCTGCTCGCCGACGTCGAGGGTTTCGCCTACAAGGAGATCGCAGAGATCCTCGACATCCCGATCGGCACGGTCATGTCGCGTCTCCATCGGGGAAGAAAAGCGCTGCAGAAAGAGTTGTACGAGTTCGCCGTCGCCCGTGGACTCACCACGGCCGACGTCGGGAGCTGAAGACGATGGCCGCTGAACAACACGACTGCACCGAGACCCTGCACGAGCTGTACCACTTCCTCGACGGCGAGTGCACCGACGCCAAGCGCTCCCAGATCCGCGAGCACCTCGAGGGTTGCCCACCGTGCTTCGAGGCGTTCGACTTCGAAGCCGAGATCAAGGCGTACATCTCGAGCAACTGTCGGGAGAAGGCGACCGACGACCTACGGGCCCGCATCGCTGATGCCATCGGGCACGAGCCCTCGTCCTAGGATCGGACCATGTTCGCAGCTCCCGTCTGGCACTTCTGGATCGCTGTCGTCCTCATGGTCACGGCCGTCATCCCCGTCACGGCGATGGTGATCATCGGGTACCTGAACAAGGTCGTCAAGCCGAAGTACCCAGGGGCTGACCAGGAGCGTGGCTGACCTCGTCGACTGGGATCTGGCCGAGCGGATCGCCGTTCGTGCCGCCGGTCGTGAGCCACTCGCGGACTCGTACCTCGCCGATTCACTGGCCGCCGACTTCGAGGAACTGACCGCACTCGCCGAGGAACTCGTCGAGGCCGAGACCGGTCTTCGATCACTCGACGGGCGAGCGCACGGGCAGGTCACCGACCGCGCCGGCTGGGTTCGAGCCAACATCGCCTCGTTCCAGCGACTCCTGTCGCCGGTCACCGACCGACTCTCCTCGAGTGCCGCTGGGCCAGGCGCCATCGTGATGCGCACGGCCGCCGCCGCCGAGGTCGGGATGCTGCTCGGCTGGATGTCGGGACGAGTGCTCGGGCAGTACGACCTGCTCATGGCCGCCGGCGACGACGAGGCTTCCACCGACGGCGGCGAACCACGATCGGGCGACACGGTGTACTACGTCGGCCCCAACGTCTTGTCGCTGGAGAAGCGGTTCGGGTTCCCACCGAGAGAGTTCCGTCTCTGGCTCGCCATCCACGAGGTCACCCACCGGGCGCAGTTCACCGGCGTCCCGTGGATGCGCGAGCACTACCTGTCGCTGATCGATTCGATGCTCGGTTCCGCCTCGGTCGACCCGATGATGCTCGTCCGGGCACTCAAGCGGGTCGTCGACGATCTGCGCGCCGGGCGCAGCCCCATGGCCGATGGTGGCATCGCCCATGTGCTCGCATCGCCCGAACAGCGCGCGATCCTGGACCAGATCGGTGGGCTCATGAGCCTGCTCGAGGGCCACGGCGACGTGACCATGAACCGTGCCGGCGTCGACCACGTGCCCTCGGCCGAGCGGTTCGCTCGCGTGCTCCAGCAACGCCGGGCGTCGGCGAACGCGGTCAACCGCACCGTCCAGCGGATCCTGGGCCTCGAGGCCAAGCTCAACCAGTACCAGCAGGGTGAGGACTTCATCGCCGAGGTCGAGCGCCTCGCCGGCGGCAAGACCGGTCTCGAACCGGCGTGGCGTGGACCGAGCTGGCTCCCCACGCTCGCCGAGATCCGCGACCCGCAGGAGTGGGTCGACCGCGTCCGCTTGTCCGAGGAGCTCGTGAGCTGATGGCTTCGGTTCCCGTCGTCGACGACTGACTCGATCGGTCAGGACCTCCGTGGCCGACGTCGACGCCGCGCTCGTGATTGCTCGGGAGCGGTGCACGTTCCCCGTCGCGGGGACGACCGTGACCTGTGCGGTCTCCGGCGGCGTCGATTCCCTCGCGCTCCTCGCGCTCGCGACGGATGCCGGACTCGACGTCACCGCGGTGCACGTCGACCATGGACTGCGTCCGGGGAGCGCCGACGAAGCCGACGTGGTGGCCGCTGCCGCCCGGCGCTTCGACGCTCGGTTCCGGGCCGAGCGTGTCGCGGTGGCGCCGGGCGGAGATCTCGAGGCACGAGCCCGCCGGGCGCGCCACGGGGTCCTGCCCCACGACTCGCTCTTCGGACACACCGCCGACGACCAGGCCGAGACCGTGATCCTCGCGCTCCTGCGTGGCGCCGGCCTCGACGGCCTCAGCGGCATGGCCAGCGACCGTCATCCCATCCTCCGCCTGCGTCGATCCGAGACCGAGGCCATCTGCGCGGAGCTCGGCCTCGACCCGGTGCGAGATCCGAGCAACGACGATCCTCGGTTCTGGCGCAATCGTGTGCGTCACGAGGTCCTCCCGCTGCTCGACGACATCGCCGATCGTGACGTGCGTCTGCTCCTGGTACGGGCGGCCGGGGTCGCCGCCACCGACGTGGAGTATCTCGAGGCCCTCGCATCGACCGTCGACGCGACCGATGCCACGGCACTGGCGGCCGCCCCGGTGGCGCTCGCTCGGCGCGCCGTCCGGTCATGGCTCCGCCGTCATGACCCCGATGGGCATCCGCCCGACCTCGCCGCCGTCGATCGCGTGCTGGCCGTCGCACGAGGCGAGTCGGTCGCGGCCCAGGTCACCGGCGGCGTCGAGGTCCGCCGGTCGCATCAGCGCCTCGTTGCCCGACCCGTTCAGGCACGCGGCTAGGTTCGGTGCGCGTGGCAGAACAGCGGGACGAACTGATCGGCGAGGTTCTCGTCACCGCCGACGAGCTGCGGGCGCGCATCGCGGAACTCGGCAAGGAGATCGCCGAAGACTACGAGGGCAGGAGTCCCCTCCTGGTCGCCGTGCTCAAGGGTGCCTTCATCTTCATGGCCGACCTGACGCGTTCGATCGACCTGCCGCTCGAGGTCGACTTCATGGCCGTGTCGTCGTATGGGGCGAGCACGAGGTCTTCCGGCGTCGTCCGGATCGTCAAGGACCTCGACATCGATCTCGCCGACCGCCATGTGATCATCGTCGAGGACATCATCGATTCGGGACTCACGCTCCGCTACCTGCGCAAGACCCTGCGGGCCCGGCAACCGGCATCGCTCGAGGTGTGCGCGCTTTTCGTTCGCGAGGGAAACCAGGAAGCTGATGTCGACCTCCGCTACGTGGGCTTCCGGATCCCGCCGGCGTTCGTGATCGGCTACGGACTCGACGTCGCCGAGCGGTACCGCAACCTCCCGGACATCAGGAACTATCTCGGCACCGAGTGACTCGCCGCGGCGTCGGCGCAGGCGTTCCCCGGTAACATCTGCGGATTCCATGAAACGCTTCCGTCGCTCCACATTCCTCTGGGTCGCTCTCATCGTGGCCGCCGTTTTCGTCGGCGGGACGTTCCTGCGCCAGGGCCCCGACGTCAAGGACCTCGATCTCAACGCGTTCCGCGCGGCAGTGGCCGACGGCGACGTCGAGACGGCGACGATCAAGGATCGCAGCCACGAGGTCACCGGCGAGCTCGAGAGTGGCACCAAGTACAAGGTGTCCTACCCGGCCGAGTTCGCCGACGAGTTGACCATCGAGCTCTCCGAGGCCCGCCCGTCGATCGACATCGAGACCGACCAGCAGCAGGACTCTGTCTGGGTCTCGCTGCTCTTCAGCCTGCTCCCGCTCCTGATCCTCTTCGGGCTGTTCCTGTTCGTGATCAACGCCATGCAGGGCGGCGGCAGCCGTGTGATGCAGTTCGGCAAGGCCAAGGCCAAGCAGTTCGACAAGGATCAACCGAGGGTCACCTTCGACGACGTCGCCGGCGCCGAGGAAGCGGTCGAGGAACTCCGCGAGATCAAGGACTTCCTCCAGGACCCGGCCAAGTTCCACGCCATCGGCGCCAAGATCCCGCGCGGTGTGTTGCTCGTCGGTCCTCCCGGCACCGGCAAGACGCTGCTCGCCCGCGCCGTCGCCGGAGAAGCCGGCGCCCCGTTCTTCTCGATCTCCGGTTCCGACTTCGTCGAGATGTTCGTCGGCGTGGGAGCGTCCCGCGTCCGCGACCTGTTCGAGCAGGCCAAGGCGCAAGCCCCGGCCATCGTCTTCATCGACGAGATCGACGCCGTCGGTCGTCACCGCGGTGCCGGCATGGGCGGTGGTCACGACGAACGTGAGCAGACGCTGAACCAGATGCTGGTCGAGATGGACGGGTTCGAGGCACAGACAGGTGTGATCCTCATCGCAGCCACCAACCGGCCCGACATCCTCGACCCTGCGTTGCTCCGTCCGGGCCGGTTCGACCGCCAGATCGTCGTCGACCGCCCCGACCTCGAGGGACGCAAGGCCATCCTCGACGTCCACTCCCAGGGCAAGCCGCTCGCCGATGACGTCGACAACTCCGTCATCGCCCGCCGGACCCCGGGGTTCACGGGCGCCGATCTCGCCAACCTCATGAACGAGGCGGCCCTGATGGCGGCCCGCAACTCGGTCCTGACGATCGACATGGCAACCGTCGAGTCGGCGATCGACCGCGTACTCGCCGGGCCCGAACGCAAGACCCGCGTCATGTCCGAGAAGGAGCGCAGGGTCACGGCGTACCACGAGAGTGGCCACGCGCTCGTCGGCCACGTCCTCGAGCACTGCGATCCGATCCACAAGGTGTCGATCGTCGCCCGTGGTCGAGCTCTGGGCTGGACCCTGGCCCTGCCGGTCGAGGACCGGTACACCCATACCAAGTCCGAGTTGGTCGACCGTCTGGCGATGTTGCTGGGCGGACGCACGTCGGAGGAGGTCGTGTTCGGTGAGATCACGACCGGCGCTGCCGACGACATCGAGAAGGCAACGGAGATCGCGCGAGCCATGGTCACGGCGTACGGGATGAGCGACAACGTCGGCCCGCTGGCGCTCGGGGCCAAGCAAGGGGAGATCTTCCTGGGCAAGGAGTTCGGGCACGAGGCCAACTACTCCGATTCGGTCGCTGCGACCATCGACCAGGAGATCCGCCATCTGGTCAACAACGCCCACGATCGCGCCGAAGCCATCCTCACCGCCTACCGGCCGACACTCGACAAGCTGGCCACCGAGATGCTCGAAAAAGAGACCCTCGACGACACCGAGCTCGATCGGATCTTCGGCGACATCGAGACCTGGGTCGACCCCGACCCGTCTGCCCTCGACGGCGACGAAGCCGGTGAGTCCGATCTGCCGGCGCCCGTCGTCGAAGCCGACGTCCCGGCGGTGGTCGCGTCCGAGCGCACCGAACCGGCCCCGGCGCCTGCGCCTGCCGCCGAGCCGGTCGCTGCGCCCCGCGCTCGCCGCTGGTTCCGAC
>JBBKVY010000110.1:0-2898 GCA_037968675.1 Acidimicrobiales bacterium | reverse complement strand
GCCTACGCCGGTTCCTACATTCGAACCCGATCGATCCTGTCATCCTGCACGAGGCTTCGCCCAGCTTCCTCGGTGTGAGCTGTCGAGGACTCATCACGATCGCTGAGATTCCTCGCCGGTGACGCCGGACCAGTTGCTTGGCCAGCGCGAGAAACTGACTGAGACCGAGGACCCGGGACGACCCAACCAGCAGTCCCGACACAGCGCTCATGTCGACGACCAAGCGAAGGAGTCGAAGCGCTGCGATGACTCGGCGAAGGACACGCCCGCGGGAAAGTCATTCTGTCGCCATACGGCGCCGAACAAGAACGAGGGAGACGCAGCGTGACCGATTCCAAAGCTCCAGTACAGGAGACAAACATATGAAGTCATCCAGAGGCCAGACACCAAGGCGGTCAACGACGGAACGACTGATCGACGAGATCCGCAAACTCAAGGATCGGCCAGACACCAAACGGGTGATCGAGAAAATCCGCAAACTGAACAAGCAATGAGACCATGAACCGGCACAGCAGTCACTGCGCAGATCGGCGTTGTCGACTGGACGTCTGTGGACGTCCATGGACGGCGCCCCGCGAGAAAGACGCTCGCCGGTTCGTCCACCGACGTTCGCCGAAGTCCACTGCCGTCCGTGGCCTACATCTCGCGCTCGCCCCGGTACACGACGAGTGCGGTAACTCCCGCGGTTACTCCCACCGACCAGATTCGACGCCTCGAAAACGCTGTGACCAGGGCTTTCGGGACCACATCGAGGTCGGGGTTCGATTCCCCCCAGCTCCACTTTTGTCCATGGACGTCCGCTGACGTGCGTGGACGTGTCTCCTTTCCGAAACGTGGCGGCGGTAACTCCCGCGGCGATCAAGACGTCGCTCGGTGAGCGAGCGATACGTCGAGGGCCTGACGAGTTGTGCGGCCTTCACGGCGTGATGGTCTCGACGGTCAAGCCGGGAGTAGCCGCCAGTCGAAGATCAAACGTCACCACAGATCAACCACAAATCAGATGTCACCGAACCCCGCGGCAGTCCCCGATGATCCCGTTCTCTGAGGACGCCGGCACATCGCTCCAGGTGCACTTCACCGAGCGAGCACCGTGCCCTCCCGGCTCGCTACACTCCGTGACGATCACGATATGGAGGTCGCAGATGCCCGGTCCGCTGCAAGTGATAGCGGTAGGTTTCGGTCCCGGCTCCGACTTCGAAGGCCGGATCCTGGCCGAAGTCGATCGACTCCAAGGTCGAGGAGTCTTGCGCCTCATCGACATGATCTTCGTCGCGAAGAACGAGGATGGCACGATCCAGCGCCTGGTCATCGGCGACGACGAGGACTTCGGCGTTCTCCTGGCGAGCATCATCCCACTCGACGGTGCCCGTCCCATGGAAACCGCGGTGGGAGACGGCTCGTCGGGCTTCGAGGCGGCGGACGCATGGGCACTGGCCGAATCCCTGTCGCCGGGGACCGCACTCGCATTCCTGCTCATCGAGCACGGTTGGGCGCAGCCACTATTCGACGCGATCGCCGAGACCGGTGGCGAGCTGTTGAGCGAAGGATTCCTCACGCCCGAAACCGGGTTGCTCGTCGGCGCCGAGGTCGCAGCGATGGAGGAGGCAGCGACGGAGATCGCAGCAGCGCAAGCCGCCGAAACCCACGCATTGCTCCTGGCCTTGACGGCACAGACCCACGCAGCTGAGTCGATCGCAGCCTCCGAAGCGATCGGCGGCGCCGCCGCCGCCCATGCCATACAGGCACTGATCACCGCAGGCCTCGTGGAGGAAGCGGCCGCCCACGAGGCCATCGACGCCTTGATCACCGCCGGCCTCATCGTCGCCGCGGCCGACGAAGCAGCCGCCGAGGCTGTCGCAGAAGGTGCCGCCACCATCAAAGCAGCATCAATCACCATGGCTCAGGCACAGGTCCTGCGCTACCTACCCACCCAGTTGACCTTCGCGGTCATCGCCGAGAAACTCGGCATCTCCCGAGGGGCCGCGAGAGAACGAGCCGAACGCGCCTACAAGAAGCTCGGGGTCCACAACCGCGCCGACGCAGTCACCCGAGCCCGCGCCCTCGGCCTCATCGACTGACCAATACCCCCTCGCCGGCGCGACGTCCCGTTCGCCCCCGATGGCATCGTCTCCTTTCGGCTCCAGGCCGACAGTCCATCCAAGAAATCAAACGCAACATGGAGCAACTCATGAGTGGCAACAACAAGGATCAAAGCTCGACGAGCGGCGCACGTCAGAAACGGCCACTGAAAGACGACGAAGACGTCGAGTTCAAACCTGGAGGGTCCGCCGAGCCGAACCCTGATCCAGAGAACCCCGGAGGGTCCGCCGCCACCCACCACCCCCCTGCCGAATGACCGTCCGTGGCGTATGACCACCGTCTAGAGCGGGTACTGCGGCCAGGAACATCATCAAACGACTCATCGGCCCAGGCTGCTCGTCAGCGTCACGTCCAGCGATGGCGCAACCGCAAGACTCTTCGGGCCCCGTTCGCGTTCGCGTCACCGGCACGCACGTTCGCTCATGAGCGCATCGACACGCCCGGCGCTGATCACACGGCTCGAACGGCAACCACCGCTTCTGAGCGAACCGGCCCAGTCCGCCGCCGTTTCCGGGTTCGTTGCACAGGCACCACCGAGGGGTGAGACAGCATGAAGATCTTGATCGCACTCGATGAATCACCGGTGTCGGCACGAGCCGCCCGTGAGGCCGTCCGGCTCTTCTCGGGACCGGACGCGGAGTTCTTGGTGATCAACGTGACCCGGTTCCCGCTCATGTGGGCAGGCGCAGGCGCGTACGGGATGGTCGCACCGTTGGTAATGGATCCCGCACGGCCCGACGACGACGGGGCGGCCCAGGACGATCTGGTCGACCGGGCCGAAGCAGCCGAGCTGCCAGA
>JBBKVY010000109.1:0-5529 GCA_037968675.1 Acidimicrobiales bacterium | reverse complement strand
CAGGCGATCTGCGGCACATCACAGTGTCCGCTGAGAGCTGCTGCCTTCCGGCCCTGACTCGGTTCACGGGCTGCGATTGCACAGGACCCGACCGCCACCTTCGGTGTAGGAGGAGCGAGTCTGTATTCTGTCAGACCCGGAGGAGGGGTGCGAGAGCGGCCGAATCGGCACGCTTGGAAAGCGTGTGAAGGGAAACCTTCCGAGGGTTCGAATCCCTCTCCCTCCGCTCGAGGCCATCACCGGGCCGCTCAGCTCTCGCTGAGCGGCCGGGTGGGCGGTTCGCCAGCAGCGAGGCCGGATACTGCCTGGGCTACCGTCGCTTCCGTGCCGGCATCCGCGCCCCTCGACCACCACGTCCTGATGGCTGCGGCCCTCGAAGAAGCCCGCGCGGCGGAGGTCGCGGGGGAGGTACCCGTCGGTGCGGTGGTCGTCGTCGGCGGCGAGGTCGTGGCCCGTGCCCACAACCGTCGCGAGGCGACGTGTGACCCGAGCGCCCATGCCGAGATCCTGGCGTTGCGAGACGCGTGCGAGGCCAACAGTTCGTGGCGGCTGCCTGGCGCGACGGTCGTCGTCACGCTCGAACCGTGCACCATGTGCGCTGGCGCGTTGTCTGCGGCCCGGATCGAACGGGTCGTCTTCGGCGCGGCCGATCCGAAGGCGGGGGCGCTCGGCTCGCTGTACAACGTCGGCGTCGACCCCCGGCTCCCGCACACCTTCGATGTTGTCGCTGGTATCGACGCCGACGAATGCGGTGCGGTCCTGGAATCGTTCTTCGCCAGCCGGCGTTGATCGTCGCTAGTGTCGTGCGCCCCTGGAGGGATGCCAGAGCGGACGAATGGGACGGTCTCGAAAACCGTTGAGGGTTTAGGCTCTCCGTGGGTTCAAATCCCACTCCCTCCGCCAACGAAACTGCTGGTCAGATAGGGTTTCTGAAAGGAAACCCGCTGGCCAGCAGAATTCGTTTTGGGAGGCTTCAAAGTGGCCGTACCACTGTGGTACCACAATTCTCCGACAATCGAGGGTCCCAGTGGTACGGAGTGGTACGAGTGATCACGCCACAGAAGGTGCAGGTGTTCGCCCTCGGTGTCCCCGCGAAGGGCACGCCGACGGCCAAGCGTCGCTACCGCGTGAAGTGGCGCATCGACGGCCGTGACCGGACCCGGTCGATCAAGACCCGAGCCGAGGCCGAGCGGTTCCGGCAGCTACTGCTCGACGCGGTCCGCGACGGTCAGGAGTTCGACGACGCGACCGGTGAGCCGGCCTCGTGGTCCGCCGAGGAGCTGACCTGGTTCCTGTGGTCGCAGGAGTGGATCGCCCTCAAGTGGCGCCAGTGGGCTGGCACCACGAGACGCACCGCCGTCGAGACCCTGGTGACCGTTGCTCCTCTGATGGTCCGCCAGAACGCTCCCCCGCCACCGGACGATCTGGCGACGTGGCTCCGCTCCGCGGGCTACCTCCCGGGCGCCGACGGATCGGACGACCTGCCGCGGTGGCTGGCTCGATGGTCGCTGCGCCTCGACGAGATCACGCCGCGCGACCTCGAGCGAGTCTTGACCGCGGCCACCACCCGTCTGGACGGCAAACCCGTCAGCGCGGCTGTCGCACGACGGCGGAAGAACACCGTCGGCGCCGTCCTGCGCGCGGCCGTCCGCCGCGACCTGCTCGATCGCAACCCGATGGACCGCATCGAGTGGCGCACTCCCGCCCGGGATCTCACCGTCGACGTCGCCACCGTCCCCTCGATCAGCGACGTCCTGGTGCTGGTCGAACACGTGGCCGGTCAGGGTCGACGAGCCAAGTACTACGCCGCGCTGTTCGCCTGCGTCGGCCTCGCCGGCATGCGTCCATCCGAAGCGGTGTCGCTCCGGGGCGAAGATCTCGAACTCCCCCGAGCCGCCTGGGGCCTCGCGCGGCTCCGCGGCGCGACGACCGAACCTGGCGCGCAGTACACCGACAGCGGTGAGCGGTGGGAGGACAAGGGCCTCAAGCACCGCGCCGCTGGCAGCACTCGAGAGGTGCCGCTCCCGCCGAAGCTCGTGATGCGACTGCGCTGGCACCTCGACCTGCTCGACGATCGAGACGGGCTGCTGTTCCTGAACGCCCGCGGTCGACCGATGACTGCTTCCAACTACAGCGAAATCTGGGATCGAGCCCGCACCGCTGTCTGGAGCGACGATCCGGACCTGTCGGGCGCCACGCTCTACGACCTCCGCCACGCTGCGGCGACCATGATGCTGCGGGCCAGCGTCCCCGCGGCCGAAGTCGCCCGACGCCTCGGCCACTCGATCGACGTGCTGATGCGCGTCTACGCGGGCGTCCTCGTCGACGAGCAGGACCGGAGCAACGAGCTCATCGACGCAGAGATGGACCGCCTGGCCGGCGACGCCGCGACCGCGGCGCCGCCGGACTGACTGGCCGCACTCATCGGCTCAGCGACCGGGCCGCCGGGTGTCGTACCGGTTCTCCTCGATCCAGGCTTCGATGTCGTCGGGGTCGAAGCGCAGCAGGTGGCCCCACTTGATGAACGGGATACGGCGTTCGTGGACGAGCTGCCGGACGTGGCGGACTGAGACGCCGAGGCGTTCGGCGACCTCCTCGATGGTCATGAGCTTGGCGGGTTGACGAGTTGTCGTCATCGGATGTTCCTCCGGGAATCGGAGTCTTGGGAGGGCCCGATCTCGGCCCTCTACCTACCAATGCCCTCCAGGACCCCCAAAACGGCCAAGAAAGGTCCGAGAAATTCCGCGACACACCGACAGTGACCGGTCGGGGAGGTACCAGTCGACGTACCAGGGCCATCGACTGGCCGTCGTCGATGCGGGTCGAAAACCGGTGCTGACCTGCTCCTGGTACCTGCCTGATGCCCGCGCTCGGGGTCAGACGGCGTGGCGGAGCGGTTCGTAGCGGCACTGGTCGAGCCAGGCCTGGACTTCGACGGGGTCGAAGCGGATGAGGTGGCCCCACTTGATGAACGGGATCCGGCGTTCGTGGACCAGCCGGCGGATGTGGCGGACGGACACGCCGAGGTGTTCGGCGAGCGTGGGAATGTCCATGAGGTGGGGCAGGTCGATGGTGGCGGCCATGACAGTGGGCTCCTCGAGGTGTGCGGTGGGGTCGAGGCCTGGGTGTGGGTCCTCGTGAGCACTAGGCCGATCGACGCGCCGGTTTCACGCGAGAACCTGACGCCGATGCGGGGTTGGGCCAGGAGGTCGAGGCCGGCGCCGGAACGAGAACAGGGAGCGGTGGCATAGCGGTGGTTGTCCGTGAGTGACCGGGCGTGTCCGACCGTCGAGAAGTCGTGGACGGGAGCGGGATCGGGCCGTATGACGAAGGGAGACGAGAACACGATTGCAACCCGTTCGGGGTTGGAAACGAGGGTCCGCGGTGGCGTGGGTGACGATGATGGGAGCCGGGTCGGTCCGATACCACGACAAGGTCGTGGTGCAGCGGGGCGATGACTTCCCGGGCCAGACCCTCGCCTACTACGGCTCCCGCGGTGAGACCCCGATGGTCTGGAGCGGTGCCGGCGCCGCTCGCCTGGGTCTGACCGGTCCGGTCCGGACCGAGGACTACTACTCGGTCTTCGCGGACGGCGGAGCGCAGGATCCGGTGCTCGGGGAACGGTTGGTGTCGACGAAACGGCCGGGCATGGAGCTCGTCGTGTCCGCCCACAAGACCGTCGCCATCCTCGGGGTGGTGGGTCGGGCTGATGACATGCATCGGATCCTCGACGCCGAAACACACGCGACGATGGCGTTCCTCGACGCGTGGACTCAACGTCAGGGCGGCCGGCGGGGCCGTCTCCAGGTCCGCACCCCTACGTCCGGGCTCACCTACGGGACCACCCGGCACGCAACGTCACGGGCCGGGGACCCCAACCCGCATGACCATGTGCTCGTCGCGAACGTGGTGGAGATGCTCGACGATCGGGGCGGCTGGAAAGCACTCGACACTGCCGGGGTCCGCGACATGGTCCACGCCGCCACCGCCGTCGGGCGTTTGCATGCCGCGTGGGAAGCCCGACAGCTCGGCTACGGCATCACGCCCGATCATGGCCCGTCCGGGAAGCTCGACCACTTCGCCATCACTGGGATCCCCGACGAAGCGTGCCGGTTGTTCTCGAAACGGTCCGAGGCAATCGACGACCAGGTCGGTCCCGACGCCTCCTACCGGCTCCGCGCAACAACTGCCCGAGCGAACCGGCCCGACAAGAACGACGACGAACTCGCCCCCGAACAGCTGATGGACCACTGGCACACCGAACTCGCCACCATCGGCCTCACACCCGCCGGGATCGTCGAGTCGATCGAACACTCTGGGCAGTCGGTCTCGCCGCCGTCACGGCTGTCGGACCGGGAGCTCGCTGGACTGGTCGAGTGGGTCCTGTCCCCCACCGGCCCGCTCGCCGGCGACAAACAGTTCGGACGCGCCGAAGTGATCCGCCACCTCGCCCCCAAACTCCACGGCCGACACCCAGACGAACTCGCCCGCACCGTCGGCGCAGTCATCGCCCACCCCGAAGCCTTGCCGTTGTTGGGTCAGCCCGGTGCCAGGAACCGGGCCTGGGTCCTCGCATCCACCCGTGCCGCCGAAGAAGCAATCGCCGACTGCGCCGCACGGCTCGCCACCACCACCGACGCCGTGTCCGTCCATTCCGACACGGCCGTCGACGCGGTTCGCGACAAGGAATGGAACATCGAAGCCCGCCTCACCTCCGGCCAACGTTCGCTGGTGGTGGAGGCGTCGACGTCGGGTCGGCAACTCGAGCTGGTCCTCGGTGTCGCCGGCGCCGGCAAGACCACGGCCCTCGACGCCCTGCGCGTCGCGTACGAGACCGACGAGCACCGGGTGATCGGCACCGCCACCTCCGGACAAGCCGCCAAGACCCTCGGCGACGCCGCCCACATCAACTCCCACACCACCGCCTCGTTGTTGTGGCGACTGCAGCACGGCAGCGAGCAACTCGACCCGTCGACGGTGTTGATCGTCGACGAGGCCGGCATGGTCGACGACCCCGCCATGCTCGCCCTGCTCACCGCCGCCGAACTCCACGGATCGAAAGTGGTCGTGGTCGGTGACCACCACCAACTCTCAGCCGTCGGACCCGGCGGCGGCCTCGAGGCTCTCACCACCCGACACCCCGACGCCGTCCACACCCTGGACGACAACATCCGGCAGCAAGACCCGGTCGAACGAGCTGCGCTCGAAGAACTCCGATCCGGGAACGTCGCCCGGGCCGTGCGGTTCTACGCGCAGCATGGTCGGATCGACCGGCACGAGGATCGGTGGGACGCGCTCCTCGCCACCACCGCCGCCTGGCACGACGACCTCGAGGCCGGGCACGACACCGTCATGTTGGCGTGGCGGCGCGCCGACGTCGCCCAACTCAACCACTTCGCCCGCCTCCACCGCCGCGGCGCCGGACACCTCGGCGACACCAGCGTCGACGCCACCGGCGGCCGCCGCTACAGCACCGGCGACCAAGTCGTCGCCCTCGCCCCGACCCCGACCGACGATTCGTGACCAGCC
>JBBKVY010000108.1:0-7149 GCA_037968675.1 Acidimicrobiales bacterium | reverse complement strand
TCGAGATCCAGTAGAGGTAGCACCAGCATCGAAGCGAAGACGCCGCCGGCGGGCCGGGGTCGCGACCCGCCGGCGGTCGCGACCCGCCGGCCGGGTCAGAAGCGGTTGTACCCTGGACGCGTGACCGATCAGCGGTTCCCGGAGACGATCGACGAGTGGGAGAAGCGCTTCGTCGGAGGCCTCCCGCCGACCGCTGACGACCAGTCACGTACGTGGGATGGTCGGGTACTCAACACGAAGCAGAAGGTACTCGAGTTCCTCGCTGAGCTCGAAGAGGACCGTAAGGGTGGCCCCGCCGTACTGACCGACCGTCCGGTCCGGTGACGGATCCGCTCGACGCTCCACCGCTCGATCTGCGACGCGTCCTCGACGGACGGGCCCGCCACCAGGTCGACTACATCGTCGTCGGCCGTGTCGCCGCCAAGGGACTGCCGCCGAGTGGGCCAGCATCGACCCGGGTCGGCAACGAGTCATCGACGGTGATGAAACCATCTTCCCCAGTGTCACGATGCTGTCGACCCCAGGGCACACCGCCGGACATCGATCGCTCCTGGTTCACGGGAGCGACGGCGAGTCCCAGCTGATCGCCGGGCAATGCTGCGACACCTGCTCCGAATTCGGGGCCGGCCGTATTGAGTCCGACAACCTGCACGACGAGACCTATCGCTCAGCGGCCGTCGAATCCTTGGAGCGCCTCCGCCGCCTCGACGGTGCACCTCAGCCATGACCGAGCAATTCACCAACCTTCGAAGGAACCCCAATGAGAATCCTGATACTAGGTGGCACCCTCTTCCTCGGCCGGGCCGTCGTCGACCACGCACTCGCGGCCGGGCGGGAGGTCACACTGCTCAACCGGGGACGAACGAACCCGGGCCTGTATCCCGACGTCGAGACGATCGTCGGCGATCGAGACGGCGACCTGCAGCAGCTCCACGGGCGAACATTCGACGCCGTCGTCGACACCAGCGGCTACTTCCCCCGCCAGGTCCGAGCGGTCGTCGATGCGCTCGACGCCAACATCGGCCACTACACCTTCGTGTCATCCGTGTCCGCGTACGCCGACAGCAGCGTGCCCGGCGCAGGCGAGACGGCCGACCTCGCCACCGTCGAGGATCCTTCGCTCGAGGGACTGGGCCAGAACTACGGAGGTTTCAAAGCGCTCAGCGAGGCCGCCCTCGACCATGCCCTACCTGGCCGGGCTCATCACGTCCGGGCCGGCCTCATCGTCGGGCCCCACGACAACACCGGACGCTTCACCTACTGGGTCGACCGCATCGCAGCCGGCGGCACCGTGCTCGCCCCAGGACCCCAGGATCAGCCAGTGCAGTTCATCGATGTGCGAGACGTCGCCCGCTGGATCCTTCACGCCGCCGACCGAAACATCGCCGGTGCCATCAACGCCACCGGCACACCGGGCCTCATGACCCTGGAATCGGTCCTCGACGAGATCGACAACGTGACCGGTGGCCGGGCCGAACTCACCTGGGTCGACGAAGAGTTCCTGCTCGGCCGTGGTGTCAAACCGTGGGACGAGCTCCCCCTGTGGCTGCCGCCGAGATCAGTGCCAAGCCATGCAGGCCACATGAGCCGAAGCAACGCCAGAGCCCTCGAACTCGGACTCGAGCTGCGCCCACTGGCCGACACGATCAGCGCGATACGCGGCGAGTCGATTCACCGCCCCGAGCAAGCGCCGCCCAAAGACTTCGGGAACGACCTGCCGCAGCCGGGTCTCACACCCGAAGCCGAGGCCTCGCTCCTGAGCGATTGGGAGACAGCTCGTGGCGAGCGTTGATATCTCGACCAATGGCATCAGGGTTCGGCTCCACACCTGGGACCGCAGCCAGCAACAGTGTCCGCATTCCGCCGGCGAGACCTCGTCGAGCTGCCCGAGACGTTCCACCCCGTGGTCCGGAGGCTGACCAAGGTCCGACGAGAGCGACGACGTCGTTCGGGAAATTGGGTCGCTCCGCTCGGCGAAGAAGCCGCAGGCGCCGTCGAAGGACAACCGGACTTCGTAGATCCGACCTCGACTCGCCGGAGCTGACGAGCCGACCGTCCGAGCTTGCGGTCAGGTCGGTGCGTCCTCGCAGCAACCGAGACGGGCAGCTCCCTGAGCCAGTGTTCGGAGTGCCGATTGGTCAGGTTGCCGCGGCCCCTACCGTCCTGCCCGAGCCGCCCCGGGATTTTGCTGTCCGTCGCCTCGGCGCGAATCAGTTTCGCCGGCGTGAACCGCTTGGCGCTGGAGGCGAAGCAACTGGCGCCCCATGACAGAACGGCGACCGTCAGGCCGACCCACCCCACGGATCGCCGAGCGCGCCGGTGTCGCGCACGGAACCCGCGATCGCGACGATTCCGTTGGCCCAGTCGTCGGACGTCGATGTCGGGAGAACGGAATCCACGGGAGCGCCGACGATCCTGGAGATGTCTCGTGCTGTGGGGTCTCGGCGCCGATCGTGGTCGTTCACACAGCCGACCGGGGCCCGGTCGCTGGCGAGTCGAAGGGTCGGGTTCTGGATCGCGGGCTGATCGACGCATCGGGGTTCCTCCAGGAGTCCTGCCGAAGCAGATCATCGCCCGCTGTGAAGTTCCTGGGGATCAGCCTCGGAGATGCCGAGACTTGGCGACCGATCGGACCGTCGTCGACGAAGGGCATCGACACGGCTCGACGCATCGCGCGCGGTCTCGAGAATGTGACTGAGGCGTAGCGCACTCTCCGTCGGAAGGTCCTGGTCCATGCGTCGGACCATCGACACGATGTCATCGAGCAATGCACCGACCACACCGAAGGAGCCCTGCTGCACCGGCGCAGCGGACTCTGACTGCCGGTGCTTCCTCCCGACCACGACTGCGCCGCCGCCATCCCCGCCGTAGTTCGTTCGGGCGTGTTCGTCGGTGATGTCGGTGCAGGTCACGACACGGAGCAGTTGGTTGTCCTCGCCGGCAAGGTCGTGCATCGCCACCGCGAGCCAGACCATTTCGTCGTCACCTGTCTGTCACCCACCTACGCAGAGGTCAAGGCCAAAGAGCCTCCGCCTGATCGCGTTTGCCCAGTTCAGCGAAGTCGCTCACCAGCGGCGTCAACTCCCGGCGGTCATGCGAGCGGGCGGATTGACGTGGTAGTCGTCGAGCATAAGCACGAGATCATCCCCGCGCTGGACGAGGTCGTAGACCAAGGAGCCGACCACCATCTCCAGCCCGCCCGTTGGTCCTCGCCTCTGGAGATCCAGTGGTAGGCGTCGGCCCTCTGGGTGTTGACCGAGAAGCTCTCAACGACCCCGTCGCAGCGGCTCTGCGAGGATGGCGGACCATGGACGGCGCGGTGACCTTCGGGATCCTCGGTCCACTCGTGGTCCGTGGTGACGACGGCGAGATCGCAATCGGCGGACGTCTGCGTCGTCGACTCCTCGGCATGCTGCTCGCCAACGGCGGTGAGCGGATGAGCACCGACATGATCTGCGACGCGGTCTGGGACGGTGAGCCGCCGGCACGTGCACCCAAGACAGTCCGTACGTACCTCACGCAACTGCGTCGTCTGCCGATTCCCGCACCGGGTCTGATCGTCGACGCTGATGCCGATGGCTACCGCGTCGAGTTGGATCGCTCTGTCCTCGACGCCACCCGGTTCGAAGACCTCGTCGAGCAGGCTCGCTCGACCGACGGTGCACGCCGACTCGCGCTGCTCGACGACGCCGTCGGCCTGTGGCGGGGCGCTGTATTGGACGAGTTCCGCGGATCAGCGTGGGCAGATGACGTGGCCCGTCCGCTCGAGCGTCTTCGTGTCGCTGCCTCCCAGGACCGCTACGAGCTCCATCTCGAATCTGGTCGCGCGGCCGACGTCGTCGGCGGGCTCGAGACGGATTTTATCGCTGCCCCGTTGGACGAGCGATACGGCACGCTCCTCGCCCGAGCCACCTACCAGTCGGGTGACGTCGACGGGGCGCTGCGGGTTCTCGGACGGCTCCGGCGCGCGCTCGCCGAGGAGCTCGGGCTCGAACCCGGTCCGGAGACGACCGACCTCGAACACCGGATGCTCGAACGTGACCCGTCACTCAGCCCACGTGGTCGACAGACCGCTGCCGACGCCGGGACCGAGGCAGAGCGGGTGTTGCCCACGGGCACCGTGACCTTCCTGTTCACCGACATCGAGGGCAGCACAGCGCTGCTGCAACGTGTCGGAGACGAGACCTATGTGTCCCTGCTGCAACAGCATCGCCGCGCCATCACGGACGCCGTCGACGAGCACGGTGGCGTGGTCTTCGGCACCGAAGGCGACGCGTTGTTCTGTGCGTTCGAGGACGCCGGGGCAGCGGTTGATGCGGCGCTCGGAGCGCAACGTCGGCTGAACGACGAGGACTTCGGCGACGGTGTCGAGCTCTGCGTCCGCATGGGGTTGCACACCGGCCATGCGTTGATCATCGGCGACGACTACGCCGGCGCCACCCTCCACGTCGTCGCCCGCGTGTCTGCGGCTGCTCATGGTGGACAGGTCATCGCCACCGACGCCACCCGCTCGATTGCTGGCGGCGGCTCCTGGGAGTCGTTGGGGCGGCATCGCCTGCGCGACGTCGAGGGTGCCGTCGAACTCCACCAAGCGCAGGACCCGGACGACCCGCAGACCTTCACGCCCCTGCGCACGGCTCAAAACGTCCCCACGAACCTGCCGGAGTCGCGCGACGACTTCGTCGGGCGCGTCGAGGAGGTGGCACAGATCGGCTCGTTGCTGACCGAGCACCCGATGGTGACGCTCGTTGGCCCCGGCGGCGTGGGCAAGACTCGACTCGCCACCGAGGCTGGCCATGGCATGAAGCCGGCATTCGCCGGCGGGGCGTACCTGGTCGAGTTGGCCAATGCCGCCGTCGACGCCGACGTCGCTACGGCCGTCGATCGCGTGCTCCGCGGCACGGACCTCCAGTCTCTCGACGCCGCGGTTGACCGGGTCTCCACCGAGTCGCCGGTGCTGTTGATCCTCGACAACTGCGAGCAGGTGCTCGACGGTGTGGCGGTGGTCGCCGACCGGTTGGCCATCTCGTCAGCAGCGGTCAGCCTGCTCTGTACGTCGCGCGAGGCCGTGGCCATTCGGGCTGAACACGTCGTCAACGTCAACCCGCTCGGCGTCGACGGCGTCGACTCTGAAGCCGTCCGTCTCTTCTGCCGGCGTGCAGTCGCGGTGACAGGCCGCGATCTGCTCGACACGGACCTCGCCATGGCGTCGGAGATCTGCGGTCGCCTCGACGGATTGCCGTTGGCCATCGAACTTGCCGCGTCGCGCCTGCGCGGGCTCAGCATCGTCGATGTCGCGCGGCGCCTCGACGACCGGTTCGCGTTGCTCCAGTCCGACGGCCGTGACTTGTCGTCTCGACACCGAACGCTCGAGGCGGTCATCGCGTGGAGTCACGAGGGGTTGTCGATCGACGATCGCACGGCCTGTGACCGACTCGGGATCTTCGACGGCTCCTTCGGCCTCGAGGTGGCGGAGGAAGTGGTCAGCGGGGACGGGTTCGAGCGTCGGGCGGTGCTCGGTGCCATCACTCGCCTGGTTGACAAGTCGCTGCTCCAGAGACTGCCCGATGACCCGGGGTCGCGCTATCGCATGCTCGAGAGTGTCCGTCAGTTCGGACTGGCGCGCCTCGGCGCGAGTGAGCAGATCGCGGTCGTCCAGGACCGACTCGTCGCCTGGGGGATGCGCATGGTCGATCGGCTCGAAGTCGATCTCCGGACGGAGCGCCAGGACGCGGCCCTCGCCACGGCTGTTGCCGAGCAAGGAGTGTTGCGCACGGCTCTCTCGCTGCTGCTCGACAGGGAGGACTGGCTGGCTGCGATGCGCCTCGTCGCTGCGGCTCCGCTCGACGTACCGGCCACGAGACTGGCGCTTCTCGCCGACCTCCTCGACCGGTCGACCGATGTGGGGACCGATGTGCTCGTCCGCGCCCATCTCGCTGCGGCGAGCCTGGAGTTCGATCGTGGCCGCAGCGGCGTCGGATACCTGCACGCCGTGGAAGCGGAGGCGTTGGCCGGGACAGCCGGCGACCGCCGATCGGCTGCGTGGGCTGGCTTCCTCCAGTCCTTCACAGCGTGGGGAGAGGGGCGAGAAGAGGTTGCACGGGAGGCCATCACGCGCTCGATCGACCGGTTTCGCGACCTCCGTGACGACCTCGGCATCGCCAACGGTGCCTGGGCGGCGGTGCTCCTGACCGAAGGCGTCGACGAGGCCGATCGGCTCGGCGAGGAGGCGGTCGCCGCGAATCGGCGGGCGGGCACGCCATTCTCGCTCGCCCACAGCCTCGAGGCCAGCGCGCTCGTCAAGATCCGGAGCGGGGACTTCGACGCTGCCCGCCGCCTGCTCGACGAAGCATTGGGTCTCTACGCAGCCGGTGGGAACCCCGGGTGCGTCGCGCACGGACTCGATGCGATCGCCGCGGCCCTCGCACACGACCCCGCTGCCGCCGACGACCTCGCGGCAGAGTTGCTGGGCGCTGCGTCCGGCCTCCGGAGGACCAGCGGCCACGAGAAGCGTCCATGGGAGCTGAGCGGTCGCGACGCCGCCAAACAATCGCTCCGCACGCGGCTCGATGGCGACGTCCTCGACGACCTCCAGGAGCGGGGAGCGGGCCACACCGTGGACACGGCAGCCGAGCTCGGCCGGCGGGCAGCGTCGACGCGGCGTTGATCCGGCGTCGACCCCGTTCCGGGATGGTGTTCACGACCCACCCGAACCCGCGCCGACCGGCGCAAGGAGACAACCATGCCACGCATCACGAGCATCCATCACCTGGCCTTGACGGTGTCCGACGCCGCCGCCAGCGCAGCGTTCTACCGAGAGCTCCTCGGGCTCCAGGACGCCTGGCAACACGACGACGAGACGATCCACGTCCGCCTGCTCGGTGGTGACGGCTTCCTCGTCGGCCTGCGCCAGTACGTCGAGCACGAGGACAGTCGCTTCTCGGAGTTCCGCACCGGGATGGACCACGTCGCCTTCGGCGTCGAGTCTCGCGATGACCTCGCCGAGTTCGAGGAGCGTTTGACCGGTATGGGCGCCACCTTCACCCCGACGGCCGACTCGCCCTTCGGCCCCGTGATCGTGTTCCGTGATCCCGACGGCATCCAGGGCGAGATCTTCCTCCCGGAGACCGGCTGACGGCGTCCTCGTTG
>JBBKVY010000107.1:0-8749 GCA_037968675.1 Acidimicrobiales bacterium | reverse complement strand
ACGACGTTGGATCCGAAGGCGGCGGTCGAGCAGGCCTTTTTCGACCAGTGGGACGCCTTCGTCGAGATCCTGGAGGACCCGGACCCGTCGAACCCGCTGATCGACCAGTTCTTCACCGGTGAAGCGAGGGATGCGTTGCTCGACACCATCTCGGACTTCGTCGATGCCGGCCAAGCGACACGCCGTCCAGAAGACCCGGAGGACTTCGTGCCTCGCTCCGTCCAGGTCACCCTCGAGTCCGACACGACAGCCGTTCTTATTGAATGCACTGTCGACGGCACAGTCGTAGTCGACTCGGCGAGTCTTGAACCGATCAATGACGCCATCAGCACCTACGAAGCGCGAAACGTATTCGAACTCGTCGAAGGCAGTTGGAAGCTCGCGAGTTCCGAGGATCTACGGGATGGGGACCCCTCGTGCGACGATCTCTAACAACGGGGCTCGCCATGCTCCTGGTCTGCATCGTCGGTACGCCTGTCTCGGCGGACATAGGCGCCGAGAAGCGAACTGAGCAGGACGACCAGGGGAACGTGGTGTTGACGGTGGGGACGGACGGGTCGGTGACGCAGCCGGACCCGCAGGGCGGGACGCTGGACTGCAGTCTGTTCCAGCATGCACCTTCGTTCGAGGCGCCGACCGACAACCCGGCGCTGTCGGGCGATCAGCTGGTCGAGGGCAGGTACTACTGGCTGACGTGCACCGACGCGTCGGGCGCGCAGGTGGTGGCGCGTCTGTTCCAGTACGTCCCGGGCGAGGCGGCCATCACGCCGGAGGAGCTGGCCCGGCGGGCGCAGGACCAGCTGGCCATCCGCTATCCGGAGCCACGGACGAGTCCGGCGATCACCATCGACCAGATCGTGGGGATCGAGACCTGGATGTGGATCGACGCAGCGGCATGGCAGTCGGTGACGGCAACGGCGTCGATCCCCGGCTTGTCGGTCTCGGCGACGGCCACGCCGCAACAGGTCACGTGGGACATGGGTGACGGCTCGACGGTCGTCTGCGACGGACCGGGAACGCCATACGATTCCAACCGCGCGATCGCCGACCAATCGTCGGAGTGCACACACGTCTACCAGCGCCGTGGGGCCTACACCGTCAGTGCAACCGTCGTCTGGGCAGTCGAGTGGAGCGCCAGCGACGGCACCGGCGGCCCACTCGCCGACGCATCGCGCACCACGCAGTTCCCGATGACGGTGATCGAGCGGCAAGCCATCGGTCGTTGACCGAACCCGAGTCGGCCTATGCCCGTCGGGCGTTCATCGGTGGGCTGATCGCGTTCGCCGCCGCCTGCGGACGGGCCGCTGAAGACGTCTCCGCCGGGCGCGCGGTGACGTCGACGCGAGGTCCCACGAGCACGAATCCCGCGACCACCAGCACCAGCACGACCAGCACCACCACCACCTCGACGACCGCCTCGACGACGACCACCACCGAGCCGCCGGTCACCGAACGAGACCCGCCGGCCGAGGCGCCGCCGGGGAACGCTGGACTGGTCTGCCGAGCGGCGTGGGGCGCGCGGCCTCCGAGGGCCGGTGGACGGCCGCACACCATCTCCCGGCTCACGGTGCACCACAGTGCGATGGTGCTGGGCGACGGCGACGACCCCACCAGCCATCTCCGCGACTACCAGTCGACGCACATGGGTCCACAGGGGTGGATCGACGTCGCCTATCACGTGGCCGTCGACCGGGCGGGTACGGCGTACGAGCTCCGATCGACCGCTATCGCCGGCGACACCTCGACCGACTACGACCCCGCGGGGCACTTCCTGATCCTCGCCATCGGCAACTTCGAGGAGCAGTTGCCGAGCGACGCCCAGCTCGACGGCGTGGCGCGGCTGTTGCGATGGGGAGCCGACAACTTCGGAGCACCCCTCTCGTCGGTGACCGGACATCGGGACCATGCGGCGACGGCTTGCCCGGGCCGCGGCCTGTACATCCAGTTGGCCGAGGCCCGGCGACGGGCAGAGGCGATGCCGGCAGGGTCGCGAGGCGTCGTGAGCTGCTGACTGCGACGCGGGGTACGTTGCCGGCGTTGTCCGACCGCGACGCCCGCCCAGGCGCGACCGACGTTTACCGGGTGATCGGGAGACGGGGGTCACCTGCGCCCGGCCGGTGCGTGAACGTTCAGTCGACGAACATCGGCTCGGCGTCGGGGTCACCGATGGCCGGCGGGAGATCGCGGGCCAACGTCGAGGCGTCGTGCGGCAACAGGAACCGTGCAGCGGCGGCCGCACCGAACACCACGATCGAGCCGACGATCGCTGCCAGGCCCAGCCCGTCGACGAAGGCCTGCTGGGCGGCGAGCGTGAGCGCGTCGCCCTGTGCACCGCCGACCTGACCGGCCACGACGAGCGCACCGGAGAGTCCCGACTCGGCGACCGACGACGCCTGCGCCGGCAACCCGGTGATCGACGATGCGATGCCGGCGGAGTACTGCGACGTGACGACCGAGCCGAGCACGGCGACACCGAGGGCACCGCCGAGCTCGCGGGTGGTGTCGTTCATGGCCGACCCGACGCCAGCACGGTTGAGCGGGACCGACGACATGATCAACGTCGTGAGCGGGGTCATGGTCATGGCCATGCCGAACGCGAGCGGCAGCATCGCCAGGTAGACGTTCGCGAGGCCGGAGTCGACCCCGACGAAGGAGAACAGCAACAAGCCCGTGGCCGTCGACGAGAGGCCGAAGGGCACGACGCGGGCGGCACCGAACCGCTCGACCAACGTGGGGACCCGGGGCGCCGTCGTCATCATGATGAACGCGAACGGCAGCTGGAGCAGTCCCGACTCGAACGGCGAGTAGTCGAGGACCAGCTGGAGATACTGGGCCATGAGGAAGAACGTGCCGAACATGGCGAAGAATGTCAGAGACATGCCGGCCGACGCCACGCTGAAGCGACGGTCCTTGAACAGGTGGAGGTCGAGCATCGGGTAGCGGGTCCGGAGCTCACGCCAGGCGAACAGACCGAGCGCGACGGCCGATCCGGCGAAGGTGAGCAGCGATTCGGTCGACGTCCAGCCGTGGTGCGGACCTTCGATGATCGCGTACACCAGCGAGGACAGACCGACGATCGAGAGCAGCGCGCCGGGCACGTCGAGTGGCTGGTTGTCGGGGTCCTTCGACTTCGGCAACAGGATGGCGCCGGCGACGAGGGCGAGCGCGATGACCGGCACGTTGATGAGGAAGACCGAGCCCCAGTAGAAGTGCTCGAGCAACCAGCCGGAGGCGATGGGGCCGATGGCCGCGCCGCCGCCGGAGATGCCGGCCCAGACGGCGATGGCCTTGGGTCGTTCGTGTGCGGGGAAGACGTTGGTCAGGATCGACAGCGTCGACGGCATGACGAACGCCGCCGCCACACCCATCACGGCGCGCGCACCGATCACCATGCCCGACGAGTCGGCGAAGGATGCCAGGACCGCACCGGCGAGGAAGAGGAGCAGGCCGGCCTGGAGTGCTCCCTTGCGTCCGAAGCGGTCGCCGATGGTCCCGGCGGTGAAGAGGAGGCCGGCGAAGATCAGCGAGTACGCGTCGACCATCCACTGGAGTGCACTGGTGGAGGCATCGAGTTCGCGGGCGAGCGTCGGGAGCGCGACGTTCAGCGAGGTGTTGCCGATGATGACGATCATCAGGCTGGTGCAGAGCACGACCAGGATCAGCCAGCGTCGTTCGTAGATGGCCGGCTCGATCTCGGGCTCGGATGCACGGGGCGGATGGGGGGTGTCCACGACTTCTCCGGTTTCGATACGCATTCGTTTCGTAACGCTACGCCACTCAACGGTCGCCAGCATCCCGTGATTCCGGTCTCAGCATGTGAAACAGGTCACGACAGGCACGGCCGATCACGACCATTTCGATACGCTGGCGTCGTCATGGCACGCCCCCGGAGCGAGGACGCACGCAACCGCGTGATCGAGGCCACCGTCGATGCGCTCGTCGACCTCGGTGTCGAGGGCGTCACGATCGAGGACCTGGCCGGGCGCTCCGGCGTGGCCAAGTCGACCATCTACCGGCACTTCGGCAGTCTCGACTGTGTCGTCACCGAAGCATTCCGGTCACGCATCGTCGAATACCCGACGCCCGACACCGGGTCGCTCGAGACCGACATCGAAGCGCTGTTCGCCCGCTACGACCTCGACGACCATCGTCAGCTCAACGAACTCTTGCCCCTGCTTCTCGAGGCCGCCCGTCGTGATCCCGGTCTCCGCGAAGTCCGCGACCGCGTGCTCGCCGAGCGGCAGCGACCACTCCGCACCATCGTGAAGCTGGCCCAGTCCCGCGGCGAGATCGACCCCGACCTCGATCTCGACATCGCCATGGCCATGCTGACCGGGCCGATCACGTATCGGAAGATGGTCCAGGATCTCGAGGTGGACGACGACTTCCTCCGAGTCGTCCTCCCAGGTGCGGTCGCCGCGCTCCGGTCAACCGCTGGCTGAGCGCAACGCCGCTGCGAGCTCGTCGACGGTGGCGACGAGCTGCTTCGCGGTGGCGTGGTCGGGCAGTCGGGCGATGATCCCCGCGGCGAGCGATCGGTAGTACCAGAGGTGGTCCGCGGGGTCATCGGTGTTGAAGCGCCGCCACAGCGCGTCGCCCTCGGCTTCGAAGTCGGCGACGATCGACGTCGCATTGTGGACCTTGTCGGCAGCGGCGACCACGAGCGACACCGCCGGCTTGCTCGCGAGCGACGCGACGTAGCGCGTCTTGCGGATCTTCCACGGTTCCTTCTCCACCCCTGGCGCCTCGGTGTCGACGAGGCTGTCGGACAGGTCCTCGACGATCTGGGCCACCTCGTCACCGAACTCGGCCCGGACGTCGTCGAGACGTGCGTGCCCGCCGTGGTCCTCCGCGACGTCGTGGAGGTAGGCGCCGGCGATCTGGATCTCGGTCCCCCCGTCGCGTCGTACGATCTCGGCCACCGGTGCCAGATGTCCGGCGTAGTACGACACGCCGGTCCCCTTCCGGACGTCGCCGAAGTGCGCAGCACGCGCATAGGCGGCTGCCCGTCCAACAAGATCCGTCGTGTGATCGGCCATCATGGGCAGGGTACGAAGCGGTTCTGACCGGCGCATCGTGCCATCCATCACGAGCGGAGGAACCATGTCGTCCACACCACCGGGGTCCACTCCGGCCGGATGGTATCCGGACACCAACCAACCCGGGACGCTCCGCTACTGGGACGGCAACGCCTGGACCGAGCACACGCACGCCACCCAACCAGCGGGCGGACAGGGCACCGGGTACCAGACCTACGCGCCGGGGATGACGACGGCACCGAACAACCATCTCGTCATGGCGATCCTGACGACGATCTTCTGCTGCCTCCCGTTCGGCATCGTGTCGATCGTCAAGGCCGCACAGGTCAACAACCTCTGGGCGAGTGGGCAGTACGACGCAGCCCGCAAGGCGGCAGACGACGCCAAGAAGTGGTGGATCGTGTCGGTGGCGGTGGGCGTCGGGCTCCTCGCGATCTACTTCGTCTCCATCCTCGCCATCGGGTTCGGGTCGACGACCACCTTCTGATGACCGCAGTCGTCCACATTCCACGACAACGACTCGTCACACCGGCCACCACTGCGGTCGCCGCCGCCGGGTACCTCGGCGTGGTGGCCTCGATCGACCCGTTCCGACCGATGGCCATCGGCTGCCCGATCCGGGCGTTGACCGGCGGCTTCTGCCCCGGCTGTGGATCCACGCGGGCGATCGACGAACTGCTGCACGGCGACCTCATCGGCAGCATGACCTGCCACCCGATGGTGCTCCCGCTGCTCGGGCTGACGACCTACCTGTGGGTGTCGTGGATCGCTGGTCGGCGGGGTGGACGGCCATGGGCCCGGTCGCCGACGGAGCTGTCGGCCGCCATCCCGCTGCTGCTCGCGGTCGCATTCGTCACGTTGACGATTGTGCGCAACGTGCCCGGGTTGGAGTGGCTCACGCCACCGGACGTCGCGCCCTGAGATTCATAGCTCGATGCCGACCCCACCGGCGGTCCGCTGGCGCTCGGTGAACGACGGTTCGTACGCCTCCTCGGGCGTCTCGCGGACGTGTCGATCGAGGATCTCGGCGTCCTCGCCCACCAGGATCCGCCATCGGCCCGCTTTCACGCCGTCGAGGATGATGCCGGCAGCCTGTTCGGCCGACGTGGGCGCGTTGTCGCGGAACATCTCGGCCATCGAGGAGATGAGCCCACGCACCTGATCGTCGGTGAACCCCGACGCGTCGACGCCACGGCTCTCCATCATCCGGCGGGTCTCGGCCAAGTCGTCGGCGGTCATGTCCTCGGGGCGGTGGCCCAGGATCTCGGCCGAGTTGATGACGATCGACGTGCCGATGTGACCGGGCATCACGACCGACACACCGACGTGCGGGGCGTTGAGGCGGAAGTCGTTGACCAACGCCTCGGTGAAGCCCTTCACGGCGAACTTCGCGGCCGAATACGCGGTGTGGGCCCGGTCGGGGCCGAGCGACGCCCAGAACCCGTTCACGCTGCTGACGTTGACGAGGTGCCCGGCGTCGGACGCGACCAGCAGGGGCACGAAGGCCCGGCACCCGTTGTACACACCCTTCCAACAGACCTCGAAGGTGCGGTCCCACTCGTCTCGAGGACCGACGATGAAGCTGGCGCCGCCACCGATGCCGGCGTTGTTGAAGACGAGGTTGACGTGCTCGGTGTCGTGGGCGGACCGCACCTGGTCGCGGAACGCAAGCATCGCCGACTCGTCGGAGACGTCGGCCACGAACGTGGTGATCCGCGTCCCGGCGGGCGCTTCCTTCTCGGCCAGGTCCTTCGACTCGGCCATGTTCTCGGCCGACACGTCGCACATCGCGACATGCGCCCCGGCGGCGGAGAGCTGCCGGACCAACTCGCGCCCGATGCCCGTGCCACCACCGGTGACCACTGCGATGCGTCCTTCGAACTGGTCCATGGCGTCGTCCCCCCGTCGTCGAATCTTGACCGGCGGGTCAAGACCGTAGCAGCACCGATTCGCCGCCCGCCTCCCGATACGGTGCGGCGGTGATGACCGGGGTCGAGCGCCGCGTGGAGGACCGACCAGCGGCCGCACGGTGGACGCCGCCCTCACCGGTCCGGTGCGCGCTCCTGACCGGCGCGCTCTATCTCCCGTTCGTCGGACTCGGCTACGGCACCGACATCGACATCACCAACATCCGGCGGAGCGGCGAATCGATCCTTGAAGGCGACTACCGCTTGTCGCGCCCGCCCGGCGCCTTCGCCCACGAACTGACCACGGGAGTCCTCGATCGACTCGGCGGCGCGGTGCTCGTCGCCCTCGGCGCCGCGGTCATGGCAGTCGTCGCACTGGTGGCGCTGGCCCGGATCGTCGAGCGGAACCACGGCCCCCGCGCCGGTCGCATCGCCGTGGTCGTCGTCGCCACCCAACCGTGGTTCTGGGTCGCGGCGACGTCGCTCGGCGACTACGTCTACGCCATCGCCCTGCTCCTGGTCGGCATCGACGCGGCCCAACGGGATGCCCGCATCGGGGCTGGTCTCGCGTTCGCGCTGGCCATCGGTTTCCGGTCGGGCACGGCGCTGTTGGTCGCCTCGTACCTCGTCGCCGAGGTCACGGGAAGGAGGGACAGCGGTGGGGCATCAGACGATCGGTGGCGGCCCGCCGTCGAGACCGGCATCGTCGCGGCAATCGTCGGCGCACTGTTCTCCGTGCCGCCGTGGCTCTCGGTCGACCGGACCACCGACTTCCTCCAGAACCAGTTCCAGACCGGGGGCGTCGCGGTCATGATCGCCCGGTGGGGCGTGAAGAACGTGGCGTTCTTCGGCCTGGTGACGGTCGTCGTCGTCGCCGTCCGTGCGCCGGTGCTCCTGGACGCACTCGACCGGTTCTCGACCAGCGTGCTGGTGCGGTTCGCCGTCTATGCGGCCATCGTGACCGAGCTCGTCTACCTCCGATTCCCGTGGAAGCCGGTGCACCTGCTGCCGATGGTCGTGTGTCTGGCGATCCTCCTCGCGGCCGGCACCACCGTCACCAACCGACTCGTGGGCGCGGTCGTCGTGTCGCAGTTGCTGCTGTCGGTCGTGTCCGTGACCCTGGCCGAGCCCGACGTGGCCGACGCCGCGACCACAGGACGATTCGCTCCCGGACTCACGAAGGGCGTGGTGGTCAACGAGATCGCCTGTCGTCTCGACCGGGACTTCGAGGGCCCGTGGCCCGATCTCGAGACCATCGATGCCGACTATGCCGCCACCGAGGCGTTCGCCTGTCAGGCGCGTTCGTGGCGGGCCGGCGACGGGCCGAGCGAGCCCCGCCTCCCCGGCGAACCCGAGTTGTGAGCAGGGCGGGCGGAATCGGCATCGCTGTCGAGTTTTGGGCGATCGCGCCGTAGCGTTGTCCGAATGCGACCGGACAGCCACCGTGCCCGTCAGGCACGGTCCACCGTTGCGGGCGCGCTCGCGATCGTGGTCAGCGTTTCGGCCCTGTGGTCCGGGACCGCTGCCGGCCAGGAAGCTCCGACGCCGACCACCGCACCACCGGCGTCCACCACCACGACAACAGCCCCACCCGTCACCGTGGTCCTCGACGAGGGCGACATCGGTGTGGTCCCGCCCGGCTCCGACGGCGACGTGGGCGCGCCGCCACCGGAGGAAGGCGCGATCGGCGCACCGGCCGAGGGCGAGCTCGACGTGCCCGAGGAGCTGCCGGTCGTCATCCTTCCCGACCCGACGCCGGGCCTGAACGCCGCCCTGGCGGCGATCGACGTCGGCCGGGCGCGG
>JBBKVY010000106.1:0-13879 GCA_037968675.1 Acidimicrobiales bacterium | reverse complement strand
CCGTTCGGCTACATGCGGTTCACCCCCGGACCCGGTGTCGGTGGCCACTGCCTCCCGATCGATCCGTCGTTCCTGTCGTGGCGGGTCAAGCGCTCGCTCGGCGTCGATTTCCGGTTCGTCGAGCTGGCGAACGACGTGAACGAGCACATGCCCGACTTCGTGGTCCGACGGTTGATGCTGGCGCTCAACGCCCGACAGCTCGCGGTCTCCGGCTCCCGGGTCCTGTTGTTGGGGTTGGCCTACAAGCCCAACACGTCGGACGCGCGGGAGACACCGTCGACCCGTGTGGCCCAGCTGCTGCGCGATCTCGGCGCCGAGGTGGCTGCTGCCGATCCGCACGTGGCCGACGACGCCTTCGGCGTGCCGGTCGAGCGGGTCGAGCTCACCGAGGACGAGTTGCGGTCGGCGGATGCCGTGGTCCTCCTGTGCGACCACGCGAGCTTCGACTACGACCTGGTCGCGCGGCACGCGGTCCATGTGCTCGATACGCGCCATCGCATGGCGGCCGCAGCCAACGTGGAGCACCTCTGATGGGCCAACGTGTCGTCGTCACCGGCGGAGCCGGCTTCATCGGCGCCAACCTCTGCGCGCACCTGGCCGACTCCGACTGGGTCGACTCGGTCGTGGCGCTCGACAACCTCTCGACCGGTTTCGAGTCGAATCTTGCCGATTCCGGTGCGGACCTGCGCGTGGGGTCGATCCTGTCCGACGCCGATCTCGATGCCGCGCTCGCTGGCGCCGATGCCGTGGTGCACCTGGCTGCCCGGCCGAGCGTGCCCCGGTCGATCGAGGATCCGGTGGCGTCGCACGAGGCCAACGCGACCGGCACGCTGCTGGTGCTCGAGGCCATGCGCCGCCACGACGTGCGTTTCGTGGCGGTTGCCTCGTCGTCGTCGGTGTATGGCGCCAACCCCGTGCTCCCCAAGGTCGAGACACTCGTGGCCCAACCGATGTCGCCCTATGCGGTCTCGAAGTTGGCGACCGAGCAGTACACGCTGAGCCATGCGCGCGTGTTCGGTTTCAACGCCGTGCCGTTCCGGTTCTTCAACGTGTTCGGTCCGCTCCAGCCCGCCGGGCACGCTTACGCGGCCGTGATCCCGGCGTTCGTCGACGCGGCATTGAACGGCGAGCCCCTCCCGATCCACGGCGACGGCACGCAGTCGCGCGACTTCACTTATGTCGCCGACGTCTGCCACGTGATCAGTGAGGCCGTACGCCAGGGCATGAACAACGAGATGCCCGTCAACCTGGCCTTCGGCGGCCGTTACACGCTCCTCGACATCGCCGATCGCCTCGGGACGATCCTCGGCCACCCGCTCGAGCGTGCGCACCAGGATCCGAGAGCCGGCGACGTGCCGCACTCCCAGGCCGACCAGACCCAGCTCCGGTCACTGTTCCCGTCGTTGGAGCCGACCTCGGTCGACGAGGGACTGCGCGCCACCGTCGAGTGGCACCAGTCGCTGCGTTAGCCCTTCGCCCGCCGGTGCCAGGCGACCTGCGCCTTGATTCCGTCGACGAGATCGGTCGTCGGGGTCCAGCCGAGCTTCTCGCCCGCGGCGTCGTTGCTCCCGCCCGTGCGGGCCACGTCACCGGGTTGTTCGGCCTGCTGGTCGACAGGCACCGATGCGCCGACGGCATCGCCGACCGCATCGATCAGGTCGCGCATGACGGTGGACCCGCCGGCGCAGATGTTCACGACGGTCCCCGGCGCGGTATCGGCGGTGCCGGCCAGGAGGTTGGCGCGGACGATGTCGCCCACGAAGGTGAAGTCGCGGACATGGGAGCCGTCGCCGTAGAGCGGGAACGGCGTCTGGTTGATGGCCGCCTCGATCAGACGGTGGTGGGCCATGTCCGGGCGTTGGCGGGGGCCGTAGACCGTGAAGTACCGGAGCGAGACCGTCGAGACGCCGTAGTTGCGGGCGTAGAGGGTGCACAGGTGCTCGGCGGCGAGCTTGGTCACGCCGTAGGGGGAGTGGGGCTTGGGGAGGTCGGTCTCGCGCACCGGGTAGCGGTCGGCGTTGCCGTAGACCGAAGAGCTCGACGCGTAGACGACCCGCGGCACGCCTGCGGTGCGGCATGCCTCGAGGAGGCGTTGGGTCGACAAGACGTTGCACTCGTCGTAGGTCTGGAATCCGTCCGACCAGCTGAGGCGGACACCGGGTTGGGCCGACTGGTGGTACACCACGTCCACCCCGTCGACGAGCGGTGCGAGGTCGGCTGTCCGGAGGTCTGATTCGTGGAACGTGAACCGGTCCTGGGTGCGCAGCCTCGCCAGGTTTCCGTCCTTGACGGAACGTTCGTAGTACGGGGTGAAGCAATCGACTCCCCGGACCGTTTCGCCCGAGTCCACGAGTGATTCTGCGATCTGCGATCCGATGAAGCCAGCGACGCCGGTGACGAGGTGAGTAGCCACAGGCGAAGTGTGCCAGGTCGGAGCCGGAGGCGACATCACCGGTGATCGGGCCTGCCGTGGTCAGGCGTTGGCGCCGCCGCCCCGCGTGCGGATGATGTTGAGGGCGGAGCCGGCCTCGAACCACTCGATCTGTTCCGGCGACAGTGTGTGGGTGGTCTGGATCTCGTCGACCGAGCCGTCGCCCTGGTTGAGCTCCACCGTGACCGGCTGATCCGGCGCCAGGTCGGCCAGGCCGACGATGTCGACGGTCGTGTCCTCGTGGACCTTGTCGTAGTCGGCCGGGTCGGCGAAGGTGAGCGCCAACACGCCCTGCTTCTTCAGGTTGGTCTCGGCGATGCGGGCGAACGACCGGGCGAACACCGCGGCGCAGTTGCGGAACCGAGGCTCCATGGCGGCGTGCTCGCGAGACGAACCCTCGCCGTAGTTCTCGTCGCCCACGGCGACCCAGGTCCGGCCCGCCTCGTGCAGCGACTTGCACACGTCCGGGAACGACTTGACCGTCCCGTCGACCGGGTCCTTGCCCTCACCGGCCTCGCCCGTGAACGCGTTGATCGCGCCCAGGTAGAGGTTCCCGGAGATGTTCTCGAGGTGGCCGCGGTACTTGAGCCACGGACCGGCCATCGAGATGTGGTCGGTGGTGCACTTCCCCTGCGCCTTGACGGCGACCGGGAGGCCGGCGAAGTCCTCACCGCTCCAGGGTTCGAACGGCTCGAGCAGTTGGATGCGGTCGGACGACGGAGACACGACCACGTCGATGTCGCGTCCGTCGGCCGGAGGCTGGATGAAGGTGTCCTCGCCCGGGTCGAAGCCGGACGGAGGCAGATCGATGCCGACGGGCTCGTCCAGCCGGACCTCCTCGCCGTCGTCGTTGGTCAGCGAGTCGGTACGGGGATCGAAGTCGAGACGTCCGGCCAGCGCCATGGCGATGACGGTGTCGGGCGACGTCACGAAGCTGAGTGTGTTGGCCGAGCCGTCGTTTCGCTTGGGGAAGTTGCGGTTGTAGCTGTTGACGATGGTGTTGACCTCGTCGAGGTCCTGATCGGGCCGCGCCCACTGTCCGATGCAGGGGCCGCAGGCGTTGGCCAACACCTCGCCGCCGATGGCCTCGAGGTCGTCGAGCAGGCCGTCGCGCGCGATGGTCGCCCGCACCTGCTCGGAGCCGGGCGTGACGAGGAGGCGGGTCTTGGCCGTGAGGCCCTTGGCCGACGCCTGGCGGGCGATCGAGGCCGCGCGGGTGATGTCCTCGTACGACGAGTTGGTGCACGAGCCGATGAGCGCTGCGCTGATCTCGAGCGGCCAGCCCTCCTTCTCGGCGGTGTCGCCGACCTCGGCCACGGTGTGGGCGCGGTCGGGGGAGTGCGGGCCGTTGATCATGGGGGGCAGGGTCGACAGGTCGATCTCGATGACCTCGTCGAAGAAGTCGCCGGGGTCGGCCAACACCTCGGGATCGGCACGCAGGTCACCCGAGACGGCGTTGGCGGCGTCGGCGATGGCTTCGCGACCGGTCGCCTTCAGGTACGCGGCGATGTTCTCGTCGAATTGGAACAGCGACGTGGTCGCGCCGATCTCGGCGCCCATGTTGCAGATGGTGCCCTTGCCGGTGGCGGTGAGGCTGTCGGCGCCGGGACCGAAGTACTCGACGATGGCACCGGTGCCGCCCCTGACGGTCAGGATCTCTGCCACCTTCAAGATGACGTCCTTGGGCGCGGTCCAGCCGTTGAGCTGACCGGTCAGGTGCACGCCGATCAGCTTCGGCCAGCGCACGTTGAACGGGAAGCCGGTCATCACGTCGACGGCGTCGGCACCGCCGACACCGATCGCGACCATGCCCAGTCCGCCGGCGTTGGGTGTGTGCGAGTCGGTGCCGATCATCATGCCGCCGGGAAACGCATAGTTCTCGAGGACGACCTGGTGGATGATGCCCGAACCCGGCTTCCAGAACCCGAGGCCGTAGCGACGGCTCACGGTCTCGAGGAAGTCGTACACCTCGGCATTGGTGTCCACGGCGACAGCCATGTCCTTGAGCGCTCCGACCTTGGCCTGGATGAGGTGATCGCAGTGGACGGTCGACGGCACGGCGGCCTCGTCGAGGCCGGCGGTCATGAACTGGAGCAGCGCCATCTGTGCGGTGGCGTCCTGCATGGCCACCCGGTCGGGATCGAAGTCGGCGTAGGACCGGCCCCGCTCCAGTTCCTGGCCGGACCGGTCGCGGAGGTGGTTGACGAGGATCTTCTCGGCGAGGGTGACCGGCCGTCCGAGCCGCTCACGGGCGATGGTCGCCGACTCGGGGAGTCGGTCGTACACCGCCTGGACGAGTTCGATGGGCGTGGACGAGGTCACGGGCATGTCGGAAGCCTGTCTTTCGGGTGGGATACTTGCGTTCAACTTGATCATAGACAACTATGAGACAAGTTCATGAAACAACATCGAGAAATCCGATACCGGACGATTGCCGACGACCTCCGCCGCCAGATCGTTGCCGGCGATCTCGCGTCGGGAGCCGTCCTGCCGTCCGAGGCGGAACTCGCCGGATCCTATGACGTGAGCCGGGTGACGGTCCGGAAGGCCCTCGAGGTGTTGCGCGACGACGGGCTCGTCGCCTCGCGCCAGGGGTACGGCTGGTTCGTGGCCAGCGACACGGTCCGTCAGTCGCTCGGCGCCCTGTCGACGCTCGAAGGGCAGTTGAGCGACCAGGGTCGGGTCCCCGAACGCCGCGTCGTGTCGTTCGGCTTCGTGGAGGACGACCTGGTCGTGATGCGGGTGAATCTCGCCGACGGTCGCCCGTTCGCGCTCGTGACCGTGTGGTGTCCCGCCGATCTCGGTTCGTCGCTCAGCCGCGACGACGTCGAGTCGGCGACCTTCTACGAACTCCTCCCCGTCGAGTTCGACCACGCCACGCAGTCGATCGGCGCTGCCCTCGCCGACGATCGGGACGCCGAGCTGCTCGAGGTGCCGGTCGGCTCGCCGATGCTCGTGGTCGAGCGGGTGAGCGTCGACACCGACGGACGAAACGTGCTCCGGTCAGAGCACCGATTCCCTGCGCACCTCACCGAGTTCGTCGTCGAGTTGCCGTTCCAGCAGGGCGCAGAGCTGTCACCGGCCGGGCTTCGCCTCGTGCAAGTCTGAGTGCATCGAACTCCTCCTCGAGCTCCGGGTCGGACACGACCGACGGGCGACACGGTTGGACTGCCGCGTCGAGGTCGACGCGTCTGCCTCGGTCGGTGATCTTCGCCGGTCACTGACCGAACACGCCGTCGCTCGCGACGTCGCGGTGGACGCCGGGTCGGCGCTCTGGAACGACACGGGCGAGCGTCTCGACGACGACCATCTCGTCACCGGAGTCGGACTCTGCTCGGGCCTGCGGGTGTGGCTGTCGTCCGAGACGCCGCCGGCGCGCACCGACCCGGTGGCCGTCGAGTTCGCGGTCGTCGGCGGACCTGATCTCGGTCCGCCGACCGTCCTGGGCCCCGGTACCCATCGGATCGGCGGGTCGTCCGACGACGACGTGACGCTGTTGGCCGCCGGCATCCCGGCAGGCGCGGTGATCGCGGAGATCGACGCTGCGGGTCGTGTCGCCCTCGATGGCGACGTCGAGCCATCGGGAGACAACTTCTCCATCGGGCCGTTCACGCTGCGCATCCGGGTCGTCGACGTCGCCGATCTCGTCGACGCGTCCGGCGGCGTGGCGTACAACCGGACGCCGTACCGCGCCGTCCCTGACCGGAACAGGATTCTCGATCCACTCCTGGCACCGCCGACGGCGCCGCCGCCTTCGAAGATGGCGATCACGTCGTTCGTCGTCCCGCTGGCGAGTGGTGTGGGCTTCGCGGTCGTACTGGGTCGCCCGCAGTTCCTGATCATCTCGCTGCTGGCCCCGATCGTCCTGCTCGTCGTGTCGCGCGTCGAACGCCGCAAGGGCCGACGCTCGTTCCGACAGGACCGCGCCGACTACCTCCGCCGGCTCGATGACCGCGTTGCCGACGTGCGGGTCGCCGCCGAGGAGGAGCGTGTCCACCGCCGGCGGGCGCTGCCGCACATGTCGCAGCTCATCGAGGAGACTCGAACCCGGCGGCCATCGCTGTGGGCCCGCGGCCGCGATGCCCCTGACCTGCTGTCGGTCCGGCTCGGCACCGCCGACGTCCGGAGCCGTCTCGACGTCGAGGTCGAGTCCGGGGGCGACGACGAACTTCGCCGCACCGCCGTGGAGCGGTTGGCCGCGGCCAGCGGGACCGTGACCCAAGCCCCGGTTCCGCTCGACCTCGACACTGCCGTCACGGTCGGGTTCCATGGCGACGCCGATCTCGTGGACGGTGTGGTCCGATCGGTGCTCGGTCAGGTCGTCGCCCGCCACGGCCCCGAGGACATCGTGGTTGCGGCCCTGCTGGCGCCGGCGGCGCTCCGGTCGTTCGAGTGGCTCCGGTGGGTGCCCCACGTGCGGTCGTCGGCATCGCCGCTGCCCGGCGATCACCTCGCGGTGTGGCCCGAGGCCATCGCCGAGGTCCTCGGTTCGCTGCTCGACGTGGCCAACGAGCCGCGCGACTTCCCACGGATCGTCGTCGTCGTGCACGAGGACGCCGCGGTCGACCGAGCCGCCCTCGGTCGCCTCCTCGACGTCGCCCCCGATGCCGGTATGCGCGTCATCTGGGTCGGCCGGGACGAGGCGCTGTTGCCGCGCCAGTGCACCACAGTGGTGCGGGTTGCCGACGGTCCGGGTCGATCGATCTGCTCGAGCACCGACAGTGCCTCGGATCCGGTCGCGTTCACGGCCGAGACGATGGACGGGGCGTGGCTCGACCGCCTGGCGCGCCACCTCGCTCCGCTGCGTGATGCCTCGAGCGTGGCTCGGGTCGGATCCATCCCCCGGATGGTCGGCCTCACCGACGTTCTCGGCGGCACGCCGGCGCCAGCCGACGTCGCGTCGTCGTGGTCGGTCAGTGACGGCGGGTTCCTCGGGGCGCCCGTCGGCATCGGTCCGGACGGAACGTTCGAACTCGACCTCGTCGACCAGGGTCCGCACACGCTCATCGCCGGCACATCGGGGTCGGGCAAGAGCGAGCTCCTCCAGAGTTGGGTCGCCGCGCTTGCGGCGCGCCACCCGCCCGAGCGTCTCACCTTCCTCTTCATCGACTACAAGGGCGGTGCCGCAGCCGCGCCGTTCGTCGATCTGCCGCACAACGTGGGTGTCGTGACCAACCTCGACACGCGCATGAGCCTGCGGGCGCTCACCTCCCTGCGGGCGGAGCTCGACCGGCGCATGACGTTGCTCGCCGACTCTGCGTCCGACCTCACCGAACTGGTCGCCGTCGACCCCGAGAACGCACCGCCGCGCCTCGTGCTCGTGATCGACGAGTTCGCCACGCTGGTCAAGGAGATCCCCGACTTCGTTGCCGGCATCGTCGACATCGCCCAGCGGGGACGCAGCCTCGGGATCCACCTGATCCTGGCCACCCAGCGCCCCGCCGGCGCGGTCAACGAGAACATCCTCGCCAACACCAACCTCCGCATCGCGCTCCGGGTGGTCGACAGGTCGGACTCGCAGAACGTGATCGGATCGGGCGATGCAGCAGAGATCCCGGTGCCGTTGCGCGGGCGCGCGTTCGCCCGTGTCGGACCGACCGACCTGGTGCCGTTCCAGGCGGCATGGTCGGGTGCACCACGCCAGATCGGCGAGTCCCGTCGCGCCCGGGTCTCGGCGTTCGGCTTCGGGCGCGCGCCGGTCGACGGGCGCCACGGCGGCGCCGATCAACCGGGGACACAACTCGACGACGTCCTGCGCTCGGTGGCGCTCGCCAACAAGCGGTCCGGTCGCCGGGAGCCCCGACGACCCTGGCTGCCGCCGCTCCCCGACGTGGTGCCGCTCGAGTCCATCATCTCGGCCCAGGCGGGCGAGGCTGCGAGATCGGGCGACCGCGGCCGCGTCGCCGTCATCGGTCTGCGCGACGATCCCGCCAACCAACGTCGGACCCCGGCCGTGGTCGACCTCGAGGCAGAAGGCGGACTCGCGGTGTTCGGTGCCGGCGGGTCGGGGCGCTCGACCGTGCTGCGGACCGCGGCGGCATCGCTCACCGACGGCGCATCGACGACCGACGTGCAGATCATCGGGTTCGACTTCGCGAGCCGAACGCTTCTGCCGTTGCTCGAACTCCCGCACACCAGGGCGATCGTGACCGGCGACGACATCGAGGCGGCGGCCCGCCAGATCGAGTGGCTCGCCGATCAGGTGCAGCAGCGGCGCTCGATGTTGGGCGATGAGCGTGTCGAGTCGCTGGGTGCGATGCGCGCACGCGATCGTTCGGCCGTTGTCCCGAGAGTGATCGTCGTGATCGACGGGTTCGGTTCGTTGCGGGCCGAACTCGACAAGCCCGCGAGCTACGACTGGCTGCAGTCGCTCCAGCGGGTGCTCGTCGACGGGCGTCAGGTCGGCATCCACCCTGTGGTGTCTGCCGATCGACGGGCCGACCTGCCCAACCCGGTGCTCGGTGCGCTGGGGGCCCGGCTGGTACTGCGTCTGGCCGAACCCGATGCCATGGTCAGCCTCGGTGTCCCCCTGCCTCTGGCCCGAGCCGGCGGCCTGGGCGATGGTCGTGGGTACCTGCGAGGCGACCAGGAGGTCCAGATCGCGGTGCTCGGTGACGATCCCGGCGGCGCGGCCCAGGCGAGAGCGCTGGTCGAACTCGGTGCCGACGCGGCGGCCGATCCCGTGCCGCGCACGATCGGCTTGCCCACATTCATCGCTCGTCCCACCGACGCGGACCACGGTCGGTCGATCGCCCTCGGCGTGGCCGAAGGCGTGGACGGCGAGATCGAACCGGCACTCGTCGATCTCGCCGGTGGGCATCTCGTGGTCGTCGGCCCGCCCGGCTCGGGACGGACCACGGCCGTGGCGGCGGTTCGCGACGGACTCGACGCCCTCGATCACCGAGTGCTCGTCGTCGATGCTCGTCATGTCGACGGCGAGTCATTGGACGCGGTACGCCACTCGGAGGAGGCGACGGTGGTGATCGTCGACGACGCCGACGAGCTCCCCGACGCCGACGCCCGTGCCATCGAGACCCTCGCTGGTCTCGATCATGTCCGCATCGTCGCTGCGTTCGACATCGCGTCCGCCGCACGGGCGTTCAACGGACTGGTCCCAGCGCTCAAGCGTGGACGCCGGCTCCTGCTCCTGTGCCCCGAGGGTTCGGCCGAGGTCGACCAGCACGCAGGGGTCCGCGCCCGCCTTCGACCAGGCGCTTCCTTCCCCCCGGGACGAGGTGTCCTCGTCGTCGACCGTCATCCGCAGGTGGTCCAGATCGGCGCAAAGAAAGAGTTGAAAAGCATGAAATGACATGACAGTGTGTCTCCATCATCAATCGAGGAGGCATGAAATGACGTCGAACAACATCCTGGTGACCTTCGAGGACATCCAGACGATGGCCGGACGGCTTCGGAACGAGGGCGGCGCCATCGCCAGCCAGTTGGACTCGCTGCTGGCCGCGGTCCAGGCGATGGTCGAGAGCGGGTGGCGGGGTCAGGCCGCCGGCGCGTTCCACGGGTTGTACGCCAATGCGACCCAGGGGTGGAAGGACGTCGAGACGGCGCTGGTCGGAATGGCCGACATGTTGCGGAGCATCGGCGAGCAGTACGAGGCGCAGGAGTCGTCCATCGCCGCATCGCTGAACGGCTGACGCGACGGTGTCGGGATCTGACTCCGTCTTCGTCGAACCGGACGAACTCCGAGCCGCAGTCACCGAGGTGGCCGCCGCCACGGGAGCGCTCCACGGTGCCCGGGGAGCACTCGAATCAGCGGGCAACCAGGTGAGCAGCGGCATCGACGGCGGCCGAGCCGACGACAAGGTGTCGACGTTCGTCCGGCAGTGGCGATCGGAACTCGAGCTCATCAGCGAGATGCTCGGGGCATTCAGTGACGTGTTGACCAAGGCCGCGCAGTGTTACGAAGACGTCGACGCCGAGCTCGCACAGTGCTTCGCCGACGCGGGTGGGTGAGGCGGCGATGGGTCTCCCGACAGCAGTGTCCGATCTGCCGTACCCGCCGGGCAACAGTTGGTCGGTCCGCGGTGGCGCCGACGACATCCGGTCCACGTTGGCGCGGCTCGGCACCGCCCGGACCGCCGCGGAGCATCTGGAGGCGATCACCAGTGGCGCGCACTGGCGGGGTGAGGCGTTCGAGGCGTTCCGGAGGGCGACAGAGGTGAAGCCGTTGCCCGCCGCCGTCGATCACGCGGCCGAGCGGATGGTCCAGGCGGCCGACCGGCTCGACTGGTTCGCCGATCGATTCGACGCCAACGCCGACACCATCCGCTGGTGCCGGTCGCGCCTGTCGGCGCTGGCGATCGAGGGCGGATCGGTCCCCGACGAGCTCGTGCCCGAGGTGCAGCGGATCCAATGGGACGTCGAGCGCGCCTGGGACGATCACCGCGCCGCGCTGTCGCACGTCGCCGACCTGTTCGACTGGCTCGACGATCAGCCGATCTTCGCCACCCCGCCGCCGTCGAACTGGGATCGCGTCAAGGGTGCAGCCGGTCATGTCTGGAGCTTCGGGGTCGGTGTGGTCGAGGCGACCTGGGCGATGGTCACGCTCTCCGCCGAACTGATGCTCTACCTCAACCCGCTGACGGCACCGTTCAAGTGGCGTGAGGCGTGGGAGAACCGTGACCAGATCGTGGCGATCCTCCAGTTCGCATGGGACAACCCCGGTGACTTCGCCGTCGAGCTCGGCAAGGCCGTCCTCGACCTCGACACGCTCCGAGAAGACGGCGTGGCCCGGTGGTTGGGGCACCGTGTTCCCGACATCGTGCTGGCGCTGGCGACGGGAGGGTTGGGATCCGTCGGCACCGGGGCCGCGATGAGCGTCCGGGGTCTCCGTGGTGCGAGGGCAGCGACCGCCGTCGTCGACAAGCTGGGGATGACCCGGTTCTTCAAGCCGCTCCAGGCCATGGACGGCGCAACCGACGCAGCGAACTCGTTGGGTCGATCTCGGGTCATGAACCGACTCAACCGACTCGGCGCCGACGCCGGGCGCCTCGACCGGATGACCGACCTCGGTGCATTCGCTCGATCCGACACGACGCTCGGCCGACTCGCGACCAGGCTCGACCGGGTGCCGCTGGTCGAGCGGTTGCGTCAGCTCCCCGGCGCAGTGAACGACGAGATCAAGGGCTTCACCCACCTGCCGAGCCGATTCCTCCAGCAGCGATTCGAGGGCGTGCCGTTCGTCGACAATCTGTCGCCGACCGTGCAGCGGCGATTCGACTCGATCGTCACCCATGGGCTGACCGGTGGTCTCGGGATCGTCGACGGGCTCACGGTCGGGGCGCCGGCGCTCTCACCGCAGACGCAGGTCGCGATGGCCGGCGTGCTGGGGGCATCGGCGGTCAGCGAGCTCGGGAGCATGGTCGACATCGGCGGGGAACTGGCAGCTGACGCCGCAGTAGCTGGACACCGATGAGCGCCGACGAGACGACGTTCGAACTCGCCGCACTGCTCGGCGATGTGTTCTTCGAGCTCGACGGTCACGCGCCGATCCCCTCTGCGTCGGGGCTGGCTCGGCTCGACGACGCAGTCGCCGACGGGTTGGCGTCGCTCGAACAGCACTTCGACGCCATGGGCGCCGAGCTCGGTGTCGCGGTGTTCGTGCTCCTGCACGACATGCGCAACGGGATGGTCGACCGGACGAGTGGACGGGTCACGGCCGAAGTGTTGCTGCGTCACGTCGCGGCGACGGTCGGTGTGGCGAGTGCGGAGCCGCTGATCCGACTCCTCGGTGCGCTCGCGGTGCTGCCCGACGGTCCCGAGACCTACTCGCGAGCGCTTGATCCCACGCCCGATCCCGAGTCGTGCATCGAGGTCGCGATGGCTGCGCTGGTCCCCGATCCCGGGGCCCGTGGCGAACTGCGACGTGTCGTGCACCGCGGCTCGTTGCTCGTACCGGTGCTCGATCTCGGGGTCGCGGACAACTCGCTCTCGCTCCAGTGCCTCCCGGTCGTCGTGCGAGGTCTGCCGATGATCTCGGTGTTCACCTCGGCCGAGCGCGTCGCCGAACACTTGGCGGCCGCAGGAATCTGCGAGGTGCCGCTCGTCGCTGTCGACGGTGGTGAGCTGTCGGCCATCTGCCCGCCCGGCCACGGCGTGGCGATCAACCCCGGTTGGGTCGTCGGTTGCGTGTTCGAGGAGATCGAGGTCCGCTGCCTTCCCGACGCGCCCGGTCTGCTGGTGCCGGAGGGCGAGGTCGATCTCCGGCCGGCCGCCCATCCTGCGATCGTCGGCGCGATCGATGGGATACGCGATGACCTCGTAGGGCTCGGCGTCTCAGACGTCGTCGCCGCGTGCCGGGGTGAGGACGTGGTGATCGCCGTCGTGGGGTGCGACGGAACGACGCCGGAGCAGGCGGTGCGCCGAGTGGGCGTGGCGTTGGCTCGACGCGGGCTCGAGGGTCCGGTGGTGGTACCGGCATCGAGTCCGATCGGACGGGCGGTGCTGGCCGCGAGTCGCTGAACGAGCCGCGTGGACGACAAGTCTCAGCGTTCGGGCCAGGATGACCGGCGTCGACGGCGGGGTCCCCGGTCACCCAGCGCCCACGCCCGACGCCAGCTGCGGGCCTCGGGTCCGGACAGCGTCGGCGTGGCAGCGGCGTGGGCTCGCTTGCGGGCGTCGTACCAGTCGGTGACCTGCTCGTCGGCCAAGCCGGCCACCGCAGCCTCGATGCGAGCGCCGAGGCGACGGGTGTCCTCGCCTTCCTCCGCCCGGATCGGATGGCCGAAGGTGACGACCGTGGGGGAGGGGCGAAGCGTCTTCGACCCCTTGCGCAGGATGCGACCGGTGCCCGCGAGGTGGATCGGGACCACCGGTGCGCCGGTGCGCCGGGCGAGGTAGGCGGCGCCGCCGCGGAAGTCCTGGCCCCACCCGTCGGGCGAGCGGCCTCCTTCGGGGAAGATCAGCATCGACCAGCCGTCCTCGATGAGCTCGGTCGCCAGGTTGGCCGACTTGCGGGTGACTGTCGCCCGCTCGATGGGTATCGCGTTGAGGGCGAGGCTGGCGACGGCGCTGGTGGCGCGGGTGCGGAAGAAGTAGTCGGCGGCCGCACCAACGAACACCTGGTACCGCCAGGGTTCGGGAAGACTCGTCAGCACCAGCGGCGTGTCGACGTGGCTGTGATGGTTGGCGCAGAAGATGACCGGCCGGGTCTCGTCCCTGCCCGCGGCGATGAGGTCGGTGAGCCGGTCCTTGCCCCTCACCGTGGGGCGGGCGACGCCGGCGACGGTCGGTCGGAGGAGCCCCTCGAGCAGGACCGTCCGCGCCCAGCGGGCCGGGAACGTCCGCGCCCACTCGGTGTCGTAGTCGGCGCCGGTCTGCCGCTTCTCCGGGAGTGGCGCGACACCCTTCGGCGTGTCCGGGGCGCGCACGGGGAAGGTCTTCGGTACCGGGATGCGCGGCACCCTGAGCTTCACGACACGGCTTTCACGACAC
>JBBKVY010000105.1:0-37604 GCA_037968675.1 Acidimicrobiales bacterium | reverse complement strand
GATCTGTTCGATGCGCCATTCCTCGCCGTCCTCGCCTGAGGTCTCGGTGAGTATGAAGCGGTTGGGGCCGCGGGCGTCGCCGTCGATGCCGATGTAGTCGGTGCGGGCGGTGCCGGCGTAGGTCTCGAAGTACGGCGTGAACTGGTCGATGAGGCGCTGTTTGTTCCAGCCGTGGTTGCCGATCTCGGTGAGGTCGTCGGACCACGCCTCCCACCGACCGGTTGCCGCGTACTGGACCCACCGGAACACGCGGGTCCGGACGAGTGCACGGAAGGCGCGCCGGTCGGTGGTGACGTCGACGGTCGGCTCGGCGGCGGCCAAGTCCTCGAGCGAGGACGAATCATCGCCCACCACGTCAGGCGAGAACAGCGCAGTCCACTCGTCCAGCAGTGACGAGTCAGTGGCACGGATGACGGCGCCGAGCCAGTCGGTCAGCTCGTCCACCTCGTCGGTCCTGGCCTCGTCGGGGACCGAGCGGAGCATCGTCTTGTAGACGTCGGACAGGTAGCGGAGCAGCAACCCCTCGGATCGCTTGATGCCGTACTGGCGAACGAACGACGGAAAGTCCATGGCCCGGTCCCAGAGGTCGCGCACGACCCCCTTCGGCGCGATGTTGCGCTCGCCGATCCAGGGATTCGACTCCCGCCAGCGATCGAACACGTCGTAGATCTGCTCGCGCATCGGTTGCGGGTAGTTGATCTTGTCGAGCTCTTCGATCCGCTGCTCGTACTCGACCCCGGCAGCCTTCATCTCGGCCATCGCCTCGTCCTTGGCCTTGTCCTTCTGGGCCATGAGGATCGGGAACGGGTTGTCGACCACGGCCTCGACCAGGGCGAGGAGCGCGAGCGCGTACGACTCGTCGTCTCGGTCGAGCTGTGGGATGGCGGCGAGCAGGAAGGGCGACAGGAGCTGATCGAGTGCGAAGTCGTCCTGGAGCTGGTGGTCGACCTCGACGAACCGGCCGTACTCGTCGGGCTCGTCGAGCTTGCGGACGACGCCGGCGGTTCGCAGCGCCTTGTAGAGGTTGAGCGTCTTGCGGACATGGCGCCGCTGACGGGCTCGGGGTTCGTGGTTCCCGAGCAACAGCGCCCGGCCGTGCACCCATGCGTCACCCGGTCGATCGAGGAGCTGCATGAGCATCCCCGGCGTCATGGTGAACGACGACGCCAGCGGTTCGGGAGTGGCGGCCTGGAGGCGGTCGAAGGTCTCCTCGTCGTACCGGATGAAGTTCCGGGGCGGCGCTGCCTTCTTCAACTTCCGCTTCTTCTTCGCATCGCCTGCCGCCTTGGCCTCCGCGGCGTCGTTCTCCGCCTGGTGTTCCGGTGCGAGCGCGATCACCAGCCCCTCGGTGTCGTAGCCGGCCCGCCCGGCGCGGCCGGCGATCTGGTGGAACTCCCGCGCCGTCAACAACCGGCTCTCGATGCCGTCGTATTTGTAGAGCCGGGTGAGGATCACCGTTCGGATCGGCAGGTTCACCCCGACGCCGAGCGTGTCGGTGCCCGAGATGACCTTGAGGACCCCCTGCTGGGTCAGCCGCTCCACCAGCCGTCGGTAGCGGGGGAGCATCCCGGCATGGTGCACGCCGACGCCGTTGCGCAGCAGGCGGGCCAGGTCTCGACCGAAGCCGGCGGGGATCTTCGCCCTCCCCAGCTCGTCGGCGACCACGGCCTTCGCGACGTCGTCGAGCTTGGTCACCGACGCCATCGCCGACGCCATGGCCACGGCGTCCTTCTGCGAGAAGTTGACGAGGTACATCGGCGCCGCCTCGTGCGTCAACAGCTCCTCGATCGTGTGGTGGAGGAGCGTCCGGCGGTATTCGAAACGCAACGGAACCGGGCGGACGGCGTCGTCGACCACCGCGGTCGGTCGGCCAGTGCGGCGAGTCAGCTCCTCCCGGAAGAACGAGACGTCGCCCAACGTCGCGGACAGGAGCAGGAACGACGCCTGTGGGAGCTCGAGCAGCGGCACCTGCCACGCCCACCCCCGGTCGGGGTCGCCGTAGTAGTGGAACTCGTCGAGGACAACGGTGTCGACGTCGGCCTCGGATCCGTCCTTCAGCGCCACGTGGGCGAGGATCTCGGTGGTGGCGCAGATGACCGGCGCGTCGGCGTTCACCGCAGAGTCCCCGGTGAGCAGTCCGACGTTCTCCGGGCCGAGCTGTCGACACAGATCGAAGAACTTCTCGGTGACCAACGCCTTCACCGGAGCCGTGTACCAACTCCGACCACGCGTTCCCGAGAGATGGGCTGCGACCGAGCGCGCGTGCGCCGCCAGCGCGACCAACGACTTCCCCGAACCGGTCGGCGTCGCCAGGATCACGTTGGCCCCGGAGAGCAGTTCGAGCACCGCCTCCTCCTGGTGTGGGTACAGCTCGAGGCCCGACTCCTCGGCCCAGTCGGTGATGGCGAGGAGGAGCTCGTCGCCGTCCATCTGGGCGGTCAGGTGATCGAGGAGACGAGCAGGCACCTCGCCAGTCTGGAGTACGTAGTGTCCGCGACGATGTTCCGACCCGGAGAGCTCTCGCCACGCGTGCGAAACCTCGCGGCCGTGGTCATCCAGCAGTCGTGGGAGTGGATCTGTGCCGTCGGCGCCACGAGCCCCGACGATGCCCACGGTCGCCGCTTCCGTTCGATGGGCTTCCAGTCGATGATCGCGTTCCCGCCTGGCCAGCTGTTCAACCAGCACTGGATCGAGATCGGTGACCAGACGCTCATCGGCCCGCACGTGTCGATGTCGGTCGGGCTGTGGAACGAGGATCTCGACGCTGCCGCGCCGCCGGTCATCCGCATCGGCAGCCGGTGCAACATCGGTCGGGGTGGATCGATCGTCGGCCGGGTGAGCATCGTCATCGGCGACGACGTGACCATCGCTCCGGACCTCTACGTCACCGACCACAACCATGCCTATGACGACGTCGACGTCCCCATCGCACAGCAGTGGCCGCACGAGGCGGCGGTGTCGATCGGTTCGGGATCGTGGATCGGCTCCGGTGTGGTCATTCTCCCGGGGACGACGATCGGTGAACACGTCACGGTCGCGGCCGGGTCGGTCGTTCGTGGCGACATCCCCGATCGATCGGTCGTCGCCGGCGTGCCGGGGGCGGTCGTCCGCCGCTGGGTCGACGGCAACTGGGAGCCACCGCTCGGGCCCCGCACCAACGAGCCGCCGGACGACTGGCCGAGCATGTGACCGGTGGTCGCCTCGTCCGGGCGCTCGTCGCCGTGCTGCTGGTCGCGGGGACTGCATCCTGCTCGAACGACGGCGCCGCGACACCAGCCGAGGTCCCCGAGTGCGCCGATCTGCGGGCCAGGGAGAACGTCCTGATCGACTCGGTGAACGAGACGCTCGCGGCGGTCGGCGACACCGACGACGAGACCGAGCGTGCCATCGTCCTCGTCGACGGCTTCGACGACCTGATCGACCTGGCGAGAAGCCACATCGAGGGAATCGCGTCGAGCGACCCAGCACTGGAGGAGGCGCTCCGTGCCGGTGGTCGTGCCGCCGTCGACCAGTTGGCGAGCGAGCGCGACGAGTTCGCCGCGAGCGTGCCGGTCGTGACCGAGGACGACGAACGGGGGCGGGTCGGCGAGTTCCAGAACGCGCTCGAGAAGGCGTTCTCGAACCTGGAACCGGCGCGATCGGTCTATGTCGACGCCGGCCTCGGCGACGCGATCGACGCCGACCCGACGTGTGAGTTCGTCACCCAGCGGGCCGACCCGGCCGACTGAGAGGTGGGTCCCGTCGACGGTGTAACGAGTGGCGACGGACCGGGTCTGACACCCGTGGAGCGCTTCCGTCGTGTCGCGATCGTGAACCGCGGTGAGGCAGCGATGCGTCTCGTCCATGCCGCACGCGACGCCGGCCCGCACCTGACGACGATCGCGCTCCACACCCAGGGCGAGCGCCGGGCGATGTTCGTGCGCGAAGCCGACGAGGCGGTCGGCTTCGAGTCGCTGGGTGTGCCGATCACCGGGACGCCGTACCTCGACCTCGCGGTACTCGAGGCGGCGTTGGTCGAAGCCCGCGCCGAGGCGGTCTGGGTCGGGTGGGGCTTCGTCGCCGAACGTCCCGAGTTCGCTGACCTGTGCGATCGCATGGGCGTCGTCTTCATCGGCCCCTCCGGAGACGTGATGCGGCGCCTCGGTGACAAGATCGGTGCGAAGCAGCTGGCCGAGGCCGCCGCCGTCCCCGTTGCCGCGTGGAGTGGCGGCGCGGTCGCCTCGGTCGACGAGGCACGGGAAGCCGCAGCGGGCATCGGGTATCCGCTCATGGTCAAGGCCGCCGCTGGTGGCGGGGGGCGTGGCATCCGGCGCGTCGACGACGAGTCGCAGCTGGCCGACGCCTTCGAACGGGCGCGCAGCGAGGCGGCCTCCTCCTTCGGTGACCCGACCGTCTTCCTCGAACGGGTCGTGACCGACGCTCGACACGTCGAGGTGCAGATCATCGCCGATGACCACGGCACCGTCTGGGCGCCCGGTGTGCGCGACTGCTCGCTCCAGCGCCGGAACCAGAAGGTCATCGAGGAGTCGCGGTCCACCGCGCTCGCTCCCGACCAGGAGCAACGACTCCGTGACGCCGCCGTCCGCCTGGCCGAGGAATCGGGCTATCGCAACGCCGGCACGGTCGAGTTCCTGTACCAACCCGACGAGGACCTGCTCGCGTTCCTCGAGGTCAACACTCGACTCCAGGTCGAGCATCCGGTGACCGAGGTGACGTCGGGCCTCGACCTCGTCGCGTTGCAACTGCACGTCGCCATGGGAGGACGACTCGAAGGCGCGTGTCCCGAGGCGCGCGGCCACGCCTTCGAGGCGCGACTCAACGCCGAGGACCCCGCCGCCGGCTTCGCGCCGGCGCCGGGACGCATCGAGTCGATGGTCCTGCCCACCGGGCCCGGTGTCCGGGTCGACACCGGAGTCGCCGCCGGCGACGTCATCGCGCCGGAGTACGACTCGATGATCGCCAAGATCATCGCCTGGGGACCGACACGAGACGACGCTCGCACCAGACTCCGTCGTGCGCTGTCGGAGACCACTGTGCTCGTCGCCGGGGGCACGACCAACAAATCGTTCCTCCTCGACCTGATCGATCGCCCCGAGGTGATCGCCGGGGAGATCGACACGACCTGGCTCGATCGGTTGACCGCCGCTGACGGCCACCGCACCGATCGACATGCCGAGATCGCGTTGATGGTGGCCGCCATCGACGTGCACGAGGACGAGTCCGGACTCGATCGGGCGCGGTTCCTGTCGTCAGCATCTCGGGGGCGTCCCGAAGCCGACCCCGATGTCGGCCACGAGGTCGAGCTGCGCTGGCGCAACGCCGAGTACCGCGTGCACGTCGCCACGGGCGACCTCGCCGGCTGGTACCGGCTCACGCTCGACGGCACCGCGGTCGACGTCGTGCTCGAACGACTCGACGAGGTGCATGCCCGCCTGTCGATCGGCGAGCACAGCCACCGGGTCGTGTCGCAGACGTTCCGCGCCGAGCACCTCGTCGAGGTCGACGGCGTGGTCCACCGACTCGCTCGCGACGACGGAGGGTTGGTGCGTGCGCCGGCCGTCTCGCTCGTCGTGTCGCTCGACGTCGCTGCCGGCGACCCGGTGGTCGCGGGGCAGCGCGTCGCTGTCGTGGAGGCGATGAAGATGGAGACGGCCATCGTCGCGCCCACCGACGGCGTGGTGGACGCGGTGTTCGTGACCGCCAACACCCAGGTGGATGCGGGCAGCCCGCTGCTGCGGATCGGGACCAACGAGATCGTGGACGCGCCGACCGAGACCGGCGACCGCCTGCGGTTCGCCGCCGTGTCGGGCAACGGCCGAGACGAGACGATGGCGCGCATCGACGTCCTGCGAGCGATGCTCCTCGGCTTCGACCTGACCGACGACGCATCGGTGGTCGACGATCACCGTCGGGATCAGTCGATGGACGACCCCGACGTCCGTCGCGAAGAGCTCCACCTGCTCGGTGTGTTCGCCGACCTGTGCGGCCTGACCCGTGAGCGTCGGACCGACGATCGCGACCACGGCCTCGAGTCGAGGAGCCCCCGCGAGCACTTCAACGCCTATCTGCGGTCGTTCGACCCCGACGGCGAAGGACTGCCCGAGCGGTTCCGCGAGCGACTGCACGACGCGCTGGCCCACTACGGCATCGAGTCGCTCGACCGGTCGCCGTCGCTCGCGGCGGCGACGTACCGCATCCATCGGGCAGCCCAGCGGCGCGATGGACAACTTCCCGTCATCACGGCCCTCCTCGACCGGCGGCTCGAGCACTGCGGCGAGCCCGACGAGCGTGACGAGGTGCGCGAGACGCTCGACCGGCTCATCGCCGCCAGCCAGGCCCGCTACCCCGCGATCGGGAACCTCGCCCGGAGCGTGCGGCACCGGTGCATCGACCGTCCCGTGGTCGACGCGGCCAACCAGATGGTCGAAGCCGACGTTCGCCACACGTTGCAGGCCCTGGTCCAGCGTCCCGACGACGTCGATCTCCGCGACCACCTCGTCGCGTCGGCCATGCCGCTGATGCGGGTCGTCGGAGAGCTCGACGCGTTGGCCGGTTCGGCCGATGTGCGAGCGGCGATGGCCGAGGTGCTCACCCGTCGCTACTACAAGATCCGTGATCTCGAGGGAATCGAGCGGCCTCCCTCGTCGTGGCCTGCTGTCACGACCCGCTACCACCACCGCGATCGCGACGTGCGGGTCATCGGTGTCCCCGGCGACCTGGCCGATGTCCACGACATGGTCGAGGAGGTGGCGGTGCTCGCCGGTCGCGCCGACGAGGACGTCACCGTCGTCGACCTCTATCTGCGGATCGACCCCGACACCACGGTGCACGGCCTGGCCGCCGAGCTCGATCGCGCCCTCGTCTCGGTCGAACTCCCCGGCACGGTCCAACGAGTCGCTGCGGTCGCGGCCGCTTCCGGCATCGCCGATGACGGGTCCGCCCAGCACGGCGTACACACCCTGACCTGGACGAGACGTGGGGACGCGTTCGTCGAGGACGTCGCGTACCGCGGCCTGCACCCGATGATCACGCGCCGGCTCAACCTGTGGCGTCTCGAGAACTTCGACGTGACCCGTCTGCCGTCGGCCGACGACACCCACGTCTTCGACTGCGTCGCCACCGACCAGCCGACGGACGAGCGGCTGATCGCGGTGGCCGAAGTGCGCGACATCACGCCGCTGCGCGACGCCGACGGTGCCCTCGTGGCGCTGCCCGAACTCGAGCGGGTGTTGGCCAGCTGCATCGACGGCATCCGTCAGGCCCAGGCCGCCGACCCCACACGGCAACGACTCGAGTGGAACCGCGTCATGCTGTTCGTCTGGCCGCCGGTGGAGATCTCCCTCGACGAGGTCAACGCCGTTGCCAAGCGACTGGTGCCGATGACCACGGACCTCGGCATCGAGCAGGTCATGGTCCAGGGGCGCATCGTCGATCCTGACACCGCTCGAGTGGATGACGTGGTCGTCCGCCTCAGCTTCCAGGCCGGCAGCGGGCTGACCTTCAGCATCACCGATCCACCCACGGCGCCGATGCAGCCGCTGGACGACTACGCCCAGAAGGTGCTCCAGTGTCGACGACGCGGCGCCGTGTACCCCTACGACCTCGTACCGCTGCTCACCGAGCGCGTCGACGGTCGGATCGGGTCGTTCGTCGAACTCGACCTGGTCGCCGGCGATCTCGTCCCGGTCGACCGGGCCCCCGGGCGCAACACCGCCGGGGTCGTCGTCGGTGACATCACGACGCCGACCGGGACACACCCCGAAGGCATGCGGCGCATCGCAGTGTTCGGCGACCCGACGAAGTCGATGGGGTCGATCGCGGAGGCCGAATGTCTCCGGCTCCTCGCAGCGATCGACCTGGCCGAGAGGGAAGCGTTGCCGCTCGAGTGGTTCGCACTGTCCGCCGGTGCCCGCATCGCCATGGACAGCGGGAGCGAGAACCTCGACTGGGTCGCGGCCGTGCTCCGTCGGATCGTCGAGTTCACCCAGCCGGGGCCGGGTGCGAAGAACCGGGAGATCAACGTGATCGTCGCCGGCGTCAACGTCGGTGCGCAGCCGTACTGGAACGCCGAGGCGACGATGCTGATGCACACGCGCGGCATCCTCGTGATGACTCCCGATTCGACGATGGTCCTCACCGGCAAGCAGGCCATCGACTTCAGCGGTGGGGTGTCGGCCGACGACAACCTCGGCATCGGTGGCCACGAGCGCATCATGGGGCCCAACGGTCAGGCGCAGTACTGGGCCCACGACGTGGCGGGCGCGGTCGACATCCTTTTTGCCCACTACGACCACAGCTACGTGGCGCCGGGCGAAGTCGGGCCGCGCCGGGCGGAGACCTCCGACCCGGTCGATCGTGACGTCCGGGGTGCGCCCCACCGTACGGACGACGGGGGCTTCGAGACCGTCGGGGAGATCTTCGACATCGCCACCAACCCGGATCGGAAGAAGCCCTTCGACATCCGCTCGGTGATGCAGGCGGTCATCGACAGCGACCATGCGCCGCTCGAGCGTTGGGCCGACATGGCCGAGGCAGACGTCGCCGTGGTCTACGACGCGCACCTCGGAGGATTCCCGAGCACGGTCATCGGCGTCGAGTCCCGACCCCTCGCCCGGTCGGGAACGATCCCTGCCGACGGACCGCCGTCGTGGTCGGCCGGCACGCTGTTCCCGCTCTCGTCGAAGAAGGTGGCGCGTGCGATCAACGCGTCGTCGGGCAACCGTCCAGTGGTCGTGCTCGCCAACCTCTCGGGGTTCGACGGATCGCCCGAGTCGCTCCGGCGACTCCAGTTGGAATACGGCGCCGAGATCGGCCGCTCGATCGTCAACTTCGAGGGTCCGATCGTCCTGTGTGTGATCTCCCGCTACCACGGCGGCGCCTTCGTGGTGTTCTCGGGCCGCCTGAACGACCGTATGCAGGTGCTGGCGGTCGAGGGCGCCCATGCCTCGGTGATCGGTGGCGCGCCGGCCGCAGCCGTGGTGTTCACCCGCGAGGTGAACGCCCGGACCCAGGCCGACGCTCGCATCCAGCGCCTCGAGCACGCGATCGCGACTGCGTCCGTCCACGAGCGAGCGCGCCTGCGCTCGGAAGCGGCCGCCGCTCGCTCGGGCATCCGCAACGAGATGCTCGGCGTGGTCGCGGCCGAGTTCGATGCCATCCACTCGGTCGAGCGGGCCAAGGCGGTCGGATCGGTCCACGAGATCGTCCGCGCGGGTCGCCTCCGTCCCGAGTTGATCGCCGCCGTGGAGCGAGGGCTGGCGGCGGGTGCCCCGTAGGGTGTCCGTCCATGTGGCGACCCGTTCTCGGCATCGTGTGCACGCTGGCCGCCGTGGCGGCGCCAGCCTGCTCGGGTGACGACGACGCCTCGGACACGACGTCCACGACCGGGACCGACCGGGAGGTCGCAGCACGCTTCTGCGACGTCTACCTGGACTACCTCTCGGAGTCGACATCCGAGAACCTCGGCGCGGCCGCGGCGGCGTCGGACGACGACCAGGTGACCGAGTACGTCGGGATCATCGAGTCCGACGCCGACATCGTCGCCGTCGTCGCCGCGACGGTCGATCTCGACGACCTCGCCCGTGCGCGCTGCCAGAGCGAGTGGACCGCCGGCGCGCAGGGAGCAGGCAACACCGGCGCCGCGGCGCAGGCCTTCTTCGATGCGCTCGTCGCCGGTGACCCCATCGGTGCCCGAAACGTCGCCTCGGCCAATGCGATCGCCGTGTTCGAGCCGTGGGCACCCATCACCGGAGACCCGGTGTCAGGAACCCCTGCGATCGGGGACATCGACGGCCAGAGCTTCACGGTGGCGCTCGACGCGGCGACGCTGGCGGAATGCCAGGTCGAGACCGGCGTCGTGGTCGCCTGCCAGGTCGCCGAGTAGCCGGCCAGCGTGGCCGCCGAGGTCAGGGCGTGGGCGGCACCATGTTCGCCATGTCCTCGTCGAGTCCGGCGAGCACCTCGTCGGCGATCGCGCTGCGGAGGCGCCGCTTGGTGAACGCGTACGCGCTCCCGGGCAGTTGGCTGAGGTGGCGGGCACGCTCGACGGCCGCCGACTCGACGGCGTCCGCGGCGACGAGTTCGTCGAGGTAGCCGGCGTCGACCGCACCAGCCATGTCGTACATCTCGGATTGGAGCACGGAGCGCTGACGGTGGCGCATCGACAACCGCTCCTCGGCGAGACGAACGCCGTACCACGGCAGTCCCATCCCGATGGCGGTCTCGTTGAGTCCGATCTTGGCCGGCAGGTCGGCCGAGCCGATCCGGGTGTCGCATGCCAGGCACAACAGTGCACCGGCGGCGAGCGCATGGCCCGTGACCCCGGCAACGGTCGGCTGGGGGTGGGTGAACACACGCATCATCAGGCGACCACCGTCGCCCACGAGACCGCGGGTGGCGTCTGCGCCCTGCGTCATCACCGAGAGGTCGAAGCCGGCGGAGAACTTCCCCTCGCGACCGATGATGGCGACGGCCGACGCCTCGGCCTCGGCTCGGTCGAGGGCGGCGTGCAGGGCGTCGATCACGACGTGGGAGACGGCGTTGGCCTTCCCGTCGTCGATGCGCACCACGGCGATGCCGTCATCGATGGTCACGGTCACTGGTTCGCTCACGCTGCCATCGTTGCACGAGTGCGCCACGGTCACGGCTCGTCGACCGCGACTCCCATGTCCGGATCCCGCCAGACTCGGCCGCCGGCATCGGGCAGGATCATCTCGTGCGACTCGATCATCAGCAGTGCTACGACGCCCTGCGCAGCCGCGACGAACGCTTCGACGGCCGCTTCTTCGTCGGCGTCCGCACCACCGGCATCTACTGCCGTCCGATCTGCCCCTCACGCACGCCGCTGGCGCGAAACGTCGACTTCTACGCCCATCCGGCGGCAGCCGAGGACGCCGGTCTCCGGCCCTGCCGACGGTGCCGACCGGAAACGGCGCCCGGGTCGAGCGACTGGTCCGGCGGTGCGGCCATCGTCGAGCGTGCGCTCCGACTCATCGACGAGGGTGCCCTCGATCGCGGATCGCCGGACGGCGGCAGCGTCGACGACCTGGCGAGCCGGCTCCTCGTCGGCGGACGGCATCTGCGGCGGCTCTTCGCCGATCACGTCGGCGCTGCGCCGGACGCCGTGGCCCGCAGCCGGAGGGCGCATCTGGCGAAGCGACTCCTGGTCGAGACCGATCTCCGGGTGGCCGATGTCGCGTTCGCCGCCGGCTTCGGCAGCGTCCGTCAGTGCAACGACGTCGTCCGGTCGACGTTCCGCGCCACCCCGTCAGAACTACGCCGCGACCGCAAGGGCACCCCGAGCGGACCGTTGCGGCTGCGGCTGGCGGTGCGCCCGCCCTTCGACGGCGGCGCCTTGCTCGGTTGGTTCTCGGTGAGGGCCGTCGACGGACTCGAGTCGGTGGGCGACGGCGTCTACCACCGCGACGTCCGCATCGACGGGGAGCGCGGATCGATCGCCCTCGAACCCCACGACGACCACGTGGTACTCGCGGTCGACCTCCCGCCCTCGACCGGGATCGGTTCGATCGTCGGCGGCGCCCGCCGCCTGTTCGATCTCGGCGCCGACCCGGACGCCGTCGATGCTCACCTGGCAACCGACCCGTTCCTCGCACCGATGGTCGCCCGGCGCCCCGGTGTCCGGGTCCCTGGGTGCTGGACGGGCTTCGAGGCCGCGGTCCGCGCCGTGATCGGCCAACAGATCTCGGTGGCGGCTGCCCGAACCGTGCTCGGTCGGATAGTCCTCGCGCACGGCGACGGGACGTTCCCCGACCCGACGGCCCTCGTGGATGCACCACTGGAAGCACTCGGCATCATCGGACGGCGCGCCGAGACGATCCGGATCATTGCTCGCGACGTCGTCGACGGCTCGTTGGTTCTCGACGGCAGCCTCGACCACGACAGCCTCGTCGAGTCGCTCGTCGCCATTCCCGGCATCGGTCCGTGGTCGGCGTCGTACGTCGCCCTCCGCAGCGGTGAGCCCGATGCCTTCCCCGCCGGCGATCTCCACCTCCGACGCGTCCTCGGCGTGTCGAACGACCGTGACGCCGATGCTCGTGCCGAGGGGTGGCGACCGTGGCGCGCCTATGGCGCCATGCACCTCTGGCAGACCCCCATGCCCGCAGTGAACGGAGAGACGCCATGACCATCCTCACCCACGACATCGACACCCCCGCTGGTGTGCTGTGCACCGCGACCCGCGATGGAGCACTCGTCGCCTGCGGCTTCGCCGACCACTGGGACGGCCTTGCCGAGCGCGTCGCCGAGCGCTTTCCCGACGACGACTGGACTGGCGGCGAGGGCAACGCGTCACGCGCCGTCGACGCGTATGTGCGCGGTGACCTGTCGGCGATCGACGACCTCGAGGTCGACACCGGGGGGACCGAGTTCCAGCAGAAGGTGTGGTCGGCGTTGCGGACCATCCCCACCGGCGCGACCTGGAGCTACGGCGATCTCGCGGCCGCCGTCGGCAACGACGGTGCGATGCGGGCCGTGGGCTCGGCCAACGGCGCCAACCCCGTGAGCGTGGTCATCCCGTGTCACCGCGTCGTTCGGTCGGACGGATCGCTCGGCGGCTACGGCGGGGGCCTCGACCGCAAGGCATGGCTCCTGAGGCACGAGGGGGCACGGCTCGCGTGACCGGTCGACACAGCACGGTGACGAGGGGACGGATGTCACGCCCCGCCGGGTGTTCTCGTCGTCAGCCAGGACCGTAAGGTCCTGGGGCCGTCGACGGAGGTCTCGCCATGTACATGAAGATCGGACGTTGGTGTTACCGACACCGGGGTGTCGTGGTCGGTGTGTGGATCGTCGGCATCGTCATCGTCGGCGTGATCGGTGGTGCGGTCGGATCCGACTTCGGGGGCGATCCCGAGGCGCCGGAGTCCGAGAGCCGCACCGGCTTCGAGATCCTCGACGCGCACTTCGACGGCTTCGGGGCGGGCAACTCCGGGACGATCGTGGTTCGAGCCGAGCAAGGGATCGACGATCCCGCCGTGCAGGCCGCCTTCGGGGAGATCGCAGACTTCGCCGCCGAGGCGGACGGGGTGACCGTGATCCGGCCGGGGGACCCCGGCGCGGTGGGCCAGGTCGCCACCACTGGCGACGAATCGGGCAAGATCGCCTTCGCCCGGGTCGAGATCAGCAACGACGTGACCTTCGCCGAGTCGGGCGAGCTCGGTGCCGACCTGCTCGCCGAGGGTGAGCGACTCGAAGCAGAGGTGGACGGCCTCCAGGTCGAGATCGGCGGGCAGGCGCTGGCCGAGTTCGAGCCACCGCAATCCGAGATCATCGGCCTCGCCTTCGCCATCGTCGTGCTCATCATCTCGTTCGGCTCGGTGCTGGCCATGGGCCTGCCGATCGCGGTGGCCCTCGCAGGCGTGAGCCTCGGCCTCATCCTCACCGGCATCATCTCGAACGTCACGGTCATGCCCGACTTCGCCACCGTCATCGGCGCCATGATCGGTCTTGGTGTCGGCATCGACTATGCGCTGTTCATCGTGACCCGTTACCGCGAGGGCCTGAACGACGGCTACGACCCCCAGACCGCCACCGTCGCGGCACAGGACACGGCGGGCCGGGCCGTGATCTTCGCCGGGATCACCGTGGTCGTTTCGCTGTTCGGACTCCTGCTCATCGGGTTGGAGTTCGTTGCCGGGCTCGGCATCGGCGCGGCGGTGACCGTCATGGCGACGATGATCGCCTCGACCACGCTGCTCCCAGCGTTGCTCGGATTCGCGAAGCTGCGCGTCGAGGTCACCCGCTGGCGAGGGCTGATCGCCGCCGGGCTCATCGCTCCCGCGTTGCTCGTCGTCGGCCTCAACCTCCCGCCGGTCATCGCGCTGGTCATGCTGGCGACGTCGTTCCTCACGCTGGTGGCTGGCTTCTTCGTGCCGGCGCTGCGACGTGAAGTCCCCAGGCGCGAGCGCAAACCGGTCGAAGCGAGTGGCTGGTACAAGTGGAGCCACCTCATCCAGGACAAGCCCTGGCCCTTCCTGCTCGGCGGCGTGGCGGCGCTGCTGTTCCTCGCGACGCCACTCCTCGGCCTGCGGCTCGGCTTCTCGGACGAGGGTAACTATCCCGACGACAGCACCACTCGCCAGGCCTACGACCTGTTGTCCGACGGCTTCGGCCCCGGCTTCAACGGCCCGTTCTTCGCCGTCACCGAGGTCGATGGCCCGGCGGGCGTCGACGAGTTCGCGGCCGTGCTCGCTGCGATCGCAGACGAGCCGGGCGTCGCTTCCGTGTCGCCCCCGATCCCGAGCCCCGACGGCGGGGCCGCGCTCGCGCAGATCTTCCCGACGAGCGCCCCCCAGGACGTCGAGACCGAGAAGTTGGTCAACCATCTCCGCGGCGACGTCATCCCGGCCAACGAGTCCGGCGGCCTCGACGTCGCGGTCACCGGCTCCGTGCCCACCTCGATCGACTTCAGCAGTTATCTCGGCGGTCGCAGCCTGTTGTTCTTCGGCGTCGTCCTGCTGCTGTCGTTCGTGCTCTTGATGGCCGTCTTCCGTTCGCTCCTGGTGCCGCTCAAGGCCGTGATCATGAACGGACTGTCGATCGCCGCCGCGTACGGAGTCGTCGTTGCCCTGTTCCAGTGGGGCCACCTGGGATCGATCACCGGCATCGAACCCGCGCCGATCGAGCCCTTCATCCCGATGATGATGTTCGCCATCGTGTTCGGGCTCTCGATGGACTACGAGGTCTTCCTGCTCTCCCGGGTCAAGGAGGAGTACGAGCGCACCGGTGACGCCAAGAACTCCGTCGCCGACGGCCTCGCATCCACCGCGCGGGTGATCACGGCCGCAGCGGCGATCATGGTCGTGGTGTTCGGCAGCTTCGTGCTGGAGGACGACCGCGTGTCGAAGGTGTTCGGTGTGGGGCTCTCGGTCGCCGTGCTGCTCGATGCGACCCTGGTCCGCATGCTCCTGGTCCCGGCAACGATGGAGTTGCTGGGGGAGAAGAACTGGTGGATCCCGAGGTGGCTCGACCGCATCATCCCTCGGCTCGACGTCGAGGGTGCGCCGGATCACGAGGAACAGATCGCCGCCATGCGGGCCGAGCTCGCCGCCGAGGACGCCGCCGCTGGGCATCCTGACGACGAGCCCGTCACTGCCGGCGTCTGAGACGGCAATCGTCCCGTTGGTCAGGTGAAGCTGACCCCGAGTTCGATGGCGAGTTCGACGACGGCGTCGACCGGAAGACCCACGACGTTCGTGCGCGAGCCCTCGATCCGCTGGACGAAGTCGGCGGCGCGGCCCTGGATCGCGAACGCGCCGGCCTTGTCCATCGGTTCGCCGGTGGCCACGTAGTCGGCGATCTCCCGCTCGGAGACCGAACGGAACGTGATCACCGTCTCCTCGACGGCGCGCCGCCGGTGTTGGCCTCGCAGCAGGTGGACGCCGGTGATCACCCGATGGGTGGTCCCGGAGAGCCGGCCCAGCATTTCGGCGGCGTGGCCTGGGTCGTCGGGCTTGCCGAGGATCACGTCGCCCACGGTCACGACGGTGTCGGCCGCGATGACCAGGTCGTCAGGGTCCCGGTCGACGGCGGTCGCCTTCGCCTCGGCGAGCCGACAGACGAGCGCGTCCGGCGCCTCGCCGGATACCGGCGTCTCGTCGATGTCGGCGGGGCGCACGACCGGAGCCACCCCGAGTTCGCCCAGCAGGTCGCGTCGGCGGGGCGACGCCGACGCCAGGATGACCCTGGTCATGTCTCAGCCGCCGGAGATGGCGAGGTCGGCGTGTCGATCTGGCGGGGTGAGGGCGTCGGCATCCGCGAGCCATCCATCGGGCATCGCCACCGGGCGGGGCCCGGCCGTGTGCCCCCGCGGCACGCGCAGCACCTCTCGGGGGAACGGCTGGTGCGGGTCGACCTCGTCGAGCAGACGGTGGAGTTCGTCGAGGGTCGACACCTGCCGGAGCGCGTTGCGGACCGGTCGGCCGACCGAGAATCCCTGCAGATACCACCCGGTGTGCTTGCGCAGTTCCTTCATGCCAGACGGCTCGCCGAACCATTCGGCCAACAACCGTCCGTGGGTGCGGAGGGTCTCGATGATCTCGCCCGACGTCGGTGGCGGCGGGACCGGGTCGCCGGCGAAGGCGGCCACGAGGTCACGGAACAGCCATGGCCGGCCGAGGCAGCCCCGTCCGATCACGACACCGTCACAGCCTGTCTGCCGGATCATCGCCAGTGCATCGGACGCTTCCCAGATGTCGCCGTTCCCGAGGACCGGGATGGTGGTCACGGTCTCCTTGAGTGCCGTGATCGTCGACCAGTCAGCGACGCCCGAGTACAGCTGTTCGGCCGTCCGCGCATGGACGGCGACGGCCGCTGCGCCGGCCTCCTCGGCCATCCGGCCGGCGACGAGCCAGGTGCGGTGTTCGTCATCGAGCCCGACGCGCATCTTCACCGTGACCGGGATGTGTTCGGCTGCCTCGACCGCGGCGGCAACCACCGAGCCGAAGAGCCTCGGACGTACCGGGAGCGCAGCACCGCCGCCGTGGCGGGTGATCTTGCGGGCAGGGCATCCGAAGTTGAGGTCGATGTGGTCGACCCCGACCTCGTCGCGCACGCGGCGAACGGCCTCGCCCATGATCGCCGGGTCGGTGCCGTACAGCTGGATCGACCGGACGGGCTCGTCAGGGGCGAAGCGGGCGATGTCGAACGTGCGCTCGTTGCCCTCGACCACTGCCCGGGCCCCGACCATCTCGCTCACGTACAGGGCGGCGCCGAACTGCCGGCACAGCGCACGGAACGCGCCGTTGGTCACGCCGGCCATCGGGGCGAGGACGACCGGCGGATCGGCACGGAGCGGTCCGATGGCGAGGGGAGGGAACTCGGGCACAGCACCGACAGTCTGCTGGCACCGCGCGCAGCACCCCAACCCGACCGGCATGCTGATCGGGTGCAGATCCGCTCGGACCACACCCATCACCTCGACCGCACGGTCGGCGAGGTGTGGGACGCGATCGGTCGCACCGATGAGTATCGGCAGTGGTGGCCGTGGCTGCGTCGACTCGACGCCGTCGGCCTCGTCGCCGGAGACGAGTGGAACTGCACGGTCCAACCACCCGTCCCGTACACACTCCGGTTCGTGATCAGCATCGACGAGGTCGAGGACGGCGCGCGAGCCTGGGCCACGGTCACCGGTGACATCGTCGGTTCGGCCGCGCTGGTCGTGTCCTCGTCCGCGGACGGCTGCGATATCCGACTCTCGTCGGCGCTCCGACCCAAGAGCCGAAGTCTGCGCGCGGTGTCGACGCTGGCGCCGTGGATGGCGCGCTTCGGCCACGACTGGGTGATCACCACCGGCCTCGAACAGTTCCGCCGTCGCGCGGGGTGACCCGGCGCGACGGCGATCCGACCGAGAGCGAGCTCAGGCGATGCGACGGGCGAGCGTCCTCGTTGCACTCCCTTCGATGAACAGGCCGCCGGCACCGTCGATCTTGGCGAGGTAGTCCTCGTCCTTGGCGATGACCTCGGCGCCGTTGTCGACCGCAGCAGCGCTCTCGTAGAGCCCGACCCACCGCATCTCGCCGAAGCCGCCGTACTCCGACGTGCAGACGAGCACCGACGAGTGGGTGAGCGCGGCGTGCATGTCGGCGACCTCGACCGCGAACGCCCCCGCCGCAGCTGCCTTGCCCTCGGCGGGAATGGCCGACGTGACCTCGGCGTAGGAGCCGACATCGGGTCGTGCGTACTCGCCACCGGTCGTGTGGACCATCCGCAGGAGCGAGTCCTCGCCCGGCGTGGTGGCCCACTCCGCCGCTTTGGCCCCCTGATCGAGGTACGCGGCGTTGCCGGCCAGCGTGTCGAACGCCGCCTCGAGCGCGGTGAGGCTGTCGGCCAGCGTGCTCCATGCCAAGGTGCCCAGCGGACCACCGAACATTCCCTGCCACAGCGACACGTCGAGGTCCGTCGCGGCGTTGACCGTCCCGGTGATCTCCATGGCCCAGGGCGTGACCTCCTGGACCGGTCCGTCGAACGTCACCATCCGTTGGAAGATGATCATTGTCTGTCCCCCTTCTCGGGGCGGGCCCGTCCCGCCCGCGTCCCACCATCCGCTCGCCGGGCAACGCTGTCTGGGGCGTACAACGTCCAACGCGACCGGAATCGGTCAACGCGGACGTGCGATCTGTCACGGTCGATGGCGACCACTGCCGTAGAGCGGGCGGGATCGCGCGAAGCGTGTGCTGGTCAGCCGCGGACCGCGACCCCGAGGACCAGTCGCCCCGGTGCCAGTTGCTCGATGGTCAGGAGTTGCTCGGTCACCAGCCTCATCGAGTGCCACGGCAGAACTGGCGCGAGTGCCCCGGCGCCATCGTCGGCAGCGCCATCCCGATGTCCATTCGGGGAGACCAGGGAGCCGGTGGCAGGCTCCGGGCGTGATACTCGTCGACGCCGCCGACCTCCGCGTCGCGCGTCCCGACCGGGTCCTGTTCGAGGATCTGTCGGTCACGATCTCGTCGAGGGACCGGATCGCCGTCGTCGGCGTGAACGGCACCGGCAAGTCGACGCTGCTCGGCGCGCTCGCCGGCTCGCGGCCGCCGGAGGAGGGCACGATCCGTCGTGGGCAGGGTGCTCGGGTCAGCCACCTCGACCAGGACGCGCCGTTGCCGACCGGCACGGTTGCCAGCGTGACCGGTGACCGGTGGGAGGCAGCCGCCGTGCGCGATCGACTCGGTCTCGGCGACCTCGACGACCGGCCCACCGACCAACTGTCAGGTGGCCAGATCAAGCGCGTGGCACTCGCACGGGCGTTGCTCACGTGCGGTCCCCCCGGTGGCGGACCAGCGGACGACGCCGATCTCCTGATCCTCGACGAGCCGACCAACCACCTCGACGTCGCCGCCATCGCCTGGCTGGAGGAGTGGCTGGCCTCGTTCCAGGGTGGACTCGTGCTCGTCACCCACGACCGCCATGTGCTCGACCGGGTCACGACCCGCATCGTCGAGCTCGACCGGGGCGCTGCGCACGTCCACGAGGGCGGGTATGCCGGCTACCTCGAGGCCAAGGCCGACCGCGCCGAACGCTCGGCGTCGTCGGAGGCCAAGCGTCGCAACCTGGCCAAGGTCGAGCTCGCATGGTTGCGCCGTGGCGCGCCGGCTCGCACGTCGAAGCCCAAGGCCAGGATCGAGACGGCAGAAGCCCTGGTCAAGGGTCGGCCCCGCGACGACGACATCCGCGGCACGCCCATGGAGTTGCACCTCGGGACGCCCCGTCTCGGGGACCGGGTGATCGAGGCGCACGGCATCGCGGCAACGGTCGAGGGTCGGACCCTGTTCGAGGGACTCGACATCGATCTCGACCCGCGAGAGCGACTGGGAATCGTGGGCCCCAACGGCGCCGGCAAGACGACCCTGCTCCGGATCCTCGCCGGGACACGTGTCCCCGACGCAGGGACCGTCGACACCGGCCCGACCGTGCGGCTCGCCCATTTCAGCCAGAATGCGGCCGAGCTCGACCTGGCCATACGCGTCCGCGATCTCGTCACCGGCGGGAAGAAGGAGGTGTCGTGGGAGGACACGGCGCTGATGGAGCGCTTCTGGTTCGACGGCGACTCGCAGTGGGCGCCGGTGGGAACGCTCTCGGGCGGCGAGCGTCGGCGTCTCCAGCTGCTGCTCGCGCTCCAGACGCAACCGAACGTGTTGCTGCTCGACGAGCCGACCAACGACCTCGATCTGGACACCCTCCGGATTCTCGAGGACCACCTCGACGAGTGGCCCGGCGCACTGGTCGTGGTGTCGCACGACCGGGCGCTGCTCGAACGTACGGTGGTCGACGCGATCGAGATCGACGGGACCGGCCGCGCCGGACGGCGACCCGGTGGTGTCGCCGCCCACCTGGCCGACGTGAAGCAACGGCGAGCTCGCGGCAAGAGCACGGTCACCGACAAGGCACCGTCCCGGGCGAGCGCCCCCTCACCAGGAGAGGTGAAGGAGCCCGGCCGGTCGTCCGCGACCGTTCGTCGAGAGCTCAATGCGGCAGAACGTGCGCTGTCGAAGGCCGCGACGCGCGTCGAGGCGCTGTCGGTGCGGCTGGAGGCCGCGATCGGCGACCACGAGGCGCTCGGTGAACTCGGACACCAGATGGCCGATGCCCGTCGCGAGGTCGACGTGGCGGAGGAGAGGTGGTTGGCGCTCGCCGAGGAGGTCGAAGAGGTGAATCCCGGCTTGTTGTAGCGCCCAGTGGTTCACCCGGTCTGCCGGTGGGCTCTCAGATCGAGGAACGCCGCGGTCGAGGCATGGGCACGCTCGATGAACTCGGCCGTGCGGCTGAAGTCGTTCCGCTTCATCGACCCCGGATCGATTCCCGGGACGACGACCACCTCGATGTCGTCCGGGGTCCGGGCGAGATCCTCCTCGAAGCGGAAGTTGCGCGCGATCGAGAACGACTGCAGCAGCACGTCGATGGGGCGCTTGGGCAGCGCCGTCGGACGTTCGAAGTTGCCGACGTGCAGGACGATGATCCGTTCGACCCCGTGATGGAGCGCACGGGAGACGGGCACGTTGTCGACCACCGCGCCGTCGATGTAGTGCTCCCCGTCGATCTCGACCGGTGGCAGCGCCGCGGGCAGCGCGGCGGATGCGAGTACTGCGGACACGACCGGGCCATGATCGAACCAGCGGGCCCGACCGGTTGCGAGGTTGGTGGCCACACACTCGAACGGGATCGGGTAGTCCTCGATCCGCTCGTGCGGCGCACAGCGGTCGATCAGCCGGCGGACGCCGTCGTCGGGGTAGAGGCTCGGCGACTTCTTGAGCAGCATCCACGGGCCGCTCATCTTCGTGGCCGGGAACAGCTCGTCACCTCGGACGTCGAGCCAGATCTGGCGCAGCCGTTCGACGCGGTCGGGACCGGGGTCGGCCGCCATCGCCAATCCGTTGAGCGATCCGACCGAACAGCCGATCACCAGATCGGGGATCTCGCCCCTGTCGGCCAGCGCGCGCAGCATGCCCACCTGCACGCTGCCGAGATTGCCTCCGCCGCCGAGCACCCACGCCGTGCGGGGTCCACGACGCGTCCCGATGTCCGTGACCGTCATCGTCTGCCTCCCTCTTCCCGGGGTGAGCATCGGCCGGTGTCGGCAACGGCACGAGTCGTTGACACGAAACCGTCATCCCAAACGCCAAGAAATGGGATCAATGCCGCGTCCGGCGTGCGCGGCGCCCATCAGGACCGGTCGTGAGTAGCCTCGGCCGCCATGGCACCGCTGGACGGACGGATCGCACTCGTCACCGGTGGAGGGCGCGGAGCCGGCCGAGCGATCGCGCTCGGACTCGCCGCCGACGGTGCCGACGTCGCCGTGAACTATCGCCGAGACGAGGAATCGGCCGCGGCGACCGTGGCCGAGATCGAGGCGATGGGTCGCCGCGCCCTCTCGGTACAGGCGTCGGTCGACGATGCAGCGGCAGATGCCGAGATGGTCGAGCGAGTCTGCGGCGATCTCGGTCCGATCTCGATCCTGGTCAACAACGCGGGTCAGGCCAGTCGCGGGCAGCCCGTGGCCGAGACCGAGGACTGGGAGGTCGCGAAGCTGCTCGCCACGCACGCCGTGGGGCCCCATCACGTGTGTCGTCTGGTGTTGCCCCACATGCGCACGTGCGATCGGGGCGACATCGTGTTCATCTCGTCCGTGGCCACCGATCACAACGCCGCGAACGGTGCGCCCTACAACATGGGCAAGGCGGCGATGGAAGCGCTCGCCATGACCTTGGCGCACGAGGAGCAGCGCAATGGCATCCGCGTCAATGTGGTCGCACCGGGACTGATCGAGACCGAGATGGGGCGGCGACTGGTGAAGGCCGGCGGAATCGACGACATCACGACCCTGCACGCCGCGTTCCCCTTCGGACGGGTCTGTCAACCCGAGGACATCGCCGACGTCGTCCGGTTCCTGGCGGGCAGCCAGGGTTCCTACGTCAGTGGCACACGGCTCCGTGTCGACGGCGGGGGCCAATCACCCGTCCGCTGACGGTCAGGTGTGCCGGCCGCGCTGGCGGTTCATCTCGCCGCGGTAGGACGCCCCGAGGTCGGTCTTCGCCGCCTCGGTCAAGGCCTTGCCTGCCATCTGGAAGACCTCGTGCTCCTCCTCGTCGAGGTGGTGCGTGAGCTGCTCGCGCAAGTCCTTGGCCGTCGTCAGCCACCCAGCCGACGACCGGTCCTTCGCTTCGAGGTCCTCGATCAGCTCCTCGAGTTCGTGGTGCTCGGCCACCGAGTGACGGGCCTTGTCCTGGGTCACGTCGAACTCCATGAGCGGGATGTAGAAGAAGCGCTCCTCGGCATCGGCGTGCGCCGCCATCTCGATGCGCAGACGAGTGAACGCAGCGTCGCGGGCGTCGGAATCGCCTTCGGTCCCGACGAGCTCATCGGCGAGGGTCCGCTGGATCTCGTGGTCGTCTCGGAGGGCTTCGAAGACAGTTGCGTCGGTCACGACGTGCTCCTTGGATCGGCGGCGGCGTACGGTGCCGGTCCGTATCCGGACAGGGCGCGAGTCAGACCACCTGAGCAGGTTCAGCGCCCTTGGAACTCCGGGTCTCGTCCCTCGGCGAAGCTCGAGATGCCCTCGAAGAAGTCCTTGGTCCCGAACAGCTGCATCGTCTGGAGCAGCACGTGGTGGGTGTGCGCCGGGAAGTCCTCCGTCAGACCATGGCGGTAGAGGCGCTTCATCGCCCGGATCGCGAGCGGCGCGTTGGCCGCGATCTCGCGCGCCCACGCCTGGGCTTCGTCGACGAGCCGGTCGTCGGCGACGACGGCGTTCGCCAGGCCGACCTCCATCGAGGCCTCGGCGTCGAGGTCGCGACCGAGGAACCCGATCTCCGCCGCCTTCGCCCACCCGACGAGACGCGGGAGGTACCACGTTCCGCCCGACTCGGGCACGACACCCCGTTTGGCGAAGCCGGGCATCAGGCGGGACGACTCGCCCAGCAAGCGCATGTCGCACCCGAGCGCCAGATCGAGTCCGTACCCGGCGGCCGCGCCGTTGACAGCGGCGATGATCGGCGTGTCGATCTCGAAGAGGATCGACGTCGGCAACGACCGGGTGTTCTGGCGCACGGTCGCGCCCCCTCCACCATCGCCACTGCCGGAACCGATCCCCGTGCCGGCCATCGCGTCCTTGATGTCGAGCCCGGCACAGAAGCCCTTGCCGGCACCCGTGAGCACGATCGCCCGCACGTCGACCGAGTCGTCGGCGTCGGTCAGCACCTCCGAGAGCCGGGCGAGCATCCGGACCGAGATGGCGTTGCGGCGATGGGGCCGGTTGAGGGTGATGGTCGCCACGTGGTCGTCGCCGACCTCGTAGAGGACCGGATCTGCGGCGTCTCGTCGGTCGGTGTCGGTGTCTGGGGCCATGTCGGTAGCGTAGGTGCATGTCCGTCACCGAGACCGAGACGACTGAGACCGACGAGGAGGGCGTGATCCTCACCGTCACCGAGGCTGCGATCACCAAGGTGCTCGAGCTGCGTGAGGCCGAGGACGACGCCAGTGGGCTGGCGCTACGCGTGTCCATCACCGGCATCGCCGGTCCCGAGTACACCTACGACCTCACCTTCGAACCGCTGGCCGAGGCCGAAGACACCGACATCGTGTACGACCAGGGCGACCTCCCGGTGGTGGTCCCGGCCGACTCGATGGACGCGCTCCAGGGTGCGACGCTCGATCTGCCGGGCACCCAGGGACAGGGCGGCCTCGTGCTCCGCAACCCCAACCGGCCCGATCCTCTGGCCGGTGTCGAACTCGACCTGCACGGCACCACTGCCGAGCAGGTCCAGCAACTCCTCGAACAGCAGATCAATCCCGGCCTCGCCGCGCACGGGGGGTTCGCCGAGCTCAAGGGTGTCGAGGGCGACAAGGTCTATGTCCTGATGGGCGGTGGCTGTCAGGGCTGCGCGGTCTCGGCCATGACCCTGCGCGAAGGCATCGCCGCCTCGATCACCAGCGCCATCCCCGAGATCACCGACGTCATCGACGTCACCGACCACGACGCCGGCGAGAACCCGTACTACAGCTGAACCAGCGCAGCGACGTCGACGTCGCCGTCGCCGCGAGTACACGCCGGGTGGCGCGACGAGGCCCGGACCTGGGTCCGGGCCTCTCCCCCTGGTCGCCCCCATTTGGAGGTGACAACGAACACAGGATTCCCCATCTGCACGCGAAGTGCAAGCTGATGGCGCCGAATACCCGGGTCGATCAGACGAATCGCCCACATCGCACCCACGGAGTTCCGAGGGCTACGACAGCGATCGGGCGTGGATCATGTGGGCTCGGCGCACCGAATCGGTGATGCCGGCGGCGTCGAGACCGAACCCGCCGAGGATGTCGTCGACGCCGGCGTGGTCGATGTAGGTGGTGGGCACACCCAGGGTCTCGACACGCGGTGTGGCCGAGTCGGTGCACGCGTCGGTGATCTCGGTGGCGATCAGCGATCCGGCGCCACCGTTGCGATAGCCGTCCTCGACCGTGATCACCAGGGAGTGCTGGGCGGCATCGGCGATCATCACGGGATCGAGTGGCTTCACGCAGCGGACATCCCACACGGTGGCATGGATGCCGTCGGCCGCCAACGCGTCGGCGGCTTCGAGCGAGGCCTCGAGCATCTTGCCGACCGAGAGGATGCACACCTCGCTGCCGTCGCGGACCTTGCGGGCCTCGAAGCCCGAGCCGACCTGGTCCTCGGCGGGCGATGACGGCAGGGTCTTGGGCCATCGGATCATGACGGGACCGTCGGTGATGTCGAGGGCGTCGTGCAACATGACGCCGATCTCCTCGTAGGACGACGGGGCGAGGACGGTCATGTTGGGGATCTTGGTGAACAGCACCATGTCGAGCACGCCATGGTGGGAGGCGCCGTCGTTGCCGGTGATCCCGGCACGGTCGATGCAGAAGACGACCGGTTGTCCGTGCAGGCCGACGTCGAGGTTCACCTGGTCGAAGGCGCGTGACATGAAGGTCGAGTAGACGGCCACGACGGGGCGCAGGCCGCCCATCGCCATGCCGGCGGCCGAGGTGACCGCGTGCTGTTCGGCGATGCCGACGTCGAAGATGCGGTCGGGGAATCGTTCGGCGAAGGGGAGCAGGCCGGTCGAGTCGGGCATGGCCGCAGTGATGGCGACGACCTCGGGACGGACCTCGGCTGCCTTGATGAGGGCATCGGAGAACGCGGCTGCGCAGTAGCCGGGCTTGACCGAGCCCATGTCGTGCATGTGCTTGATCGGATCGTTCTCCGCCGGCGCATACCCGCGGCCCTTCTGGGTGAGCACGTGGACGACGATGGGGCCGTCGTACTCGTTGGCATCGCGGAGTGCACGCTCGAGCCCCTCGACATCGTGGCCGTCGAAGGGCCCGGTGTAGCGAATGCCCAGGTCCTCGAAGAACGCCGGTGGCTCGAAGTAGTCGCGGAGCCCGGCGAGGGTGGCCTCGAAGCCACGCTCGAGTCGGTCGCCCAGCAGCGGCACCTCGCGGAGCAACTTCTCGAAGCGAGCTCGGTTGCGGAGGTAGCGCGGATCGAGGCGGATACGAGCGAGGCTGTCGCCGAGACGGCTTGCGGTCGGCGCGTAGGAGCGACCGTTGTCGTTGAGGATGATGATCGCGTTGGAGCCACTGTTGCCGAGGTTGTTGAGGCCCTCGTACGCCATACCGCCGGTGAGCGACCCGTCGCCGATCACGGCGACGATGCGCCGGTCCGTGATCTCGTTGCGCTCCATGGCTGTCGCCAGTCCGTGGGCGTAGCTGACGATGGTCGACGCGTGGCTGTTCTCGACCCAGTCGTGCGGGGACTCCTTCCGGCTGGGGTACCCGGACAGGCCCCCCTCCTCCCGTAGCGTGTCGAAGGTCTCCCGACGGCCGGTCACGAGCTTGTGCACGTAGGCCTGGTGGCCGGTGTCCCACAGCAGGATGTCTCGGGGCGATTCGAAGACGCGGTGCACGGCGAGCGTGAGTTCGACGGCACCCAGGTTCGAGCCCAGGTGCCCGCCGGTGGGAGACGCATCGATCGCGTCGACGATGAATGCTCGGATCTCGACCGCGAGGTCGTCGAGCTGGTCGTGGTCCAGGCCTCGCAGGTCAGCCGGGCTGTTGATGCGATCGAGCAGCATGGGTCGAGGGGACTCCCGTGGCGGTACGTGCGGCGGACGGATCCACCTTTCAGGAGTTCTACGGTACCGGCCCGAGGTCTGGACTGGCGACGCAGGGCGTCTCGCCGGGTGGGGTCTAGATTCCCTCCGATGGCGTCGATGGACCGTGCGCGTGAGGAAGGCCAGGGCGTTGTCGGCGCGATCCGACGCCGGTTGACCGAACGAGCGGCCTCGCTGCTGAAGGAACATCCGGAGTTCGCCGAGGGCGCCGCCGAGGTCGGCCTGGTCGACAAGGCATGGCTGGACGACCCCACCGGTCACCCGATCCGGTCGGCGACGTCGCTCGACGTCGTGCAGCGGTTCCTCGAACGCTCGGTCGAGCGAGAGCCGTCGCTGATCGCATCGATGGGTCTCAACGCGATCCAGATGTTGTCGATGGAGGCCGGCGGCGACGCCGGCGGCGGCGAGGCGCACCCGATGACGATCGTGTTCACCGACCTGGAAGGGTTCACCCGCTTCACGAGCCGAGAGGGCGATGACGCCGCCCGGTCCTTGCTCGACCGCCACCACAAGTCGGTCGGACCCCTGATCCGGAGTCGTGGGGGTCGCGTGGTCAAGAAGATCGGCGACGGGCTGCTCATCACCTTCTCGGCGCCCGAGGCCGCCGTCCTGGCGGCCCTCGAGGTCGGCGAGGCCGACAACGGTGATCTCCGGCTCCGGGCGGGCATCCATGATGGCGAGGCCGTGCTCCTGGGCGACGACCTGATCGGGCACGATGTCAACCTCGCAGCGCGTGTCACCGACTCGGCCAAGGGTGGGGAGACGCTGGCGACGACCGATGTCCGCTCCGCCGTCGGTCCGATGCCCGGGATCGCATTCGGACGGGCACGACGTCGTTCGTTCAAGGGTGTGTCCGAGTCGGTGTCGGTCTGCCCGGTGGCGCGTGCGCGCTGAACCGACGGTGTCGACGTGAGCGCCGAACGTCCGCTCGACATGCCCATGGTCCAGGTCATCCACCTCCAGGAGGCGGCGTGCGAGCGGGCCGGCTCGCACCTGTACGCACAGGTGCTCGCCGGCCTCGCCGCGGACTTCGGGGCCGGCGGGCCGAGCGCGCCGCTCCTCCAGCCGTGGACGACCAACGCGCTCGCCGATGCGATCCCACTCCGTCTGCTCGCTGCCGTGCACCGGATCGTGCTCAGCGGTCGAGCGCCCGATCTCGCACGGTTCTACCCGAGTGCCGGCGGGGTCGACGCCGGCGATCCGACCCCTGCGTTCCTCGCAGTGCTGCGGTCACACCACGACGAGATCGTGGACGCCATGCATCGAGGGGTGCAGACGAACGAGGTCGGCCGGGCGTGTTCGCTCGTCGGCGGCTTCCACACCGTCGCGGCCGAGACCGGCCTCCCGTTGCGCATGCTCGAGGTCGGCGCGAGCGCCGGATTGCTGCTCCGCTGGGACCAGTTCAGCTACGTCGCCGGCGACCGACGATGGGGTGGCGCCGGCGGACTCCGGTTCGACGACCCGTGGACCGATCGCGTCCCTGCGTTCGCCGACGACGTCCGGGTGGCCGAACGTCGAGGATGCGACATCAACCCGATCGATCCCACGACGGACGACGGCGTGACGACGCTCCGAAGCTTCCTGTGGCCCGATCAGGTCCACCGTCGAGAGCGTCTCGACGACGCAATCGAGATCGCCCGAGCGCATCCCGCCACCGTCGATCGTGCCGATGCCGGCGCATGGGTGGAGGCGCAACTCGCTCGACCGGGGACGGGCCTGGCAACGGTCGTCTACCACTCGATCGTGCTCCAGTACCTACCGCGCCCGAGCTTCGACCGGATGCGCAACTCGCTCCTGGCGGCCGGCTCCCGAGCGACCGCCGATGCACCGCTGTTCTGGTTGCGGATGGAACCGGCAGGAACGGTGGCCGACCTCCGCCTGCGTTCCTGGCCCGGCGGCGACGACCGGTTGCTGGGGACGACGGGCTTCCACGGCCCGCCGATCGAATGGACCGCCTAGCCAGCGTGCGCGAAGCGGGCTCGTCGGCGCCGTCGTTCGACCATGTTGGCGAGGGCAGCGCCCGTTCCCAGCGCGATGAGTCCGCCCGCAGCGTCGATCCAGTAGTGGTTGGCCGTCACGATGATCGTGAACAGGGTGAGCACGGGGTACACGTAGACGAGCATGCGCAGCCAGCGCCGGCGCACGAGTGACGACAGCACGATCATCGACCACACCGACCAGCCGATGTGCATCGACGGCATCGCCGCGTACTGGTTGGTGACCGATGCTGCCTTCTCGTCGTCGAAGGAGATCCAGCCGCCGTGTACAGCGAGGGTGTCGACATAGCCGTACTCGTCACAACCGGGGACGATCTTCTGGCCCGGCTCGGCAGCGGCGGCCGCGTCCGGTGCGTAGATCTGGCATGCGCCGTACTTGCCCGGATCGTCGAGGAGGCGCGGCGGCATGAGCGAGTAGCTGGCGAACCCGATCAGGGCGACGGCCGTGGTGAGCCCCAGCGTGTTCCGCCAACGCGGATACCGGATCTTGTCGGCACGGAACAACCAGAAGAGCGCACCAGCGGTGACGACGAAGTGGGCGACGCCGTAGAAGATGTTCCAGAAACGGATGAGTCCCATCGCCGGCAGGTCGAGGTACCACTGCTGGACGGTGTCCTCGAAGTAGAGACCGAACGACTTCTCGAGGTCGATGATCTGGCGGGCGTGCTCGAACGCCACGGATGCGTCGATGGTACCGGTGCCCTGCGAGCCGAAGAGGTTCCGGACGAAGGAGTAGATGGCGTAGAAGCCGGCGATCAGCAGCAGTTCGAGCCACCATCGGAGGTGCACGGTCCGTTGCGGTTCCACCCCCGGGTCGGTCTCGGCCGAGGTGGTGGTCATGGACTGGCGCTCGTCATGTGGCGGGCGCCTGCCTCCGGCCGCCGATGGCGAACGCTGGCGCGCCGAGCAGGCTGACGATCAGGTTGAGCAGGTAGAGGAGCAGGCCGAGGGCAATGGCGTCCTCGGTCGCCACGCCGAGCGGTCCGAGGAACAGGACGAAGGCGCCTTCGCGGATGCCGAGGCCCGAGATCCCGATGGGCAGTACCTGCACGATGAGGACCGCGGGGAAGAAGGCCAGCAACGCCGTGAGACCTGCCGGACCCAGCCCCAGGGCTCGGGCCGCGGCGACGGCCGACAGGACGAGCACGAATTGGTAGGCGAAGCCGGCAATCAGGACGGCCACGGCCGAACGGGGATGCGCGCGCATCCGGACCAGTCCGAGATGGATGGCGCCGGCGAATCGGCGCCAACCGTCGCGCATGGCGAACCGGGTTCCGAACCGGTCGCTCGAGACGGCGAACAGCGTGCCCGCGAGCACCGACAGCGTTGCGATCGCCAGCCCAGCGGCGACGACGGTGGCCGTCCCGAGCTCGCGCAGACCCGGGTTGACGGCGAGGCCGAACAGGGTGATGACCGGGAGGACGAGCCAGCCCGTGACCCGTTCGAGGACGACCGAGGCGAACGTGTCGGGAGATCGGCCGGTGTACTTCGAGAGGCGGCTCACCCGGAGGACGTCGCCGCCGATGGTGGTCGGGAGCACATTGGAGACGAACTGTCCGGCCATGGTGAGGGAGAACAACCGTCTCATCTCCGAGGGCAGTTCGAGCGCGGTGAGCACCTGCTTCCACCGAACGGTCGCGAGGAACATGCCGGCGAGGGTCAGCGCGCCGGCGACGGCCAGCCAGGCGAAGGTGGCCGATGACGGCTCGGGGACGAGTTCGGCCGGGTCGACGTCGGGTGCTTGCCACAGCAGCAGCCCGATCATGCCGGCGCTGACCAGGATGCGGAGTGCGAGCGAGAGCGCGGGGTGGAGCTTCACGTGTGTCCCCCTCCGGCTGGTCCATCTGCTGGGCGTCGAGTCGACGTGAGTCCGTCAAGACTACGTCCGGACGTGGGGATCCCACATGACACGTGCAGCGAGCCTCGACGGGCACCATGGTGCGATGCAGGTGCTCCCTCGATCCCGTCGCAGCAAGGTCGTCGCCGGGGTGCTGATCGTGGGCATGGTCGCCGTCGTCTTCGTGCGGCGCGACGATCTGTGGTTCGCGGCCAAACTCGCCGTCCCCGGCCCGGCGTACTCGGCCGCCGAGGACCGGACGTCCGACCCGGCACCAGCGAGCGCCGCCGACGTGTCGCTCCCTGGGGTTCGCCCGTCGTCCACCTCGACCGGCGGCGATCCCGCAGCGGCGCTCGGTGGCCTCATCTCCTTGGAGAACCCGTCCGCAGTCGCCGATCCGCCCGGGCCCGGCCCGGTGCTCGTCACCACGCTCGACGGTCGGGTCCACGCCGTGGACCTCGACGCCGGCACGGCCGACGTGGTGCTCGACCTCACGAGCGTCGTCTCCGTCGGGGGCGAGCGCGGTCTGCTCGGAGCGGCGGTCGATGCGGCGGGCGAGCGGCTCTACCTCGACTACACCGACAGCGGCGGCGACACCGACATCCGCTCGTGGCCCCTCGTGGATGGACTCCCCGCAGGATCGGCCGACGACGGCGTCCTGCACCTGGAGATCGGGCAACCGTTCGAGAACCACAACGGTGGGAACCTCGTCTTCGGCCCGGACGGCGCGCTCTGGGTGGCGACCGGCGACGGCGGCGGCGCCGGCGATCGTGGCGAGGTCGCCCAGGACGACTCGGTCCTCCTCGGCAAGATGCTCCGGGTCGTACCGGATCCCGACGGCGGGGTCAGTGCGCCGGCATCGAACCCGGCGTGGCAGCGCCCCGAGATCTGGGGCATCGGCCTGCGCAATCCGTGGCGCTGGAGCTTCGACCGGGACACGGGTCGCCTGTGGATCGCCGACGTCGGCCAGAACGCGGTCGAGGAGGTCTCCGTGGCCGACGCACGGTCACCGGAGCCGAACTTCGGGTGGGACGTCCTCGAAGGCGACAACCGCTACGAGGGCGACCCGTCCGACGACTTCATCGATCCCGTGGTCACCTATGGGAGAGACGACGGATGCAGCGTGACCGGCGGTTACGTCTACCGGGGCGAGGACGTCCCGGCACTCCAGGGGTGGTACCTCTACAGCGACTACTGCCTCGGATGGATGCGAGCGGTTCCGGCCGACGATCCCGGCGCCGAACCGGTCGAGCTGCAGGCTGGCATCGGCAACGTGCTCTCCTACGGCGAACTCGAAGACGGCGAGCTCGTCGTCCTGACGGGCGACGGGCTCCGGCCGATCATCGGGGCCTGACCTTCGTGGGCGTGGGTTCAGCGGGCGTGGTCGAGGAAACGCTTCACGTCGACCACCACTCGGGTGATCTTGCCGGCACCGATGAGGCCTCGCGGGTCGCTGGCCGACACCGTGAACGTGAGGCGACGCCCGGAGACCTTCTCGAGTGTCGCCTCTGCCGTGATCGGTACGCCGACCATCGTCGGTGCCAAGTGGTCGAACTGGACGCGTCTGCCCACCGACGTCGAGCCGTCGTCGAGGGTGCCGTCGAGGGCGGCGACGGCCGCCTCCTCGCACAGCGCCACGAGTCGCGGCGTCGCCAGCACCGGAACGGAGCCAGAGCCGTAGGAGGGGGCGGTGTCCGCGTCGGAGACGAGGAGTTCGACGCACGCGGTCATACCGGTCTGGGGGGCCACGCCGGTACGCTACGCGGTCCGACTGGGCCCATGTCAGATCACAAAATGCCGAGAGGAACTCCATGATCGAACAACCGGTGCTCGAACGCGTGCTCCACACCGCGCTCTCCACGGGTGGTGACTTCGCCGAGGTGTTCGCCGAGGACCGACAGAACGGCAACGGCGTGCTCGACGACGGGCGGGTCGAACAGTTGACGTCCGGCCGTGATCGAGGTGCCGGCATCCGGGTCGTCGTCGGAGACACGACCGGCTTCGCACACACGGCCGATCTGTCCGAGGAAGGGCTCCGCACGGCGGCGACGGCGGCGTCTGCTGCGGCCCGCGAGGGCGGAGGAGGCGTGCGCGAGATCGCGCTGACCCGCAGCGACGTGCCGTCACCCAACGATGTGCAGATCCTCCCGGCGGACGTCGCCAAGGGCGACCAGGTCGAGATCCTTCGTCGCGCCGACGCAGCGGCACGTGCTGCCGGAGGCGAGATCAGCCAGGTGACCGCATCGATCGGCGCCGGGCGCAAGCGGATGCTCGTGGCGAACAGCGACGGCCTGTTCACCACCGACGACCAGGTCCGCACCTTCCTGTCGGTCAGCGCCGTGGCCACCGGCGACACCGGCATGCAGACGGGCCGCAAGAGCATCGGGCACACCATCGGTTGGGAGTTGTTCGACCGCATCGACATCGAGGACTTTGCCGGCGAGGCGGCGCAACAGGCCATCACCAAACTTCGGGCCCGTCCGGCACCGTCGGGCGAACTGCCGGTCGTGATCGGTGCCGGCTCGGGCGGCGTCCTCTTTCATGAAGCATGTGGCCACGGTCTCGAGAAGGATCTGGTCGACAAGGGCGCGTCCGTCTATGGCGGCAGGGTCGGCGAGCTGGTGGCCAGTCCGCTGGTCACGCTGGTCGACGACGGGACGATCGCCGAGGAGTGGGGTGCGTTCGCGGTCGACGACGAGGGCTCGCCCGCCCGACGAAACGTCCTCATCGAGGACGGCATCCTCACGGAGTACATGTGGGACTTCCTCCGGAGCCGCAAGGACGGCCGTCCGACGTCGGGCAACGGTCGGCGCCAGTCGTACAAACATCTGCCGATGGTGCGCATGACCAACACCTTCCTCGAGGCAGGAGACACCGACCCGTCGGCCATCATCTCCGGCACCGACCACGGCGTCTACGTCGCGAAGCTCGGCGGGGGACAGGTCAACACCGCGTCCGGCGACTTCGTGTTCGGCATGGTCGAGGCCTATCTGATCGAGAACGGCGAGATCACCGAGCCGCTCCGCGAGGGAAACCTCATCGGCAACGGGCCACAGTGCCTCCGCGACATCGAGGTCATCGGCAACGACTTCGCCTTCGGCGGCCCCGGGACGTGTGGGAAGGACGGCCAGGGCGTGCCGGTCGGCGACGGCTGTCCGACGTTGCGAGTCGGTCAGCTCACCATCGGCGGGACCGCAGCGTGAGCACGGCCGGCACATCGGTCGAGGCGCTGCAGACGATCGCCGATCGAGTCGCCGGACTCGCCGAGCCGGGCGAGCAGGTCGAGGCCTACGTCAGCGCCGGCACGTCGACCGATGTCGACGCCTACGAGGGCGAGATCGAGGCGCTGACCCAGGCGGGCTCGGCCGGCATCGGCGTGCGGGTCATCAAGGACGGGCGTACGGGTTTCGCCTGGGCCACCAGCCTCGACGACGGGATCATCGCCGAGACGTTGGCCGAGGCACGCGACAACCGGCCATACGCCGAGCCCGACGCGTGGGCCGGCATGGCCGAGCCCGACGGTGTGGAACCGGTGGCGCTCGACGTCCATCGTCCCGAGGTGCTGACCATGCCAGTGGACGACAAGGTGGCGATGGCCATCGAGCTCGAGCGGATGGTGCGAGATGCCGACCCGCGGGTTCGCGGGGTCCGCTCGGCGAGCTACCACGACGCGGAAGGTGCGTTCGCGCTGGCCACATCGTCGGGCATCCACGCTGGCGGCCGGACCACTGCGGCCTATGTGTCGGTGAGCGCGCTGGCCGACGACGGCGACGCCTCGGTCATCGCCGGTGGCTACTCCGTGGGTCGAGCGCCCAGTGAGCTCTCGCTCCAGGAAGCGGCGGACGATGCCGTCAGCCGCTTGCTGGCGAAGATCGGATCGACGAAGCCGGAATCCGGTGAGGTCACCCTCGTTCTCGAACCACGGCTCACCTCGACCGTTCTCGGCATCATCTCGGGGATGCTCGGCGGTGAGGCAGTCGCGAAGTCCCGGTCGCCGTTCGCCGAGCGCATGGGCGAGCAGATCGGCTCGTCGCTGCTGACCATCGTCGATGATCCGACCAACCCCGACTCACCGGGTGCCGAGCCGTACGACGACGAGGGTCTGGCGACGCGACGCGTCCCGTTGTTGAAGGCCGGCGTGCTCGAGGGTTTCCTCCACAACAGCTACTCGGCCCGTCGGGCCGGCACGGTCTCGACCGCCTCGGCCGCCCGCGGGTTCAGCACCCGCCCGGGGATCTCGGCCAGGGCGCTCACCGTCGAACCCGGTGCGGGCGACCTCGAGTCGTTGGTCGCCAAGGTCGACAACGGCGTGCTGGCATCAGCGCTCGGGGGTCTGCATTCCGGGGTGAACCCGGTCTCCGGCGACTTCTCCGTCTCGGTCGAGGGTGTGCGCATCCGCGACGGCCAGCGAGCCGAGCCGATCAAGGAGGCCACGCTCGCCAGCACCCTCCAGCGTCTGCTCCTCGACATCAGTCACGTCGGGGCGGATGTCGAGTGGCAGCCGGGCGGCACGGGCGGCGTGACGCTGCTCATCCCCGGTGTGACCCTGTCGGGCCGCTAGACCACCCGGCTCCGTGCCCATCCTCCACGCCATCGTCCTCGGCATCGTCCAGGGACTGTCCGAGTTCATCCCCATCTCGTCCTCGGGACATCTCGCGCTCGTGCCGTGGTTGTTCGGGTGGGACGACTTCGGGGACCAGGAGTCACTGGCCAAGGCGTTCGACGTGGCGCTGCACATCGGCACGCTCGTCGGCGCCGTGGCCTACTTCTGGAGCGACCTGGTCGACTTCGCTCGCGACGGACTGAAGCTGGTGTTTCCCGCGAACCGCGAGAACGCCACACCGCAGGGACGGATGGCGTGGCTGCTCCTGGTGTCCGCCGTGCCTGCGGCGATCACCGGTGCTGCGCTCGACTCGACGATCGAGAAGCTCGACGACGAGTTCTGGCTGATCGGCATCATGTTGGTGATCGGCGCGTTCCTCCTCTTGGTGGCCGACCGGCTCGGGGGGTCACGTGACGCCGAGTCCTTCCGGCTGCGCGACGCACTGTTGCTGGGCCTCGGCCAGGCCGCCGCGCTGCAGCCCGGCGTCTCCCGTTCGGGGGTCACCATCACGGTGGCCCGGGCCCTCAAGTTCGACCGTGTCGCCGCTGCTCGCCTCTCGTTCCTCATGAGCCTGCCGATCATCGCCGGTGCAGGTGCCTACAAGTTCCTCGACGTGATGGGTGAGGGCGGCATCCCTGCAGATTTCCGGATCCCGTTCGGCGTCGGGATGGCCACCTCAGCGATCACGGGCTACGCCGCGGTGTGGGGAACGATCCGCTTCGTCCAGACGAGGACGTTCACCCCGTTCGTCGTCTACCGCGTGGTCGCGGGTGTCGCCGTCGTCGGCCTCGTCGCCGCGGGCTTCAACGCCTGATCCGACTCACGCAGGGGTGATCTCGTCCTCGGCGGGGTCTCGCGGCAGCCGGGTGGAGACCCCGAGGCCGATGAGCCCGGCGACCAGTGTCCCCAGCAGCGCGAGCCGGAGTGCCTCGGGGCTCGCCTCGGTGTTGATCCGGAGCACCTCCTCCCGATAGGCGGGGTCCGACGGATTCTCCTCGAGGAGTTCGAGCAGTTCGGTGTTCGAGATGATTCGGGCGTCGGTGACCAGGGCATCGGCCACGGTCTGACGTTCGGCCGGCGTGAAGACCCTCGACTCCTGGGCGAGGTCGCCGAAATTGGCGGTGAATCCGAGGAGCATCACGGTGCCGGCCATCGCCGTGCCCAACGACATCCCGAACTGCGAGGCCGTGGTGTTGATGCCGCCGGCCTCCGAGGCCTCGTCGACCGACACGGCCGACAGGATCAGGTTGTTGAGCTGGGAGATCACGAAACCGAGGCCGATGCCGATGAAGAACAGGCCGGGCACGATCGGGAGGGCGCCGACGCGGGGTCGGAGCGCGAGGGCGACCTCGGCGATCCCGCACAACATGAGCACGATCCCGAACTGCAGGAGTGCCCGCGAGTGGAATCGCTCCTGGATGCGGGGGACCTGGTTCGAGGTGATGAACATCGACAACGACAGCGGCAGGATGACCAAGCCCGACTGCAGCGCCGAGTACTCCAGGACGAGTTGGACGAAGATCGGGGTGATGAGCAGGAACCCGCCGATGACGAACTGTTGCAACAGCGTCAGGACGACGCCGTAGCGGAAGTCCTTGATCTTCAGCAGGCTCGCCCGGAAGACTGGCGAGCCACCGCGTCGCTCGCGATCCCTGACCCACACGACCAGCAGGACGATGAGCACCAACCCGCCGCCGACCAGCGGCCAGATCACTCCCTGCCCTGACCGTGAGCCGGCGAGGATCCCGATGATGACCGAACCGAATCCGAGCACCGACAGGAGCGACCCGACCGGATCGAACCGCGGCCGCTCGACATCGGCCATCCGCGTCGGGACATGGCGGATCTGCACCAGGGCGATCACCACGACGACGACCTCCAGGACGAACGCGATGCGCCACGTCAGCAGTGTCGTGAGCATGCCACCGACGACAGGGCCCACAGCGGCGCCGGCGCCGACCGTCGACCCGATGAGCGCGTAGAGCTTGGCGCGCTCGATGCCCTCGAAGTGGGTGCGGACCAGCGCCTGCACCGTGGGGAACAGCAGGGCCGCGCCGAGTCCTTCGACGACGGACCAGAACACGATGAGTGAGGTGAGGTTGAAGCTGAGGGCCGTGCCTGCCGATCCGATGCCGTACAGGACGAGCCCGCCGGCGAAGGCCCGTCGCCGGCCGAGGATGTCGCCGAGCTTGGCGCCGGTCAGCAGGAACGACGCCATGACCAGCGAGTAGAGGGCGATCGCGCTCTGGATGCCGCCGATGTCGGTGTCGAGGTCGTCGACGAGAGCGCCGATCGACACGTTCATGATCGTGGTGTCGATCACCACGATGAAGATGGCGAGCGGCAACACCAGACGCAGCCGCCGCTGGGTCTCGGTCAGACCCGCTTGCTGGGGTTCGTCGACCGTCCCTTCGCCGTCCGTCACAAGGAATGCACCATAGGAGGCGTCGGCCCTCCGCACGCGGGAGCCAGCCGTCGACGCGCCTGCCCACATCGGTCGTCAGCCGACCAACGCGAGGGTCACGATCCCGTTGGCCAGTGCAAACGCGACCTCGGTCACCCGTTCTCTGGTGACCGCGACCGTCACCGCGTCCTCCGCCACGTCGACCACGACCGCGTCCGCAGCGATGACGAGACTCGGGTCCCGGGTGGCGAGTGCCGGGTCGAACGACGCGATCACGTCCACGAGGTCGCCGGGCTCGACCGGGACCGTCGCGTCGATCACCGGGATGGCCACCGCCCGCCACTCATCGGGCACGAGCGCCGCTGCGCCGGAGCGTCCTTCGCCGGCGATGCGCCCGCTGGTCAAGATCTCGCCGGCGGAGATCGATGCTCGAACGGCGAGACCGGTGGGATCGTCCTCGATGGCGTCGTCCGGGAGATGAGCGACGGGTCGATCGAGCATCTCGACGTCGGCGTCGTCGATCACCTCTCCGGCCGTGAGCGCCCGGAGCGCGACGGCCACGGTGCGCCGCTCGCCCAGCGCGGCGGCTCTGGCTGACGCCGTGGCGGTCGTGCGGTACACGGTCGTGCCC
>JBBKVY010000104.1:0-36561 GCA_037968675.1 Acidimicrobiales bacterium | reverse complement strand
GCCCTCGTCCGTCCCGGCTCCCACTCGTCATGGGTCCGCAGCGCCGCGAACAGACCTGCGCCGCTGGCGATCGGTGGCGTCGCGCTCGCCGTCGTCGCTGCCCGCCACCTCGGACCGGTTGCCGACGAACTGCCGCGATACATCGTGTTCGCCGTCGCTGGCGTGGCGCTACTGGCCACCGGCGCAACGTTCGAGCAGCGCCGACGCGACCTCCGACGGGTCGGCAAGGCGTTCGCCGACCTCGATTGAGCGTGGCCATCCACAGCGAGGAGGCGCCACGTGCCCGGTTCAGGTGCCCGCTGCCTGCGCCTTGGCCCAGCGATAGTCGGCCTTGCCTGCGGGGGAGCGCACCACGGCGTCGACGAACACGAACGCCTTGGGAAGCTTGTACCGGGCGATGTGGGTCGACGCTTCTGCGATCAACGAGTCCTCGTCCGGGGTGACGCCGCCTCGACACTGCACGATGGCGACGACCTCGTTGCCCCACTTCTCCGACGGACGGCCCGCGACCACGACGTCGAAGACGTCGGGGTGGTGCGCGAGGGCCTGCTCGACCTCCTCGGCGAAGATCTTCTCGCCACCCGAGTTGATGGTGACCGAATCGCGACCGAAGAGTTCGATGTCTCCGTCGGCGGTCAACCTCGCCCGATCGCCGGGTATCGCGTAGCGGATGCCGCCGATCACCGGGAAGGTCCTGGCAGTCTTGTCGGCATCGCTGAGGTAGCCGAGGGGAACACGGCCCTGCTGGGCGAGCCACCCGTTGCCGTCGTGCCCGGCCTCCAGCACCTCGTCCAGCTCGGCCGACACGACCACGGCGCCGGGCCCCGGGGTGAAGGTGCCGGTCGAGGCCTTGGCGCCGGCAGCCGAGACATGGCTCATCTGCGAGCCGGTCTCCGACGCTCCCACGGCGTCCATGACCATGGCGGTTGGGAGCTGCGCGAGGAACCGGTCCTTGATCGTCGAGTTGAGTGGCGCGCCGCCCGAGACCACGGCCAGCAGCGACGACACGTCGTACGAGCCGCTCTCGAGTGCGTCGACCAGCGGTCGCCCGAAGGCGTCGCCGACGATGAGGAGGATGTTGACGCCCTCGCGTTCGACCAGGCGCCAGACCTCGTCCGGGTCGAGGCGGGTCACTTCGTCCTGGATCACGATGGTGTTGCCGCAGTTGAAGGCGTTGAAGGCCATCCAGTGGCCGGCGCCGTGCATGAAGGGTGGCGCCGGGAGCATCTTGGCTCCGCCGCCGTTGCCGGCGTTGGCGGTCACGTCGTCGAGCGAGCCGAACTCCTGACCCGAGGCGAGGTCGCGCCCGCCCATCGACCCCATGTAGATGTCGGCCTGGCGCCACAACACCCCCTTGGGCATGCCGGTGGTGCCCCCGGTGCAGAGGATGTAGAGGTCGTCAGGGGAGCGCTCGATGTCGAGACAGGCGGGCGACGCCGCGGCGAGCGCGTCCTCATAGGCGATCGCGCCCTCGAGCAACGGCTCGTCGCCGACCTGGATCAGGGTCGTCAGGCCCGGGAGGTCCGGGAGGACCGCGGCGAGCGTGTCGGCGAAGCGACCGTCGAAGACGATCGCACTGGCCGTGCAGTTGGCGAGGAGGTACCGGAGCTCCTCCTCGACGTAGCGGTAGTTCACGTTGAACGGGGCGACGCGGGCCTTGAACCCCGCGAGCATCGATTCGAGGTATTCGTTGCCGTTGTACAGGTACAGGGCGACGTGATCCTGGTGGGTCTCGTGACCACGCAGACCGTCGCGGTTCGAGTGGGCGCCGAGTCCGGCGTCGTGCAGGACGTTGGCGAGACGGTTCGCTCGTTCGTCGAACTCGGCGTACGTGAGGCGCAGCTCGCCCCAGACGATCGCCTCGCGATCGGGCGTTGCGTCGGCAACCCCTTCGAAAACGTCGGCCAGATTGAACTCCACCGGTCTCCTCCCCCCTGTCGCTGTCGTTGGGGGCGACGCTACGGCCGGTGGACGAACCGCACCCAATCGAACCTGACGCGGTGTCAGATCTCTAGGAGAACCAGATGCGCTGGTGTTCCCTGCTCTGTTCGTGCAGCAGCAGCGCCACCAGCAGGACCTCGAACAGGAGAGAGATGATGTTGGTACCGAAGACGCCGTCGAGACCGAGGAACAGGAATCGGATGACGAATGGGAAGAACGCCATCGCCAGGCCGAGCTGGTATCCGACCTTGCGTTCGTTGGCGATGAGGTACCCGGCGCCGACCTTGCCACCGGCGATGACGATCCCGATCGGCGAGAAGATCGCTCCGAACAACAGGTCGAATGCCGCGCTCACGTACAACAGCATCACGGCGTTGCCGAGCGCTTGGGGCAGCGAGTGATTGATCCACCGGCGGGTCTCCATGGATGACAGTCTCGCAGGCGTCGCCCTGGGGGCCGGATCGGGGCAACGGATGAGGCCGCTCACGCTCGATCGCCCGAAGGTCCTTTGCCCGATCGACGGGGTCCCCCTGATCGATCATGCGATCGGGCGGTTGCGCCAGGTGACCACCGACGTCGCCGTCAACGTCCACCGGTCGCAGCAACAGCTCCGGGAGCACCTGGGATCCGGCGTCCATGTCTCGGTCGAATCCGGGGACCGACTCGGCACCGCGGGTGCGCTCGGCCAGCTGCGTTCGTGGATCGACGGCCGACCCACCGTGATCGTCAACGGAGACACCTGGTGCCCCGGTGGGCTGGATGCCCTCGTCGAGGGTTGGGACGGGACGTCGATCCGGATCCTGGTCGGGGGAACCGAGTCGTTCGGTCCGGCGTCGCGCATCGCCGGCGCGCTGATGCCGTGGGACGACGTCGCCCGCCTCGACGCCACTCCCAGCGGGCTCTGGGAGGTGTCCTGGCGCAGTGCGCTCGAACAGGACCAGATCGAGTCGGTGCATCACCACGGGCCCCTCGTCGACTGCGCCAGCCCGGCTGACTATCTCACCGCCAACCTCCAGGCGGCCGGCGGGTCGTCGGTCGGGACCGATGCCGTGGTCGCGGGCGTGATCGAGAACTGCGTGGTGTGGGACGGCGCAGTGGTCGGGAGCAGCGAGCATCTGAAGCACGCCATCCGGACCGACACGGGTCGAACGGTGCTGATCCGTCGTCAGTGACGCCGACGGGGCCGATCGACCGTTGTGGCCTGGTGGTTGGCGCGCAGTTGGCCACACGCAGCGTCGATCTCGGTGCCGCGATTCTGGCGGACCGTCGCATTGACCCCTGCGTCCCGAAGCCCGTCGCGGAACGCTCGGACCCGCTCGGGTGACGAGCCACGAACCGCGTAGCCGGGGGTCGGGTTGAGCGGGATCAGGTTCACGTGTGCTCGAACGGTGCGGGCGACGTCGGCGAGTTGTCCGATGTCGATGTCTCGATCGTTGACGCCGTCGATCATCGCCCACTCGAACGACAGCCGCCGGTGGGTCGTCTCCACGTACTCCGAACAGGCACCGAGCAACCGTTCGATGGGATAGGTGCGATTGAGCGGGACCAGCTCGTCGCGCAGTTCGTCGTTGGCGGCATGCAGCGACACGGCGAGGTTCACGGGGAGCGATTCGCCGGTGAGTCGCTCGATCCCCGGGACGACGCCGACGGTCGACACAGTGATGTGGCGGGCCGACAGGCCAACCGCGCCGTGGATCCGTTCGACGGCTGCCCACATGGTGTCGTAGTTCGCGAGCGGCTCGCCCATGCCCATGAACACGACGTTCGACAGTCGACGCGACGTCGGGCCCGACCGGGCCACTCTGGCTGCGACCACCACCTGTTCGACGATCTCGCCGACGGTGAGGTGGCGCTCGAAGCCGGCTTGTCCGGTGGCGCAGAAGCTGCACCCCATCGCACATCCGGCCTGGCTGCTCACGCACACGGTCGAGCGATCGGGGTAGTGCATCAGCACGGTCTCGACGGCAGATCCGTCGTCGAGGCTCCACAGCCACTTGACGGTGTCGCCGTCGTCGCTCACCGACTCGGTCGTCATCGTGAGTGCCGTGGGCAACTGGTCGTCGAGTCGTGCCCGTAGGGCCTTCGGGAGATTGGTGATGTCGGCGGGTTCGGCGAACTGGTCGTAGAGGCCGTCCCACACCTGGTCGACGCGGTAGCGCGGCTCGCCGTCGAGCACGTCGGCGAAGGCGTCGCGGTCGAGGTCGTACCGGGTGACGACGTGGTTCACGGCCGACTCACGAGGGCGAGAGATCGCCGACGAACGCCCGGTCGGTGTGGTGGACGTCGAATCCGAGCTTCCGGTACAGCCCGACTGCGGGCTCGTTGTCGGCGTCGACGTACAGCATCCCGGTGGACACGGTCCGGGCCAGGTGGGCGAGACCGGCAACCGTGAGCGCTCGCCCGAGCCCGAGTCCATGGAAGTCCGGGTGAGCGGCGATGACGTAGATCTCGCCCAGTGGCTCCGGGCGTTCGGCGTCTGCCTGGTGGATCTTGGTCCAGCAGAACCCCGCCATTCGCCCGTCTCGCTCGTGGACGAGGAAGCCATTCGGATCGAACCACGGCTCCTTCTGGCGGTCGACGAGGTCGTCCTTGGTCCAACCTCCCTGTTCCGGGTGCCAGTCGAACGCGGCGTTGTTCACCTCGAGCCATGCGACCTCGTCGCGACCCGGCTCGAACGGTCGGGTGACCAGGTCCGTCGTCTCGCCGAGGGGGAGTGGCACCCGCATCTGCCACAGATCGCGTCCGGGATCGAGTCCGACGGCCGCGGCGATCCGCGAGTGCGCGTCGGTTGGTTCGTAGACCCAGTAGTGCACGTGGCCGCCGCCCTCGGACCGGATCAGGTCGGTCGCCTCACCGAGGAGCCGAGGTGCGATCTCGAGTGCGTCGTATCGATGGTGCGGGTCGATGACGAGGTCGATCGCCCACGACTTCGTCCCCTGGGTCACCTGCGCGTAGGCGAGCAGGTGGTCATGCCCGGCTTCGCTGAGCACGAGACCGGCGAACTCGGATCGGCCGCCGTGGGCCGCGTCGACCCACCGGTGTTCGTCCATCGGCTGGTGGCCATCGGCGGCGCGGACACGGTCGATGAGGTGTTCGACCTCGGCCACGTCGCGATCATCGAGCTGTCGCTTGATCACGAGGTCGGCCATGCACGATGGAGGCTATCGACGGGTACGGTCCGATCGTGCCCCGTACGCGCGTCCTGAACCCCGATCCGCCCGAGGGGCGCCGTCGCCCACGGACGGCCGCCGGTCGAGCGAAGGTGGTGCACGAGTTCCTCGCTGAGGACCATCCCGGCAGCGCGGTCGATCTGTGCGAGCTCGACCATCGGAATCCGTTCGAGCTCCTCGTCGCGACGATCCTGTCGGCGCAGTGCACCGACGAGCGGGTGAACATGACGACGCCCGAGGTGTTCCGTCGGTGGCCCGACGTGGTCGCGCTGGCCGAGAGCGACACGACCGAGCTCGAGGAGGTCATCCACGGCACGGGGTTTTTCCGTCAGAAGGCCAAGAGTCTCCAGGGCATGGCCCACCGGCTCCTCGACGAGCACGGCGGCGAGGTGCCGCATGGACTGAAGGACCTGGTGGCGTTGCCCGGCGTCGGTCGCAAGACCGCCAACGTGATCCGGTCGGTCGCGCTCGACGAGCCGGGGCTGCCGGTCGACACCCACGTCGGGCGGCTCGCCATCCGGCTGGGACTCACCGAGGAGACCGATCCTGTCAAGGTCGAATTGGCACTCGGTCCGATGGTCCCCGCCCATGAGCGTGGGCTGTTCAGCTTGCGGATGATCCTGCACGGCCGCCGGGTCTGTGCCGCTCGGCGCGCTGCGTGCGGAGATTGCTCCCTAGCGTGGTTTTGTCCGTCCTTCGGCATCACCGACCTACCCTCGTCCCCCCACAAGAAACAAAAGTCAAGATGACGATGCAATCTCCTCGATAATCGGCGATACTGTCCGGAGCAGTCCAGGTTCCCGCCACCTGGCACTGACGGTGTCGTCGAGATCCGCCGCTTGACGACACCCGCGATGGCGCCCACCCACCCGGGCGCCATCGCCGCGTCTGGGCACGGTGTCCGGCTCGCGTTCAGAGGCGGGCGCGCACTCGTTCGAGTTGGCGTACCGCGTTCCGCAGCGAGCGGTCGACCTCGAACAAGCCGGTCGACACCAGGTCGTCGGGATCGAGGTCTCGCCGCTCGGCGATCTCGACGATCCGTCGCGCCAGGTCCTCCAACGTGCCGTGGATGGAGGAGAGTTCGGGTCCGTCGTTGCGCACGCCGATGGTTCTACCCGGTTCAGAACCGAATGACGGCCCCGGTACCCTCGGCGCCGTGAGTGGCCCCTTGACGACGCTGGACCTGCGCGGCACCGAAACCTCGGATCCGCACGCCCTCCGGCGCGTCCTTCCGCGCCCGAAGGCAGCAGAAGAGCCCCCGATCGAACAGGTGCGAGACCTGATCGAACAGGTCCGCGCGGGCGGCGACCGTGCGCTTCGCGAGCTCACCGCACGCTTCGACGGCGTGTCGATCGACACGATCCGGGTCGATCCGGCCGAGGTCGCCGCGGCCGTCGATCGCATCAAGCCCGAACTCCGGGTCGCGCTCGAGACCGCCCACGCCAACATCGCTGCCTACCACGGCGCACAACTGCACGACGCTGCCCGCCACGAGCGTGACGGCCTGGTCGTGCGCGAGCTCCGGCGTCCCGTCGACCGCGCCGGCCTCTACGTCCCGTCGGCGCTCGCACCCCTCCTGTCGACGGCGCTGATGACGGCCGTTCCTGCCAAGGTGGCCGGCGTCCCCGAGACGGTGCTGTGCACGGCACCCGGACCGGACGGGAGCGTCGACGACGGAATCCTCGCCGCCGCAGCCATCGCCGGTGTCGACGAGGTGTACCGGGTCGCCGGTCCGGCCGCGATCGCCGCGATGGCATACGGCACCGAGTCGATACGTCCCGTCGACGTCATCGTCGGACCGGGCAGTGCCCGGGTCGCCCAGGCGAAGCGTGAGGTCGCCTCGTCAGGTCTCGTGGGTGTGCCGTCGAGCTTCGCAGGCCCGTCCGAGGTCGTGGTGATCGCTGACCGACATGCCGTCGTCGACGATGTCGCCGTCGACATCGTCCTCCAGGCCGAACACGGCCCCGACGGACTCGCGTGGCTGATCTGCTGGGACGACGACGTCCGATCCGCGGTGGACGCCGCGGTGGCCCGCATCGTGGCCGCGAGTCCTCGACGAGCGCACATCGAGGCGACGCTGGCCGACGCCGGCTATGCCGTCATGGTCGACGGGCCGGAGGCCGCGGTCGACGTGGCCAACGTCATCGCCCCCGAACACCTCGAGATCCAGACCACCGACCCCGACGCGCTCCTGCCCCGGATCAAGCACGCCGGCGCGGTGTTCTGCGGCCCCTGGGCACCGGCGAGCGTCGGCGACTACGTCGCCGGCCCGAACCACGTTCTCCCCACCTATGGCTCTGCCCGGTTCGGCGGCGCCCTGCGGGTCGACGACTTCTGCAAGCACGTGCACGTGGTCTCCCTCGACGAGACGGCACTGCGTTCGCTCGCCCCCCACGTCGAGGCCATGGCCGAGGCCGAGGGCCTCGCCGCCCACGCCCAGTCGGTCCGCCAACGGGTCGAGCGCTCGGAGCGCAGGCGATGACGCAGCACATGACCACCCCCAACCCCCGTTCTGGTGGGTCATCGCGCCACCTGGTGGTCTCGAATGCCTACCAGAACGATGTGTCGACGGCTCCGAGGAGAATCGCATGAAGCGGCCATCGGTCCGGGACGACCTCGCGCTGCACCCCGGTTATCACTCACCCCAGGTCGACGTCGACGTCCGACTGAACACGAACGAGGCTCCGGAGTCGCCGCCAGACGGCTTCCGAGCAGCGCTCGCCGCGGAACTCGCCGCCATCGACTGGCACCGCTATCCCGATCGCGACGCGCTCGCGCTCCGCGCCGCGATCGCCGAGCACCACGGCATCGAGCCGGGTCAGGTGTTCGTCGCCAACGGGTCCAACGAGGTGCTCCAGACGCTCTGCCTCACCTACGGCGGTCCGGGCCGGACGGTGGCGACGTTCGAACCGACCTACGCGCTGCATACACACATCCCCAGGATCACCAACACCGCGGTGGCCTCGGGAGAGCGGACCGACGACTTCGCGCTCGACCTCGACGAGGTCCGGCGGATCGTCACCGACCACGATCCCGTCATCACCTTCCTCTGTTCGCCCAACAACCCGACGGGCATGGCCGAGACCGAGGACACCGTCCGGGCCGTCGCCGATCTCGCGCCCGGTCTCCTCGTGGTCGACGAAGCCTACGGTCAGTTCGCGCCGTGGTCGGCGCTCGCCCTGATCGACGAGGACGCCCCGATCGTCGTGACGCGCACCTACTCCAAGACCTGGTCGATGGCCGGTGCTCGCCTCGGCTACCTGGTCGGCCCGACCTGGCTGGTCGACGAGCTGTCGGAGGTCGTGCTCCCGTACCACCTCGATGCGTTCAAGCAGATCGCCGGGCGTGTCGCCCTCCGATTCGAGGACGAGATGCACGCTCGCGTCGCGACGCTGGTCGAGGAGCGCGGACGTGTCCTGTCGACGCTCGAGGAGCTGGACGTCACCGTGTGGCCCTCTGCCTCGAACTTCGTCCTGTTCCGTCCGGAGTCCGTCACCGGGGACGAGGTGTGGAAGGCCCTGCTCGATCAGTCGGTCCTGGTCCGCAACTGCGCGTCGTGGCCCCGCCTCGACAACTGCCTCCGCCTCACCCTGGGGACGGCGGGCGAGAATGACCGCTTCCTCGAAGCACTCGCATCCGTCCTGGAGTCCTCATGAGCCGGTCCGCAACCATCGCCCGCACGACCAAGGAGACCACGGTCGAGGTCACCATCGATCTCGACGGGTCCGGCGCGGTCGACGTGTCGACCGGCCTTCCCTTCTTCGACCACATGCTCGACCAGCTCGGTCGTCACGGTGGCTTCGACCTGACCGTGAGGGCCGACGGTGACCTCCAGGTCGACGGACACCACACGATCGAGGATGTCGGCATCGTCGTCGGCCAGGCGTTCGCCGAGGCCCTCGGCGACAAGGCGGGCATCCGTCGCTTCGCGAGCGGTCTCTATCCCCTCGACGAAGCACTCGTCGAGGTCGCGCTCGACCTTTCGGGGCGCGCCCATGCCGCCATCGATCTCCCGTTCGGCGAGGTCCTCCCGCTGGGCGATCCGCCGTTCAACCCGGAGATGGCACAACACTTCCTCGAGTCGTTCGCCGCATCGGCGCTCGTCACGCTCCACGTGACGAAGAAAGCCGGCGTCAACACCCACCACGTGATCGAGGCATCGTTCAAGGGTGTCGCCCGCTCGCTCCGCGACGCCGTGCGCGTCGAGGGCGCCGAGCTCCCGTCCACCAAGGGTGCGTTGTGACCGACCGCCCGCTCGTCGCGGTGCTCGACTACGGGATCGGCAACCTCCGCTCGGCCCAGAAGTCGCTGGAACGACGCGGAGCCGACGCCCGGTTGACCGCCGACCCGGCGGTCGTGCGTGACGCTGTCGCGGTCGTACTGCCCGGCGTGGGTGCCTTCGGTGCGTGCATGGACGCCGTCGAACGCACCGGCGTCGATGTGCTGGCACACGAGGCGGTCGACGCGGGAACACCGTTCCTGGGGATCTGCGTCGGGATGCAGCTGCTGTACGAGGCATCCGAGGAGACGCCCGGAAGATCGGGCCTGGCGATCCTGCCGGGAACCGTCGAGCGTCTTCCCGACGGTGTGAAGCGCCCACAGATGCAGTGGAACGTCGTCGACGTGGTGCGTCCGTCACCGCTCTTCGCCGGGATCGACGGCGACATCTGGATGTACTTCGTGCACGGCTTCGCCGTACCGACGTCCGATCTGGTCACCGCGACCTGCGACTACGGCGGTCCGGTCGTCGCAGCCGTGCAGCGCGACAACGTGCACGCCGCGCAGTTCCACCCCGAGAAGTCGTCGACCGCCGGGCTGACCTATGTCGACAACTTCGTGTCCCTCGTCCGTTCCGACGCCGCGACCGCACGGTGACGGGAGCCCGATGATTCTGTATCCCGCCATCGACCTGCGCGGCGGCAAGGTCGTCCAGCTCGTGCAGGGCGACTTCGACCGCGAGTCGGTCCACGCCGACGATCCGGTCGACGTGGCGTTGGCGTTCGCCGAAGCCGGGGCGCCGTGGATCCACATGGTCGATCTCGATGCAGCGTTGACGGGTGCAGCCCACAACCGCGCCTTGATCGCCGCGGTCTGCGCCGCTGTCGACATACCGGTCCAAGCCGGTGGCGGCGTGCGCTCGGTCGAGTCGGCGCAGGCGCTGGCCGACGCCGGCGTGACTCGGGTGGTGATGGGAACCGCCGCGGTCGAGGATCCCGCGCTGGTCGAGGCGGTGGCGTCCGTGCAGCCGGTCGCACTCGGGCTCGACGTCCGTGGGCGCGAGGTGTCCATCAAGGGCTGGACCGAGGGGAGCGGGCTCGACATCGCCGATGCGCTCGACCGCCTCGCCGGTGCCGGCGCCGAGGCCGTCGTCGTGACACAGATCCGGGGCGAGGGACTGCTCGAGGGTCCGGACATCGAGGGTCTGACCGAGTTGCTGCGTCTCACCGACCTCGACGTGATCGCCAGCGGAGGCGTGGGTGTGCTCGCAGATCTGGTCGAACTCGCAGGCATCGAGGAGGCAGGACGACGGCTCTCCGGCGCGATCGTCGGCACCGCGATCTACGAGAAACGGGTCGACGTGCGCGATGCGGTCTCGGTCCTCGGGGCCGTCGCCGGGGAGAGTGTCTGATGCGCACCGCCAGGATCATCCCGTGCCTCGACGTCGACGCCGGACGTGTCGTCAAAGGCGTCAACTTCGTCGACCTCGTCGACGCCGGCGACCCCGTCGAACTGGCCCGACGGTACGACGAGCAGGGCGCCGACGAGGTGGTCTTCCTCGACATCACGGCCTCGTCCGACGCACGCGAAACGATCCTCGAGGTCGCTCGACGAACGGCCGAAGAGGTGTTCATCCCGTTTACGATCGGCGGTGGGATCCGGAGCGTCGACGATGCCCGCGCCCTGCTGCGCGCGGGCGCCGACAAGGTCTCGATCATGACGGCGGCGATCACGCGGCCCGAGCTCATCACCGAGCTCGCGACCGAGTTCGGGTCCCAGTGTGTCGTCGTCGCCATCGATGCGCGGCGCGCGACCGAAGGTCCCGGATACGAGGTGTTCACCCACGGAGGACGCACGCCGACGGGTATCGATGCCGTCGAGTGGGCGGCGGAGGCCGAGCGGCGCGGTGCAGGCGAGATCCTGCTCACGTCCATGGACCGCGACGGAACCCGCGACGGCTTCGACAACGGGCTCACCCGTGCCGTCGTCGATGCCGTCAACATCCCCGTCATCGCCTCGGGCGGTGTCGGCACCTTGGACCATCTGGTCGAGGGCGTCACCGCCGGCGGAGCCGACGCGGTTCTCGCCGCGAGCATCTTCCATTTCGGCGAGCACACCGTCGCCGAGGCGAAGCGTCATCTGGCCGATGCCGGTGTGGCCGTCCGCCCGGCATGAGACGAGCCGTGGCGGTCGCGCTGCTCATCTTCCTCGCCGCCTGCGGCGACGACGGCGCCGACCTGGAGGCCGATGGCGCGGTGACGGCCGGACCCCGATCGTCGACGACTGAGCTCGCCGGCGTCGGTGGGACGTCTGCGACCGCCGATGCACTCGAGGTCGAGTTGGTGGGAGACGACGAGGTACCCGCCGGACCGCACACCTGGAGCATCGAGGTGACCAACGGTTCCGGCACGCCCGTCGCCGTCACTTTTTCCACGTCGCAACGCGTCGATGCCGTGATCGCTCGCGACGGCGACGAGATCCACCGATGGAGCGACGACCGCGTGTTCCAGCAGGAGGTCACCGAGATCTCGTTGGACCCGGGCACCTCCGAGGTGTTCGACCTCGCCGATGATCTGACGGGGGTCGCTCCGGGGACCTACGACCTGGCGCTCAGCGTCTCCGTCGTCGACCCGCCGGAACCGACGACGCGCACCATCCGGGTTGTCACCCCAGGCGGATGAAACGGTCGAGGAAGGCCGTCACCTCGGCGACGACGAACGAGGTCGCGCCGGCCATGAAGTGATCGGCACCCGGGATCTCGATGGCGGTGGTGTCCGCCCAGTCGGCGACGACCGAGGCGGCATCGTCGGCCGTGCGGAACTGGTCGTGGGCAGGGGAGAGGATGAGGGTCGGCGCAGATCCCCTCGCGCCACGGAGTCGGTCGAGGGGAACGACCGCGAGCGGCGGCGCCACGCCCACGACCGCGGCCAACCGAACGTCCGCGGTCGCCAGGAGCACGTCGGCTCCGAAGGAATAGCCGACGCCGACCACCGGCACCGCGGGGAACGATGCTCGTGCCGCGTCGATTGCTCCGATGACGTCGGCGACCTCGACCGATCCGCCGCCGTGGACACCGGACGACGCGCCGACACCGCGGAAGTTGATCCGGACCGTCGCGATGCCGCGTTCCGGGAGCGCTCGAGCGAGCGTCGCAGGAACGAGGTTGTCGAGGTCACCGCCATAGAGCGGATGCGGGTGCGTCAGTACGGCCACCGCATCGACCACGTCGCCGACCGACCAGACCGCCTGGAGCGTCTCACCGTCGGCGGTCGTGATGCGTGACGGGAGCGCGCCAGGATCGTCGGTCATCGGGGGCAGACGGTAGCGTCGCCGCCCCATGGCGACGTCCGAGTCATCCTCCGGCACCGGTGACAGCGACAAGCTCCCGATCAAGATGTTGAACGATCGGATCCTGGTCGAGATCGACCGTGGCGAGGGCGACCGGAAGTCGACTGGTGGCATCTTGATCCCCGCAACCGCGCAGATGGGCAAGCGTCTCGCATGGGCCGAGGTCGTGGCGACCGGCGCCAACGTCCGCACCATGCAGGTGGGTGACCGAGTGCTCTTCAACCCGGAGGACCGGTACGAGGTCGAGGTCCGTGGCCACGACTACCTCATCCTCCGTGAGCGCGATGTGCACGCCGTGGCTGCCGAGCGTCTCGAAGAGGGCAGTACCGGCCTCTACCTGTGAGACCGTTCCCGGATTCGGTGCTGATGCAGCGCCTGTCCGGCTGCGCCAACTGACCGGATCGCACTCAGGCGAGGCGAATGCCGCACCACGCCAACGACACGCCACCGGCGATCGACACCACGGCGTACGCGACGACCCACCGTCGTCCGGCCGCTCGCACCTCGAGCACCTCGGCCGAGAACGTCGAGAACGTCGTCAGCGCCCCGAAGCCCGCCGTGCCCAGGAGGGTGATGCCCGGCGGGTCCCATCCGGCGAGGAGGCCGAGTGCGAACGACCCGGTGAGGTTCACGAGCAGTGTCCCCACCGGGATGGGAGCGGTGCGCGCGACCGCCAGTCGCACGAGATGGCGGACCGCGGTCCCGATCGCGGCGGCCGCCACGAAGCCCACGGCCGTGATCACGGCGCCGGGGCCGATCGCCAGCCGATTCCCACGGCAGCAGTCCCGAGCACCGCCGAGACCACGACGTACGCGACTGCGGTTGCGACAGAACCGCCGTCGAGCAGCGTGGCGACCTCGACGGTGAAGGTCGAGAACGTGGTCAGTCCTCCGCAGAAGCCGACGCCGAGCGCGAGTCGCGTGCGCTCACTTGCCCCCAGCAGGAGACCCAGCAGCAGACAACCGACGACGTTGACGAGCAGTGTCCACCACGGGAACGACCCATCGGTTCCCGCGAGGGTGACGACCGCCCATCGGACGGTCGCTCCTGCCGCGCCGCCGACGGCGAGGAGCGCCAGACCGCGCGGGTCCAACGCGCTTCGGGGGCCGTCGATCACCCCTCTACGATGCCGCACCATGGCATCTCCGACGGCCACCCCCATCCGCTACGACGAAGGCCACCTCGCCAACGTGACGTACAACACCGACGGCCTGGTCCCGGCCATCGTCCAGGAGGCCGGGACCCATCGAGTCCTGATGATGGCGTGGATGAACGACGAGTCGCTCCGCAAGAGCCTCGACACCGGCCGCACGTGGTTCTGGAGCCGTTCGCGCCAGGAGTACTGGTGCAAGGGCGAGACCTCGGGCGATCGGCAGTACCTCCGAGAGGCGCACTACGACTGCGACGGCGACACGTTGCTCCTCGTCGTCGACCAGGAGGGCGACGGTGCATGCCACACCGCCAACTACTCGTGCTTCTACCGGTCCTTCGCCGACACCGCCGTCGAGCCGAACGAGTAGCGGGTGGTTCATCCCAGCCGTGAGGACTTCCACCGCCTCGCCGCCGAGCACACCGTCGTCCCGGTCTGGCGCGAGCTGCTGGCCGACCTGGTCACGCCGGTGGCGGCGTACGCTCGCATCGTCGGCGACGAACCAGGATTCCTGCTCGAGTCGGTCGAGCACGGCGAACGGTGGAGCCGTTGGTCCTTCGTCGGGCGCAATCCCGTTGCGACGCTGACGTCGAAGGACGGTCGCATCACCGTCGAGGGCGACCTCCACCCCGATGTCCCGACCGACGGCGGGATGCTCGCGGCGGTCGAGTCCATCCTGGAGCGCTATCGGTCACCCCAGATCGACGACCTCCCACCCCTGCACGGCGGACTGATGGGCTACCTGGGCTACGACGTCGTGCGCGAGGTCGAACACCTGCCCGACGTCCCCGAGGATGACCGCGGCTACGCCGACGCCGTGCTGTCGATCATCGGCCAGCTCGCCGCCTTCGACCACTGGCGCCAGCGGGTGACGCTGATCGACAACGTGATCGTCGAGGAGGGTGCCGACGAGTCCAGCCTCGATGCGGCGTACGACGAGGCGCTCGTCCGACTCGACCAACTCGCTGCCGACGGTGCCCGTCCCCTGGACGAGCCGCTGCTGGGCCCGCCGCTCGCCGACGACGAGCCGCCCGCCGTGACGTCGTCGATGCAGGAGGGCCAGTACCAGGCAGCCGTCGAAGCGGTGCGCGAGTACATCTTCGCTGGCGACGTCTTCCAGGTCGTGCTGTCACAGCGTTTCGACTTCGAGCTCGGGGCCGAACCGTTCGACGTGTATCGAGCACTGCGCCAGGTGAACCCGAGCCCGTACATGTACTACGTGCGGGTCCCGGGTGTGACCCTCGTCGGCGCGAGCCCGGAACCGATGGTCCAGCTGCTGGATGGAAGGGTCATCTCACGGCCCATCGCCGGCACCCGAAAACGCGGTTCGTCCGAGGCCCACGACAGGCGCCTCGCCGCCGAGCTCGTCGAACATCCCAAGGAGGTCGCCGAACACACCATGCTCGTCGACCTGGCGCGCAACGACGTCGGGCGGGTCGTCACGTTCGGCACGTGCGAAGTCGAAGAACTGATGACGCTGGAGCGGTACAGCCACGTGATGCACATGACCTCGCAGGTCGCCGGGGAACTGGCCGACGGCCGGGGGCCGGTCGACGTGCTCCGGGCGACACTCCCGGCCGGCACGGTCTCCGGCGCTCCGAAGGTGCGCGCCATGGAGGTCATCGACGAACTGGAGCCGGTCAAACGAGGGCCGTACGCCGGCGTGGTCGGCTACCTCGACTTCTCCGGAAACATCGACACCGCGATCGCCATCCGGACCATGGTCATCGGCGACGACGGTCGGGCCAGTGTCCAGGCTGGTGCCGGAATCGTGGCCGACAGCGATGCCGACGACGAACACCTCGAGTGTCAGAACAAGGCGCGTGCGCTGCTGGTCGCCGTGCCTGCCGCGCGCAGGATGACGGCGGAGCGGCATGCTGGACACCGAGGAGATGATCGCCCATGACCAGATTCGCGACCACCACGAAACGAGACGGTGCCCGCGTGTCGGGCCCCGACGCCGCCACGTTCCTCCAGGGGCAGCTGAGTCAGGACCTGGACGCGCTGGCGGTGTCGACCTCCACATGGACACTCGTGCTCCAACCCGACGGCAAGGTCCAGACGTGGGCGCGGCTCACCAAGACCGCCGCGGACAGCTTCCTCCTCGACACCGACGACGGTGCCGGCGAGGCCCTCCAGCAGCGTCTCTCGCGATTCCTCATCCGGACCAAGGCCGAGATCGAGCCGCTCGGGCTGACGGGATTCGCCGTGCGGGGCGAGGATCTTCCCCGACCCGATCTCCCCGACGGAGTCCTCCGTCTCCCGTCCGCCCAGCACGCCGGCTACGACCTGCTCGGTCCAGGTGCCGAGCTGCCGGCGGGCATCGACGTCGCCGATGCCGATGTCCTCGAGATCGACCGTGTCGAGCGTGGGATCCCACGCATGGGACGCGAGCTGGACGACACGGTCATTCCCGCCGAGGTCGGCCAGTGGATCATCAACGAGTCGGTGTCGTTCACCAAGGGCTGCTTCGTCGGCCAGGAGCTCGTCGCCCGGATCGACAGCCGCGGCGGCAACGTGCCCCGCCGCCTGCGTGCGATCGTGTGCGACGCACCGGTTCAGGTCGGTGACGACGTGACCGCAGACGGGCCCACCGGTCCGGTGACCTCCGCCGTCGTCTCGCCTGCGTACGGGAACGTCGCACTGGCCTTCTGTGGACGAAAGGTCGGGCCCGGCGTCGTCGTCGTCGTCGGGTCGACCCAGGGTGTCGTCCACGAGCTCCCGCTCGCCGGCGCTGGATGACCCCGGTCGGTCGACGTCGGGCGACGCGGGTCGTCGCCCTGTTCTCGCTCGTCCTCGCCGCCTGTGGCTCGCCGGAGTCCGGCCTGTTGCCGCCGCCGTCGAGTACGTCGAGTACCTCGGTCGTGCCCACCACGCAGGCCGTCGACCGGTCCCTGATCGCGCTGGAACCCCTGCCGGGTCAGACCACCACGACCGCACCGATCGAGTCCGGCCGGTCCAGGCTCCGAGGTCGGGTCCTCGGTCCTGACGGTGGTGCCGGCGGGGCCGTCGTGCGCGTCGAACGCCTCGTCGGCGACGCCGTGCAGCGTCGGGACGTGCCCACCGGTCCCGGTGGCGCGTTCGATCTCGCCAACGTCCCGGGCGGTCGCTACCGCGTGCGAGCGTTCCTGTCGCCCCGCCTGGCGATGATGGGCTCGGAGATCTTCTTCCTCGAAGACGGTGGCGACAAGGAGCTCGAGCTCCGGACCGAGGTGTTCGACGGGCTCACGGTCAAGGGCTCGACGAACCCGGCGTCGCCCCTCGTCGGCCAGGGTGTGAACGTCGCGGTCCGCGTGGCGCAACGATCGGTCGATGCGAACGGTGTCGGACGAGAAGTGCCGCTGCCGGGTGTCCCGGTGCGCATCCAGACGTCCGGATTCGCCGAGCTCGGACGAGCAGCGGCACCGGAGCCAGGGCCCGACGCCGACCCGGCGTCGGACGACGAGGAGCCGGAGACGGCCACGAGCCGGGCCACCGACCCGAACGGCGTGGTCGTGTTCGAGCTCGCCTGTGATCGAGCCGGACCGACGTCGGCGGTTGCGGTCGTGGGGTCGGGCGACAGCGAGGAGTCGTTCCCGATCGAGGTGCCGGCCTGCTCGCCTGCACCCACCACCACGGCCCCACCCGCCGCCGACGCGCCCGACGACGCGACCACGACGTCGGAGCCGTGATCGCGCCCCGATCGGTGCGCCGGCACCACCCGTAGGATGCGTCTGGTGGAGCACTACGAGGAGTTGGGGGTGACGCCGGACGCGACGACGGCGGAGATCCGCTCGTCCTACGTCGCGCTCGCACGTCGCTTCCACCCCGACGGCCTGGCGAGGGCCGAGGACGACTTCCGAGCCACCGCTGCTGCTCGGATGGCTCGGATCAATGCGGCATGGACCGTCCTGGGTGACGAGGTCCGCCGTGCCCGCTACGACGCAGCACTTGATCTGCCGGCACGACCTTCGGCGACGGTTCGCGACGTGGGAGCAACGTGGACGCCCTACGAAGAGGACGGCGACATCGACCCCCGTCTCGTCGACGACACCCCGACCGGAACGCCGTCGATGCGCCGCGAGCTCACGTTCCTCCCCGCTGGGCTGGCTGTCGCCGCACTGGTGTTGTTGATCGTCGGGTTCGCGGTCGGATTCGGACCGATGCTCGGCATCGGTCTGGTGCTGCTCGTGTGCTCGGGCGTGTCGTTCCTCGTGATCCCGCTCCTCGCGCTCGCCAAGTCGAGCCGTGCCGATCGGCTCTGACGGCTGTGGCGACGTACCTCGACACGATCCTCGAACGGCACCGGGCCGACGCAGCGGCCGACGGTCGTTCGCTGCTCGACCTCCGCCGCGCCATCGGCGACCTGGCGCCGTGCCGGGGCTTCCGGACGGCGCTCGCGCGTGCCGACGGTCTCGGGGTCATCGCCGAAGTGAAGCGGCGATCGCCCTCGAAGGGAACATTGGCCGACGGTCTCGACCCCGTGGCGCTGGCGTCGGCCTACGAGGCCGGCGGCGCATCGTGTCTGTCGGTCCTCACTGATGCCGAGGCGTTCGGTGGCTCGCCCGCCGATCTGCAGGCAGCGCGGGACGGCTGCAACATCCCGGTCCTGCGCAAGGATTTCACGGTCTCCGAGCACGACGTCCTCGACGCCCGGCTGATGGGCGCCGACTGCGTGCTGCTCATCGCCGCGGCGCTCGACGATGGGGAACTGCGATCGTTCCACGATCTCGCCGTCGACGCCGGTCTCGACGCACTGGTCGAGATCCACGACGAAGCCGAGCTCGAACGCGCACTTGCCGTCGGAGCAACGCTGATCGGCGTGAACCAGCGCGACCTGGTCACGTTCGAAGTCGACCACGACCGTGCCCGCCGGATGGCGGCGCGGTTCCCCGACGGCATCGTGTCGATCGCCGAGTCGGGAGTCCGTGGTCCAGCCGACGCCGCATCGCTCGCCGACGCGGGGTACGACGCCGTGCTGGTCGGCGAGTCGCTGGTCACGTCCGAGGACCCGTCAGCGGCGGTGGCCGCACTGCGGTCGGCCGGATCCACCGGCTGACCCGGAGACCGACAATCACCGACTCCGCCGGGGCGATTCCACTGCTGCGTCACGGTCGGCGACCGGTACCGTCGCGCGCTGTGTTCGTGAAGATCTGCGCCATCACAAACCCGGCGGACGCCGCGCTGGCTGCCGACGCCGGCGCCGACGCGATCGGGATGATCTTCGCGCCGTCCCGCCGGCAGGTCGACATCGATACGGCTGCGGAGATCGCGGCCGCGGTCCCGGCGCACGTCCTCACGGTCGGCGTGTTCCGTGATCACCTGGCGAGCGAGGTCATCGAGATCGTCGATGCCGTGGGGCTCGATGTCGCACAACTGCACGGTGACGAGACGCCGGCGACCTCGGCTCGGGTGCGGGAACACGTCCGATTCGTCTTCCGGGCGATGGCGGTCGGCGACCCGCAGTTGGCGGCGATCGCCGAACACCGAGCCGACGTGGTCCTGGTCGACGCGCCCACACCCGGCGGGGGCATCCCGTTCGACTGGAGCCTCGTCGGCGACCTGGGCGGTCGGCACCGACTGCTGCTGGCCGGTGGACTCCGGCCCGACACGGTCGCCGAGGCGATCGCGACCGTCCGTCCGTGGGGCGTCGACGTCGCAAGCGGTACTGAGGCGTCGTTCGGCACGAAGGATCCTGATGCGGTCCGTCGGTTCGTGGCCGAGGCCCGCGCCGCAGGTGCCGATCTCCCCAACCGGCACGATCCGCTCGTACCCGCCACCGATCCAGACAGGACCATGATCCGATGACGGACACCACAGCTCCCTCGCTCATGGGCGATCCCGAGAACGGCCGGTTCGGTCGGTTCGGTGGCCAGTACATCCCCGAGACGCTCGTCGGCGCGTGCCAGGAGGTCGAAGCCGAGTTCCACCGGGCGTGGGCCGACGACGGCTTCCGGCGTCAGCTCGCGGATCTCCTGCGCGACTACGCCGGACGACCGTCGGCACTCACCGAGTGCCACCGGCTCTCCGAGCAGCTCGGGTGCCGGATCCTGCTGAAGCGGGAAGACCTGAACCACACCGGTAGTCACAAGATCAACAACGTGCTCGGTCAGGCACTTCTCGCCCAGCGCATGGGCAAGCAGCGGATCGTTGCCGAGACTGGCGCGGGGCAGCACGGTGTCGCAACGGCCACCGCCGCGGCGCTGTTCGGTCAGGAGTGCGTCGTCTACATGGGCGCCGTCGACATGGAGCGACAGAAGCTCAACGTCTTCCGCATGCGCCTGCTCGGCGCCGAGGTTCGTTCGGCCGAAACGGGCAGCCGCACGCTCAAGGATGCCGTCAACGAGGCCATGCGCGACTGGGTGGCGACGGTCGAGACGACCCATTACCTGCTGGGCTCGGTCATGGGTCCGCACCCGTATCCGATGATGGTGCGAGAGTTCCACCGCGTGATCGGCGACGAAGCCCGCGAGCAGGTACGGGCGCTGACGGGGCGCGACCCCGATTCCGTCGTCGCCTGCGTGGGTGGCGGGTCCAACGCCATCGGGATCTTCTCGGGTTTCGTCGACAGCGAGACGGCCCTCATCGGCGTCGAGCCCGCCGGCGGGGCGGCCATCGGCCATGGCGTCCCCGGAATCGTGCACGGATCGACGTCGTTCCTGCTCCAGGACGACCACGGCCAGGTCCAGGAGGCGAAGTCGATCTCGGCGGGCCTCGACTATCCGGGCGTCGGCCCCGAACACGCGCACCTGGCCGACATCGGTCGGGCACGCTACGAGCCGGTCACCGACGCCGAGGTGGTCGACGCGTTCCAGTTGTTGGCCCGGACCGAGGGGATCATCCCTGCGCTCGAATCGGCGCACGCGCTGGCGTGGGTGAGCCGGTCTCGCGAGGAGCTCGCCGGCCAGACGGTCCTGCTCAACCTGTCGGGTCGAGGCGACAAGGACGTCGCGCAGATCGCCGAGCTGCTCGGGGAGGACGTGTAGTGGGGACCCTCGAGAAGCATCTGCGCGAACGTCGCGACGGTGGGCGCAAACTGCTGTTGCCGTACGTGAGCGGCGGCGTCAGCGACGATTGGCTCGACATCATCCGGGCCTACGACGACGCCGGCGCCGATGCCATCGAGGTGGGCATTCCCTTCTCCGATCCGGTCATGGACGGCCCGACGATCCAGGCGGCTTCGGATCGAGCACTCGAGCGCGGGACGACCCCGATCTCCATCCTCAGCGAGCTGCGCGATCTGGACGTGAGCACGCCGCTCATCGTGATGACCTATGCGAACGTTCCGTTCCGGATGGGGTTCGAGCGCTTCGTCGCCGAATGCGGTGTGTCCGGTGTCCACGGGGCGATCCTCCCCGACATCCCGATGGAGGAGCTCGACCCCTGGGAAGAAGCAATCGGCGACTCGGATCTCGACACCGTCATGCTGGCCAGCCCCATCAGCGCAGATGACCGCCTCGCCCGGCTGGTCGCCCGCAGTCGCGGCTTCGTGTACGGCGTCAACGTCCTCGGTGTCACCGGCGAGCTTCGCCGACCATTCGCCGATGTCGGCCCGCTCGCGGGACGACTCAAGTCGGTCACCGACCTCCCCGTCGTCATGGGTTTCGGCATCTCGTCTCCCGAGACTGCCGTGGTCGCCTCAGCTGCGTCGGACGGGGTCGTCGTGGCGTCGGCCATCATGCGGATCATCCTCGACGGCGGCACCGCCGTCGAAGCCGGCGCCTTCGTCGCCACCCTTCGCGCCGCCCTCGACCGGGCCGCCGGCTGACGTCAGGAGCAACTGGTTGATCTCGCCACCGAGCAGGACGGCGAGCGAGAGCAGCCAGAACCACAGCAGCACGATCAGCACACCGCCGAGCGCGCCGAAGACCGCATTGCCAGCGCGCGCGATCTCGACATAGAGGCGGAGTCCAGCGGAGAAGACGATCCACAGGGTCGTGGTCACGACGGCACCCGGGAGGTCGGCCCGCCATGGCGTGTGGTGGTCGGGGGCCACGTGGAACATGGTCGCCGCCCACACCACCAACACGACGAAGGCGACCGGCAGCCGCAGGACGTCCCAGAGGGACGCGAACGCACCCCCCATTCCGAGCGCGTCGGCCACGTCCCGCCCGGAACCGACGAGTGGGCCGACGACGAGCAACGTCAACATGACCGTGGCGGCGAGCAACGATCCCACTGCGAGGAGGAAGGCCGTCCCGCGGATCCGGACCCACGGTCGGTGGTCGTCGAGGTCGTAGGCGATGTCGAGCGCTCGAACGAGCGCTGCGAACCCGCGGGTCACGGTCCAGACGGCGAGGAGGAGCGAGAACGTGAGCAGGCCCGGAGACGCGTTGTCGAACAGCGACTGGATCGCTTCGAGCGTGCCGCCCGCCTCGTCGGTGAGCACGGTGCGCATTGCGTCGAGCACCTGGTTCTCGACCCGCGTGGCCACATCGGCGCCGGCGACGGAGTCGAGCGCGCCGAGCAGCGCTGCGAGTGCGAGCAGGGCGGGGAAGAGACTGAGGATCGAATAGAAGGCGACGACCGCGGCCTGGTCGGGGATGCGGTCCTGCTTCCATTCGTGGGCCAGACGTCGACCGAACGAGACGAGACGGCGGTGCCACGGCGCCGGGCTCATCGGTCCCTTCGGAGGAACTCCACCGTCCGCTGCCACGCGTCGTCGGCCGCCCCCTCGTCGTGGTTCGGGGTTCCCGGTTCGGCGAAGAAGTGTCGGGCACCCTCGTACCGGTGGATCTCGATCGGCCGCTCGGCGAGACCGAGGCTGGCCTCCATCAGTGCCAGCTCATCCGTGTCGATCATCGGATCGTCGACGGCGAGGTGGAACAGGTAGCGCGACCGCGTCTCGGTGAAGTCGATGCTCTGGGTCCCGTAGTAGGCGGCCACGGCAGACACGGTGTCCGGTTCACGTTCGGACAGCCACAGCGCGAGTGACGCACCCATCGAGTAGCCGATGACCGAGATCGGCGCGTCGGGTGTCGCCGGCATGCGTCGGAGCGCATCGGCGCAGGACTGCACCCCCAGGACCAGCTCGTTCGGATCGGCCTCGGCGAGGAGCTGCTCGCCGTGTTCGCTGTCGGTGGCGACCTCGCCGAACAGATCGGGGGCGAGCGCCGTGAATCCCTCGTCGGCCAGTCGATTGCACAGGTCCCTGACCTCGTCGGTCAGTCCGAACCAGGAGTGCAGCACCATGACCCCCGGTCCGGAACCGGACGTCGGGGCGTCGGCGTACGCAGAGGTGGAGTGCGACGTCACCGACCCGACGCTACCGGTGCCTTGTGGGAGGATCCGTGAGGCATGGGCGCGGAGCGATTCGACGACGACTGCGAGTTGTGCGAGGCAGCGAGGATCTCGCCGTGGTTCCACGAGGACGCCGTGTGCTGGGTGGCCGAGTGCGAGGCGTGCGCCGTTCCGATGGTCGTCTGGCGCCCGCACGGCATCGATCCCGATGACCACGACCGTGCGCACATGCTCGAACGGCTCAGCGAGGTGGCCGTCGAGCGGTACGGCGAGATCTGGCTCGACGACAACCGTCGGTCGATTCCCGGGCACTGGCACGTGCACGCCCGACCCAAGGGCAAGTTCTACGGATTCTGAGACAGGATGCACCCATGACCGATCTGCTCGCGACATCAGCCCACTACATCGACGACGGCGTGTACGAAGGGCCCCGGGCCAACAATCCGATGGATTCGAAGTTCCACGAGATCGCCGACGACGTCGGGCTGGTCTGCGCGTTCTCCCACGTGTGGGCCCTTCGCGCCGGTGACGGCCTCACGATCTTCGACACCTCGCTCGGGCCGTACGGCACCGCGGCCGTGCAGGCGCTGCGAGGGTGGCGAGCCGATCCGTTCGCGTCGATCGTCTACACCCACGGACACATCGACCACGTCAGCGGCACGCCGGCGTTCCTGGCCGACGCCGAGCAGAACGGTCACCGTCGGCCGCGACTCCTGGCCCACGAGAACGCGCCGACCCGGTTCGACCGGTACGAATGGACGCAGGGGTACAACCAGGTGATCAACGCCCGCCAGTTCGGCGGCGGGATGGAGTTCCCGTCCGACTTCGTGCGGCCCGACGACACGTTCCGCACGCACCTCGAACTGCAGGCCGGCGACACCACGATCGAGTTGCACCACGACCGCGGTGAGACCGACGACCACGCGTGGGCGTGGGTACCGGAGAAGCGAGCGATCTTCAGCGGCGATCTGTTCATCTGGGTGTTCCCCAACGCCGGGAATCCGCAGAAGGTGCAGCGCTACGCGGCCGACTGGGCGGTCGCGCTCCGCAAGATGATCGCCCTCGAACCCGAGCTGCTGTTGCCGGCGCACGGCCTGCCGATCGAGGGAAAGGCGCGCATCGCCGGTGTGCTCGACAACACGGCCTCGGCGTTGGAGGGACTGATCGAGGACACGGTGGCGATGATGAACACTGGTGCGACGCTGGACGAGATCGTCCACACCGTGGAGGTGCCCGACCGCTACGCCCAGTTGCCGTACCTGCGAGGAACCTACGACGAGCCCGAGTTCGTGGTCCGGAACATCTGGCGTCTCTACGGCGGGTGGTACGACGGCAATCCGGCGCGCCTCAAGCCGCCGAAGGACCAGGCGGTCGCCCTCGAGATCGCGACACTCGCCGGGGGAGCGTTGGCGTTGTCGGCCCGAGCGATCGAGGTCGCCAGCACCGGAGACCTGCGACTGGCCTGTCAGTTGGCCGAGTGGGCCGCCGGCGCGTCGCCCGACGACCCCGAGGTGCATGCCAACCGGGCCGAGGTGTACCGCCAACGCCGTGACGGCGAATCGTCGCTCATGGCCAAGGGCATCTTCGGGACCGCAGCGACGGCATCCGAGGAACGCGCCGGTGACTGACACGCCGACGACCGTGCACGAGGTGCTCGGCGATCGGTTCTTCACCGAGTTGGTCGAGCGCTTCTATGCGGGCGTCGAGGGCGACCCGATCCTCCGGCCGCTCTACCCCGACGACCTGGGCGAGTCGATCCGCCACATGACCGGGTTCCTCATCCAGTACTGGGGTGGATCCACGGCCTACAGCGACGAGCGTGGCCATCCCCGCCTCCGGATGCGCCATGCGCCGTTCGCCATCGGTCCGGCCGAGCGTGACGCCTGGTTCCGGCTCATGATGGCTGCGCTCAGCGGACTCTGCGCCGAACGGGACGTCGCGGTCGACATCGAGCAGCAGATGCGGCAGTACTTCGAGATGGCTGCTGAGGCGATGCGCAACGCCGAGTGATCCGCGGCTCCGGACCGGTCTGACAAGATCGGCCCATGGCTCTCTCCGCTGGCGATCGCGCCCCCGCATTCACCCTCCTCGACCAGGAAGGCGACAAGGTCGGGCTGACCGGCTTCGCGGGGAGGAAGGTCCTCGTCTACTTCTACCCGAAGGCCGACACGCCCGGGTGCACCACCCAGTCGTGTGAGCTGTCGGCGATCAAGGACGACGTCGACGTGCAGATCCTGGGCATCAGCCCCGACGAGCCCGGCAGGCAGAAGGAGTTCGACGCCAAGTACTCGCTCGGCTTCCCGCTGCTGTCCGATCCCGACCATGTGGTCGCCGAGAAGTACGGCGTCTGGGGTGAGAAGTCGATGTACGGCAAGAAGTACCTGGGCATCATCCGGTCGGCGTTCCTGGTGGGCGAGAACGGCAAGCTCATCGAGGCATGGCCGAAGATCAGCCCGAAGAACACGCCCAAGTTCCTGGTGCGGGCGCTGGCAGACGAGTCGTGAGCGACCTGGACCCACACGCGGTCCTCCCGCACCGCCACCCCTTCGCGTTCATCACCTCGATCGACGACGTCGTGCCGGGTGTGTCGGCTCGATGCTCGTGGACCCTCACCGGGGATGAGGACTTCTTCGCCGGCCACTTTCCCGGCCGACCGACGCTGCCTGGAGTGCTGATGCTCGAAGCGCTCGCGCAGTGCGGCGCGATCGCTGCCCTCCGGGACGAACGTTTCGCCGGCAAGCTCCTCCTCTTCGGCGGGGTCGACAAGGCGCGCTTTCGCCGTCAGGTGCTCCCCGGCGACACCCTTACGCTCGACATGGCCATGGGGCGCATGTCGGCTCGCGCGGGCAAGGGTCACGGTGTCGCATTCGTCGACGGCGACAAGGCCTGCGAAGCAGACCTCCTCTTCGTGGTCGCCGAAGCGCCGTAGACGAGCGCGGCTGAGAAGCGCGGTCGAACAGCGCGGTAGAAAGGCGCGGTAGAAAAAGCGCGGTGGTGCAGCGGTGCGGGAGCTCCGAGGGAGGCGCCAGCCGACCGGCGAGCAGGAGCGTGACCAACAGCTCCGTGCAGACGTGGGAGCGCCCGCAGCGGAGCGAGGACGCTCCAACAGGAGGACGCTCCAATGTCACGGAGCGATGATGAGGCACCCGTTGTGGCCGCCGAACCCGAAGCTGTTGGAGAGCACGGGGCCCGGCTCCCACGGGCGGGGCGCTTCGGTGACCAGGTCGATCTGTGGGAGTTCCGGATCGACGGCCTTGGTGCCCATCGTCGGTGGGATCCGACGGTGTTGGATCGACGCCACGGCCGCGACCGCTTCGAGTGCGCCGGCGGCGCCGAGTGCGTGACCGGTCACACCCTTGGTCGACGTCACCGGAGGACCGTCGACACCGAAGACCTCGGCGATGGCGTGCGCCTCGGCCGCATCGTTGAGCGGCGTCGACGTTCCGTGGGCGTTGATCTGTCCGATGTCTGCGGGTTCGAGGCCGGCATCCTCCAGGGCCAAGCGCATGCACGAGATCGCACCCACGCCACCGGGTGACGGCGCCGTGATGTGGTGCGCATCGGCCGTCGAGGCCCCGCCGAGGAACTCTCCCAGGATCGTCGCGCCGCGCGCCACGGCCAGGTCCCACTCCTCGAGGAGCAGGATGCCGGCGCCCTCGGAGATCACGAAGCCGTTGCGGTCCTCGGAGAACGGTCGGGAGACGCCGTCGTTCGAGAGGGCGGTCATGTTCTGGAAGCCCTGGAGTCCGGTCGGTGTGAGCGTCGACTCGGTGCCGCCGGCGACCATCGCGTCGCACCGGCCCCAGGCGATCTGCTCGGCGGCACGGGTGATGGCGTGGGTCCCCGCCGCGCAGGCGGTCACCGTGGTCTCGCACGGTCCTTGCCAGCCGTACTTCATCGACACCGAGGCAGCGCCGGCGTTGGGCATCATCATCGGCACGAGGAACGGTGAGACCCGCCGTGGGCCCTTCTTGTCGTGGACCAGGATCTGCTCCTCGAGCGTCTCGAGGCCACCGATGCCCGTCCCGATGAAGACTCCGCGACGCGACGGCTCGTAGGGCAGGACCCCGTCGGTGATCCCGGCCTGCTCGAATGCGAGCTGCGATGCGGCCAACGCGAACTGGGCGAAGCGATCGGTGCGGCGTGCCTCCTTCGGGTTCTCGAAGTACGCCGTCGGATCGAAGTCCTCGATCTGGCGCATGCCGTCCTCCGGGGTCGCGCAGAGCCCCTCCCAGAACGCGTCCATCCCGGTGCCGGCCTTGGCGACGACTCCGGTGGCGGTGATGGCGACGCGGCGGCGATGGCGCGTGGTGCGGTCCTGTGACATGGCCTGTCCTCCTCGACTGATCGGGCCGTCGGTCTAGAGCTTGCCCTTGATCAGGTCGAAGGCTGCGCCCACGGTGTCGATGCCCTCGAGCTCTTCCTCCTCGACGGTCACGTCGAACTCCTCTTCGAGCGCCATGACCAACTCGACGAGGTCGAGGCTGTCGGCGTCGAGGTCGTCGGCGAAGGAGGCTTCTTTGGTCACCTGGGCTTCCTCGACACTGAGGACTTCGACGGCGCACTTCTGGAATCGGCTGAATTCGTCACTCACTGGTCTGCTGTCTCCTGCTTGGTGGGGTTGGGTCGGGAAGCGGGCTCGATCGCCCGTGGCGGAGTCATCAGTGGCCCATGGCGAGGCCGCCGTCGACCGGGAGCACGGCACCGGTGACGAAGCCGGCATCGTCCGATGCGAGGAAGCGGACCGCGGCCGCGACCTCGGCCGGGTCGCCGAGCCGTCCGAGCGGGACGATCGTGGCCATCTCGTCGCGTCGTGTCTCGTCGACGGCTGCGAGCATGTCGGTCTCGATCGGCCCCGGCGTGACGACGTTGACGGTGATGTTCCGCGGGGCGAGCTCCCGGGCCATCGAGCGAGCGAGCCCGATGAGGCCGGCCTTCGACGCCGCGTAGTTGGCCTGCCCCGGTGCACCCATGTAGGCGCCGACGGACGACATGACCACGATGCGCCCGAACCGGGCGCGCATCATCTTCTTGGTCACGGCTCGCGCGAAGCGGAAGGTGCCGGTGAGGTTGGTGTCGACCACCGAGGCGAAGTCCTCGTCGGACATGCGGACCATGAGCCCGTCCTTGGTTATCCCCGCGTTCGCGACCAGGATCTCGACCGGTCCGAGCTCCTCGTCGACTGCGGCCACCGCTCGATCCACCGCTTCGCCGTCACCCACGTCACACGCGACGGCGAGCGCACCGTCGACCGCGCCCCCGGAGCGCGAGACGGTCGCGACGCGATGCCCGGCGGCGACGAAGCTGCGGGTACACGCCAGGCCGATGCCACGGTTGCCACCGGTCACGAGGACCGTGCGCGCCGGGGAGTCGCTCATGAGGCTGCATCCTTGCGCATCGCCGGGTCGGACCAGCGCAGGACGGCGGAGGCCCACGTCATCCCCGCGCCGAAGCCCACGAGCAACACCAGGTCGCCGTCCTTGGCTCGGCCGTGCTCGAGCGCGTCGGCGAGGGCCAGCGGGATCGATGCCGCCGACGTGTTGCCGGTGGCGTGGAGCACGAGTGCGGTCTGGTCCCGTGCGAAGCCGAGCTTCTGGCACGCCGAGTCGATGATGCGGATGTTGGCCTGGTGGGGGACGACGAGGGTGATGTCGTCGGACGTGACCCCGGCACGTGCCATGGCCTTTGTGGCCGAGGCGACCATGACCCGGACAGCACGCCGGAACACCTCGCGTCCGTCCATCTGCATGTATCCGCCGACCTCGGCGTAGAGGATGTGCTCGGCGCTGCCGTCTGACCCGACGTCCCAGCCGAGGAGTTGGTCCGGCTCGCCGGCCGGGATCGCGTCGATCACCGCCGCACCGCCGCCGTTGCCGAACAGGATCGCCGTGTTCCGGTCGTCGGGGTCGGTCATACGGTCGAGGGTCTCGGCCCCGATGAGCAGGACGCGCGTCGAACCCATGGCGATGTAGCCGTTGGCTGCGGCGAGCCCGTAGACGAACCCGGAGCATGCGGCGTTGAGGTCGAAGGCCCCGCAGTCGAGGCCGAGCATGTCCTGGACCCTCGACGCCGAGGCAGGGAGCGAGCGATCGGGGCTGGTGGTGCACAGGATCAGCAGGTCGATGGTCGAGGGGTCGACGCCGGCGTGGTCGATGGCCGCTCGTCCGGCCTCGGCTGCGAGGCCGGCGGTGGTCCCGCCCTGGCGACGTTCCTGGATGCCGGTCCGCTCCGTGATCCACTCGCCGGTGGTGTCGAGCCGGGCTTCGAGATCGGCGTTGGTGAGAACGCCGTCGGGGAGCGCGGTGCCCCAGCCGATGATCCGCCCACCGGCAGAGCCGCGCTGCGCGGCGTTCATACGTCGGCTCTGACTGCGGCGGCGACGGCCCGGACCTCGCCGGGTGTCATGGCCGAGTGCCGTTCGGCCGAGCGGTCGATGCGTTTGATCGTTCCGGTCAGGACTGCCCCCGGCCCGACCTCGACGAACGCCGTCGCCCCCTCGTCGAGAAGGGTCTGCACCGACGCTGCCCACCGGACAGGGCTCGTGAGTTGCCGTCCGAGCAGACCCGGCCAATCCGTGGCGGCGGTGTGGATCGATGCGTCGACATTGGCGACCACGGGAACGGTGGCGTCGTGGAACGTGGACGCGGCGATCGCGTCGGCGAGGGCATCGCCGGCCGGGGCCATGAACGGGGTGTGGAAGGCGCCGGACACGTCCAACGGCACGACCCGCTTCGCCCCTGCGTCCTTTGCGTCGGAGCCGGCACGCTCGACCGCCGCGGGATCGCCGGCGATCACGACCTGCCCGGGCGCATTGGCGTTGGCGACCCAGACGTCGTCCACCCGCTGACACACCTCGTCCACGGCGTCGTCGTCGAGGCCCAGGACCGCCGCCATCGTGCCGCGGCGCCTCGTCGTGCACTCCTGCATGGCGTCGCCTCGCGCCGCGACGAGGCGGACGGCGTCCGGGAACGCGAGCACCCCCGCCGCGCACAGCGCAGAGAGTTCACCGAGACTGTGGCCGGCCACGGCGTCCGGTTCGACACCGTCTGCTCGGAGCGCCGCGAGCACCAGCATCGAGTGCACGAACGTGCCCAGCTGCGCGTTCCGGGTCTCGACCAGTTCGGTGGCGTCGGCGCTGAGCAGCAGGTGGCTGACATCTCGCCCGCTGGCGGCCGAGGCTTCCTCGACAAGGGTCCACGCCGGCGCGGTGGCAAAGCTCGAGCCCATCTGGGGGAGTTGGCTTCCCTGTCCGGGGAAGACGAAGCAGCGCATGGAACCTCAGGACTCGGCTGGGCGGGGGAGAACGTTGGTCGGACTGTGAGCCGGGAGACTTCGTTTCACGCCTCGGGAGATTTCTCGCCTGCGGTCAGTCGGAGGTCACCGGCTTCACGGGGGCGTACGAGCCGTGACGGTGTTGGCGGTCGTAGTGGTCCAGTCGACGGCCTCGCCACACGACGAAGCCGACGATGACCGCGAGGAGGACCAGTCGCTTCATGGCCCCGATCGTAGACACATGCTCAGACGCTCGCAGCGTCGAAGTCCGCCGGGTTCGGGTCCGGGTTCGGCCGTGGGCCGACACGTGCCCGGGGCGGGAGTCGAACCCGCACGACCGTGAGGTCAGCGGATTTTGAATCCGCCGTGTCTGCCATTCCACCACCCGGGCTCGGGTGGTCTCAGCGTAGCGGCGCCAACCGAGGAGCTTGCCGTTGCCGGCGCCGCAGTCGATCTGGTCGGGAGTCGAGTCGGAGCCACGGTGGCGGGCGTAGACTCGCCCGCGTGTCGAGACGTCAGGTCGAGCGTCGGCTCACCGAGGTCGGTCGCCGCATCCGAGAGCTCCGTGACGAGTTGCTGGTGGCCGATGAGCAACTGGTCCACCTCGCCGATGCCGCCGACGACGCGCGGCTCCGCTCGCTCGTCTCCGAGACGCCGGTGTCCGATCGAGAGCACAAGGAAGCCGCCCGCCATGCCGATGCGATGCGGAACCACCGAGCCTCGGTGGCCGAGGAGATCGCTCGCCTCGAAACGGCCCAGGACGACCTGCTCGACCGTCTGCTGGCCGAGACGAGCTGACGAGTCCGGCCGGTCGGCCGACGGACCGGATCGTTTCCCCACCGGAGTGGTTGCGTGGCACCATCGGTCTCCGTATTCGAGGACTGCCGACCAGCAGGAAGGGAGACCGCAATGGCCACGCGTGTGGTGATTGCCGAGGACGAAGCCATCATTCGTCTCGATCTCAAGGAGACGCTGGAGGAAGAGGGCTACGACGTCGTGGGCGAGACCGGGCGCGGCGACGAGGCCGTGGAACTGGTGCGCGATCTCGAGCCCGACCTGGCCATCCTCGACGTTCGCATGCCCGGCCTCGACGGCCTCGCTGCCGCCCGGGAGATCTCCACGACCAAGCAGTCGGCGGTGCTGATCCTGACCGCCTACTCCCAGCGCGACCTGATCGAGCAGGCCCGCGATGCCGGTGCGCTCGCCTATCTGGTCAAGCCGTTCCAGCGATCCGAGCTGATTCCCGCCGTCGAGATCGCCCTCGGGCGGCACCGCGAGATGCGTGCACTCCACGACCAGACCCAGACCCTCGAGGACCAGCTCGAGACCCGGAAACTCGTCGATCGCGCCAAGGGCATCCTCATGGACGACCACGGGTTGTCCGAGTCCGACGCGTTCGACTGGATCCAGAAGCAGGCGATGAACGGTCGCGTCAAGGCGCGCGATGTCGCCGAGCAGGTCATCGGGGGCACCCTCCGACCCGACGCGGGCTGATCTCGTGCCCGCGAAACCCGGAGGTTCGGGCGGTCCGCCCGCCGGAGCATCCGGCGCGCGTCGATTCCTGCTGATCGACGGGAACTCGCTCACGTATCGAGCGTTCTTCGCGCTGCCGACCGACCTGGCCACGGCATCGGGCCAGGTCACCAACGCCGTCTTCGGATTCACGTCGATGCTCATCAACATGTTGCGCGACCATCCGAGCGACGGCGTGGTCGTGGCGTTCGACCGTCCCGAGCCCACGTTCCGTCACGAGCGGGTGGCCGACTACAAGGCCGGTCGTGCCGAGACGCCCGACATCCTGCGCCAGCAGATGGGCCTCGTCCGCGAGGTCATCGAGGTCCTCGGCATCACCATGGTCGACCAGGCCGGCGTCGAGGCCGACGACATCCTCGCCACCCTCGCCACCCAGGCACGCGACAACGGCGATGACGTCATCGTCGTGACCGGTGACCGCGACGCCTACCAGCTGGTGGAGGACCCGCACGTCAAGGTCCTCTACAACAAGCGCGGTGTGTCCGACTACGCCCTCTACGACGAGGACGGCATCGAGGAGCGGACCGGCGTACGGCCCGAGAAGTACGTGCTGTACGCCGCCATGCGGGGAGACAAGTCCGACAACCTCCCCGGCGTGCCGGGTGTGGGGGAGAAGACCGCCGCGAAGCTGCTCAACACCTACGGCGACCTCGACGGCATCTTCGCCAACCTCGATGCCCAGACGCCCAAGCTCCGCGAGAACCTGGGAGCCCACGAGGAAGTCGTGCGCGAGAACGCGATCGTCATGGACCTGCTCCGCGATGTCGACCTGTCGGAGGAGCTCCCCGGCGGCATGAACGACCTGGCGATGGGCGAGATCGACACCGACGAGTTGAAGCGGCTGTTCGAGTTCCTCGAATTCCACTCGCTCTTCGAGCGGCTCACCGAGGCGCTCGGTGCCGACCTCGGCGCAATGCAGCCATCAGAGGTGTTGGAGGCCGAGGTCGTCGACGGATCGACCGCCGCCGACGCCATCGCCGCCCTGGATGCGCTCGACACCGACGGATCCCTCGGGGTGGCGGGATCGTTCGACGTCGACGACCGACTCGAGGGCCTCGCGGTCGTCGTCGACGAGTCGGTGGCCGAGGTGCTCTGGCTGCCCATCGCGACGCTGTCCGACGACGGCGTGCGCTCGTCACTCGCCAGAGTGCTCGGCGCCCGGACGGTCGCCGTTCACGACGCGAAGGTGTTGCTGAAGGTCCTCTGGGATGCCGACCTCGACATCGCCGGCCTCGGGCTCGACACCACCCTGGCCGCTTACCTCCTCGATCCTGCCGAGACGAACTATCGCTTGTCCGACCTCCTCCAGCGGTACGCCCGTCTCGAACTGCCCGAGGACGGCGGCGCGCCCGACGGCCAACTCGATCTGAGCCTCGAAGACGGCGAGAGCGATGCCGAGGTCTCACGTGCGTTGCTGGCCGCACGTGCCGCACTGGCCACCCACGTGCTCGCTCCGAAGCTGCTCGATGCGCTCGACGCCCAAGGCCTCCGTGGGCTGAACGACGACATGGAGGTCCCGCTGGTGCGGGTCCTGGCCAAGATGGAGGTCGTCGGCGTCGGGGTCGACGTCGAGGTGCTCACCCGCCTCCGCGACCGGTTGACGGCCGAGGCCGACGAACTGCGTCAGGCGATCACCGACGACGCCGGGCACCCATTCAACGTCAACTCCACCAAGCAGATGCGCGAGGTGCTCTTCGACGAGCTCGGTCTCACGCCCCAGAAGAAGACGAAGACCGGCTACTCGACCGACGCGCAGACACTGGAGAAGATGCGGGGCGAGCACCCGATCATCGAGCACATCCTCGGCTATCGCGAGGTCGAGAAGCTCCGTTCGACCTATGGCGAGTCGCTCCTGCAGGACGTCGCCGACGACGGGCGCATCCACGCCTCGTTCAACCAGACCGTGGCCCGCACCGGCAGACTCAGCTCCGAGAACCCGAACCTCCACAACATCCCGGTGCGGTCGGAGATGGGCAAGGAGTTCCGTGAGGCATTCGTACCCGGCGACGGGTACACGTTGCTGGTGGCCGACTACAACCAGATCGAGCTGCGCTGCATCGCCCACCTGGCCGAGGACCCTGGTCTGATCGAGGCGTTCGAGTCGGGCACCGACATCCACACCGAGACCGCGGCACGGGTGTTCGGGGTCGAACTCGACGAGGTCGCGTCCGATCAGCGGGCCAAGGCCAAGATGGTCTCGTACGGGTTGGCGTACGGGATGGAGGCCTACGGACTCGGCCAGCGACTCAACATCACGACCAAGGAGGCAGCCGTCATCCTCGATGCGTACTTCGCGGCCTTCCCCAACGTGCACGCGTACATGGACCGGGTGGTCGAGGATGCCAGGGCCAAGGGCTACACCGAGACGTTGTTCGGGCGTCGACGCCAGATCCCGGAGTTGTCGTCTTCCAACGTGCGGATCCGCCAGGCAGGCGAGCGGCAGGCCATGAACGCCGGTATCCAAGGTCTCGCCGCCGACATCTTCAAGGTCGCGCTCGTGCAACTCGACAAGGCGCTGGACGAGCAGGGCCTCGCCACCCGGGTCATCCTCCAGGTCCACGACGAGATCGTCTGCGAGGTCCCCGCCGACGAGGTCGACACCGCTCGCGACCTCGTCGACAAGACCATGCACGACGCGGCAGAACTCCGCGTCCCACTCGACGTGAACCTCGCGTTCGGTGACAGCTGGGCGTCCGCCAAGTGACCGATCAGTCGCAGTCCGGCCGTTGGTTCGGGCCGCTGGCCGATCACATGCAATCCGCCTACCTGCGGTACTCCTTCACCAAGGGCACGGAGCAGGAGGCCGACTTCCTCGTCGACCTGCTGGATCTCGGACCCCACTCACGGGTGCTGGATGCCGGATGCGGTCCGGGGCGACATGTCCATGCGCTTGCGTCCCGCGGCGTCCCGACCGTCGGCATGGACCTGGCCGAGAGCTTCTGCCATCTGGTCCGCCACGGCGACCCGCCGGCGCCTGTTGCCGTCGCCGACATCCGTTCGCTGCCCACCGGTCCGTGCTTCGACGCCGTGCTCTCCCTGTGCCAGGGCGGATTCGGCCTCCTCGGCGGCCCCGGAGCACCCCTCGACGCCGACGTTGAGGCCGTCGCGCAGTTGGCGTCGGCGCTGAAGCCGGGCGGACAGCTGGTGCTCAGCGCGTTCTCGTCGTACTTCCAGGTCCGTTTCCAGGTCGGGCACCAGCCCGGGCAGCAGGCGGGGGAGGGCGCCGACTTCGACGTCGACGCCGGGGTCATGCACGAGAAGACGCAGGTGAAGGACGAATCGGGGGTCGACCTCGAGGCCGACCTGTGGACCACCGGGTTCACCCCCCGGGAGCTGCGATTCGTCGCCCGCCTCGCCGGCCTCGACGCCGAACAGGTGTGGTCGGTCGACCCCGGCGGCTACGCCCGCCGCGCCCCCGACCTCGACCACGCCGAATTCCTCCTCGTCGCCCGCAAGCCCTGACCCGCGCCGACCCTTCAGAAAATCCCTGTGAGAAAGGTCCGGTTTCCAGACCCTTCTCACAGCGATTTTCCTGGCGGGGTCCCTGGACGGGAGGGCTGGGACGAGGCTGGACGCCGCTGCTACGCTGGCCGATCGGTCTGTCCGCGCCTGCGCGGCGACCGAAACGAAGACACGTCCGGACCATCCGAGTAACCGATTCGAGCATCTCTTGACCGACACCACGACCACGGCAACCCTCGTCCCCGAAGGGCTCACCGAGAGCCCCTCCGAGATGGGTACCTTCAACGCCGAGGGGGTGTACACGCCCCGAGAGATCACCTCGAACGACGTCGGCAGTTTCGCCGACTACATCGACGACACCATGGTGACCGTCGAGGAAGGCCAGCTCGTCGAGGGCAAGGTCGTCCGCATCGACAAGGACGAGGTCCTGCTCGACATCGGCTTCAAGTCCGAGGGCGTCGTCCCCAGCCGTGAACTGAGCATCCGCAACGACGTCGATCCTTCCGAGGTCGTCTCGCTCGGAGACAAGATCGAGGCGCTCGTCCTCACCAAAGAGGACAAAGAGGGTCGCCTGATCCTGTCCAAGAAGCGCGCGCAGTACGAGCGTGCCTGGGGCAAGATCGAGGAGATCAAGGAAGCCGAAGGCGTCGTCACCGGCAAGGTCATCGAGGTCGTCAAGGGCGGACTCATCGTCGACATCGGCCTGCGTGGCTTCCTGCCCGCCAGCCTCGTCGAGCTCCGCCGTGTCCGCGACCTCGACCCCTACGTCGGTCGCGAACTCGAAGCCAAGATCATCGAGCTCGACAAGAACCGCAACAACGTGGTCCTGTCCCGCCGTGCCTGGCTCGAAGAGACCCAGCGCGAGCAGCGTGAGGACTTCCTCCAGAACCTCAAGCCCGGCGAGGTCCGCCGCGGCGTCGTCTCCAGCGTCGTCAACTTCGGCGCATTCGTCGACCTCGGCGGCATGGACGGACTCGTCCACGTCTCCGAGCTCTCCTGGAAGCACGTCGACCATCCCGGCTCTGTCGTCACCGTCGGTGACGAGATCGAGGTGCAGGTCCTCGAGGTCGACAACGACCGTGAGCGCATCTCGCTGAGCCTCAAGGCCACGCAGCAGGATCCCTGGCAGGAGTTCGCCAACGCCCACCGCGTCGGCGAACTGGTCTACGGCCGTGTCACCAAGCTGGTGCCGTTCGGCGCATTCGTCCAGGTGGGCGAAGGCATCGAGGGTCTCGTGCACATCTCGGA
>JBBKVY010000103.1:0-10602 GCA_037968675.1 Acidimicrobiales bacterium | reverse complement strand
CAGTCAGCAGTGCCTCGACGTCGTCGCCGTTCGTGAACCCGACGATCAGTCCCTGCTCGTCTGTAGACACGTCTGCGGTCACCGCGTCCGCCAGCCCGGCTGTCGAGAACGCCCTCCTACCCAAGGTTTGATGCTTGGGTGGTCCGCTCCTCCGAGTCAGAAGTCGATGCGTCCTCCATTCGATGGCGCACCGTCTCGAGTGCGCGCCCGCAGTGCGAAGGCTACGGTCGCAGATCGAGCCCGGGATCGGCCCGGGAACGGAGGGGGACGGGCAGATGGGCAAGTATCTGATCAAGGGCAATTATGTGGGCGACGGCGTGGCTGGCCTGTTCAAGGAAGGCGGCACCAGCAGGGTCGAGAACGCGCGTGCAGCGGTGGAGTCCGTGGGCGGGAGCATGGACTGCCTCTACTACGCCTTCGGGGACACCGATATCTGGGGGATCGTCGACATGCCTGACGACGCCAGCGCCGCGGCTCTGTCCCTCACGGTCAACGCTTCTGGCGCTGTCGCGGTCACGTTGGTCCCGTTGCTGACGGCTGAGGACATCGACGCCGCCTCGAAGAAGAGTCCCAGCTACCGGCCGCCTGGGAGCTGAGGTCGTCGTCGGGCTCACACCGAGTTCGCACGAGGAGATCATCGGTCACATGGAGTGTTCAGCCGCGCGGTCCGATGCGGCGACAGCGGGCCCGTGCGTTTTTCGGTCACGGTCTGCGAGGGTGGACGAATGCTTCATCTTGATTCAGTCCGGACCGCCGGTCGAACTGCCGTCGGGCGCTGTCAGCGGGCTGTGGCGCGCTGAGCCAATCGGATCCACCCCATGGTGGTCGCAGCGCCGATGAGGGTGAGCACGATGAGGTGTACGGATGTCGGTGGGCCGATGCTCAGCCATGGTTGTTGGATTGCCCTGACGACGTGGCTTGTTGGTACGAACTCGGAAATGGTGCGCATCGCAGTCGGCATGACGTCTGGTGGCGGTCCGGTCCCGCCGAGGAGGAACGATGGGAAGAACAGCGCCAGCCCGACACTTTGCGCGGAGCGGGCGGTTGGCAGCGCCAGTCCGAGCACGATGCCGGTGTTGATCGAGGTCCAGATCCCGAGTGCGAGGCCGATGAGCGCGCGAGGGACGTTGTCGACGGCGGGCACGTCGAACACGAGCTGAGTCGTCACCAGCAACGTCGCGATCGCGCTCACGGCGAGCACAGTTGCAACGGCGATCCATGCGACGGGGAGAGCCCACGGGGCGAAGTGCGACGCCTGGAATCTGCGCAAGACACCGCGCTCGCGATACGAGGCGAGGTGCACGGGCAACATCACCAGCCCGAGTGCGGCCAGGACGACGCCGATGTATGCGGCGGTGTAGTAGGCGGACGGCGATGCTCCCCCGAAGCTCGGGTCGTCAGGTTCGAAACTGGACCCGATGATCAGCACCGTCAGGATCGGAAACGCGAACACGAAGATCACTCCGATCGGCTCTCGTACGAACAGTTTGGCCTCGGTCAGGATCAGCCGACCGATGGGGTGAGTCGACGCAAACGTGGTGCTCATGGGTTGGCTCCGATCAGGTTGACGAGGGCGTCGTCGAGAGTGGGGTGTTGGATGTACAGATCGGTAGGTCCTGTGCCCCGGTCGAGCGTCGTGGCGCACACCGCAGCGATCATCGGTGAGGTCCCGTAGACCGTGAGCCGACCGGCGGTCGTCTCGACCCTTTCCACACCGTCGATTCCGGCAACCCCGACGCGGTCGTACCCGACTTGCGGTGTGAAGGACACGCTGCTCAGTGACGAATGCCGGTCGGTGATCTCGCGTGGGGTTCCGGAGTCGACGATGCGGCCCTGGCTCATGACGGCGACCCGATCGCAGAGTGCTTCGATCTCCTCGGCGAAGTGGCTGACGAGGACGACCGTCGTGCCGTGTTCGCGCACGTCTCGAATGACCTGCCACACGTCGCGTCGAGCCGACGGGTCGAGGCCCTGGGTGAGTTCGTCGAGGAACACCACTTTCGGATCGTTCAGGAGTGCGAGGACGATGAAGAGCCGCTGGCGTTGGCCACCGGAGAGGTCAGCGAAGCTGGTCGAGGCCTGTTCTGCGAGCCCCCAACGTTCGAGGTGTCCACGAATGTCTCGATCACGCGTCTGGTCGAAGAGCGCGACCGCTTCGCCGACGCGTAGGCGATCGGGAAGTGACGATTCCTGGAGTTGGCTGCCGATCGAGCGTCTCAGTCGAGCGTGATCGGAGATGGGGTCGACACCGAGCACACGCACTGCCCCGCTGTCGGGGCGGCGAAGGCCCTGCACGCATTCCACGACGGTCGTCTTTCCGGCTCCGTTCGCTCCGAGCAGACCGAAGATCTCTCCTTCCTCGACGAAGAAGGAGACGTCGTCGACGACGAAGCGATCGGCGTAGGACTTGCGGATGGCATCGACGGTGATCACGGCGCTCGCCGGAGCCCGGCACGGCGATGGAGCGAGGGGGTCGACCTGTCGAGTGGGCACGAGTCCACCATGAGCGCCGGCGGCCGCCGGCGCATCGTCCTACGGTTGACGCGGTACCTCATCCCGTGGGAGGGAGTCGGGCGCAACGATGCCGTGGTCATAGGCGAACACGATTGCTGCGGCCCGGTCGCGCGCTGCGAGCTTGGCGAAGATCGCCCCCACGTGACTTTTCACGGTGGCTTCGCTGACGATCAACTCCACAGCGATCTCCTTGTTGGTGGCACCCCGCGCCATCAGGCGGAGAACGTCGTGCTCGCGCCCGGTCAGTTCCTCGATGGTCACCGGCCGCTCGGTTTCGCGACCGCCTGCACGGCGCAGGGCGCCGAGAATGCGCGGGGTCACCTTCGAGTCGAGCCATGCACCTCCACCTGCCACCGCGCGTGCAGCCGCGATCAGATCCTCCGCCGGCGTGTCCTTGAGGACGTACCCGGCGGCTCCCGCTTCGAGCCCACTCCACAGAGCGCCATCGTCGTCGAACGTCGTCAAGATCAGCACGGGAGGACCGTCGGGATTCCGGGACCGCAGCTCACGCGTGGCCGTCACTCCGTCGGTGCGATGCATCCGCACGTCCATCAACACGAGATCCGGATCCGACTCCTCAACGGCCTCGATCACTTCATCGCCGTCAAAACATTCACCGACCACATCAAACCCGTCTGCGGGCGAGAGGATTCTCGACACGCCGGCGCGCACGATCTCCTGATCGTCGACGATCAGGACACGGATCACTTCGCGGCCCGTCTCGGTTGATGCGGCTCGATCGGCGACCGTACGAGCTGAGTCTCAACCCGCGGGAGGAGCGCGATGACGCACCATCCGTCTGACGACGGCTCGGCTGAGAGACTGCCGCCGAGGGACCGCGCCCTTTCGGCCATACCGATCAGACCGAAACCTCCTTCGCCCGATGGGCTACTCCGGCTCGGATCGGCTTGGCGTCCATGATCGGAGATCTCGAGGCGCACCTCGCGGTCGTCCATGGCCGCCACCAACTCCACCCGATTGGTCGGCGCGTGACGGGCAACGTTTGCGAGGGCCTCACGCGCAATGCGGTGCACTGCGAAACCGACCTCCCCGCGAAGGTCCGCGATTCGCGGTTCGATCGACACGTCCACCGAAAGGCCCGTTCTGCGGTACTGCTCAACCAGAACGTCGAGTCGATCGGCCGCCGGCAACGGTGGGTCGACGCCGCGCTCGCTGGTCCGCAACGTTTCGACGGCCGCACGGATCTGGTCCATGCTCGCCCGACCCACCGCCTCGGCGTCGAGCAACGCGCGTTCGGCCTCGTCGAGATCCCGACGGAGGATGTGGCGGGCCCCCGTGACATGCAACATGACGGCGGCCAGCGTGTGTCCAGCGACATCGTGCAACTCTCTGGCCATCCGGCGACGTTCGTCGGCGACGGCTCGGTCGGCAAGCGCGCTGCGCGCCGCCTCGAGATCGCGGACGAGAACATCCTGACGCCACAACGTGCGGCCGATGATGAAGAGAAGCAGCTCGGCAGAGACCCACGGAAGCCAGGAGAAACCGTTGTCGCTCACCACCGCTGCAGCGATGATTCCTCCAGAACAGGCCACAACGATCAGCGCCGACCGCACCGACGAACCGAGATACCACGCCGAGTAGAGAGTTGCGGTGGCGATGAGGAACAACGCCAGTTCCAGATGACCCTCGTGGCCGACGGCGAGACAGACCGGAAGGGCGACTGCAGCCACGAATGGTTCACCGGGTACCCACCCAAACAAGGCGGGCGACACGAGCACCACGCCCGCCACCGCCAATGCGAGGAAGTCCACGGCGGTTCCCGGCTCGTTCCACTGAGCGGCGACGACGGTTGTCAGCGAAATCGCAGCCAACAACGGCAGCTCGCGCCGAGCAACCGCCCGCCCACGACGCGACAGATCGCTTCGCATCGCGTCGAGAACGTTCACCACATCGCATCGTACGGACGGCTGGACCGGCCCACATCCCCCTACGGTCGCTCCTCTCTCGTCCCCTGGACCAACTCTCTGTGTGGAACCTGCGCAACCACACTCGTGGCGGCGAAGGCCGGGTCTCTGGAAAGGGGAGCCAAACGGGGGCGAATAGCGGCGAACACCCACGGACCCGAAAATGCTCTGACCTGCGCGTTTGTACTTCTGCGGACCCCCGCGAACACCCCGAAAACGCATGACGCGCAGGGGGTCAGGGGTTCAAGTCCCTTACGGCCCACGCAAACTCCCAGGTCAGAAGCCTGGGAGTTTGTCGTGTCCGGCCCTCGGAGTTGACCGGGGGGAGCCGACATGGAGGCAAGTTCGGCGGCAACGCGGACGGTCGCTCGCAGATCCGCAGCGGTCTATGTGCGTCCGTCAACTGGCACAGTTGAAGCAGGTCGGCGTGGCTGGCAGTGCATCCAGACGCTCGACTGCGATCTCGAGACCGCAGGTCGTGCAGGTTCCGTACCGCCCGTCATCGAGACGTTGCTCGGCGGACTCGATGTCGGCGAGCGTGATTCTCGTTTCGTCGAGGAGTGCGGCGATCTGCTGGCGCTCCCAGGCGATGGTGTGGCCTTCTGGATCGTGTTCGTCATCGGTGGCGACATCGCTCGTTGCCTCCACGATGCCATCGAAGCTGCTCACGAGACTCGCCGACCGCCGGATGGTTGCCCTGCGCAGCTCGTTCAGTCGGGAGCGGGGATCGCCCGATCCGGTGTGTGGGGTCATTGGGTGATTCATCGTCAGACTGCCTGGTCGAGTTTGACGACTTCGACCAGGTTGTGCCGCCGATGGCGATGGGCTCGAAAGAGCGTGCGTTGGCGATGGAGGCAGCACGCATGGTGACGGCCCGAGGCGATCGACTCGTCGCGCCGAGCTCGCCAACTCGACGTTGCGCAGACCGAGGCCGTCCTGGTCTCGGCACTGGCGGCGATCCTTGGTCGCTGAGTGCCGCTAGCGTCGCGACCGTGGTCAGAGGTTCGAACCACCCCACGCTCCTCCGGTCGATCGTGCTGGTTCCGATGTTCATCATGGTCGTTGGAGGCTGCAGCTCGACGAGCACTGACGCGGCGAACAACGGCGATGCGGCGTCGCCGTCGACAACGATGCAGGGCCCACCGACGGGGACATTGCCACCACTCGTCGCCCCGCCACGATCCGCGGAGTCCGTCTTCTCGGGAGAGGCGGCGGAGGTCGAGAAGGCGTTCACGGACTTCGTCGAAGCTTTCGATAGCGGTGACGCCTCGGCCGCGATTTCCCTCTACAGCGACCCCGGGCCGTCGCTGCGCAGGGATCTGGACGGGTTCATGGGCAACTTTCGGGTGCTCTTCTACCGGATCAACGCCATCGACGTGGAGGGAAACACGGCAACGATCGAGTACGAGAACGCCATCGTCGGTCGCGATCTGAAGTCAGAGGTGAACACCCTGCTCGAGCAGCGTGACATCTGGACCAAGGACGACGGGAGCTGGAAATGGGTCTCGGGCGAAGCCTCTGCGCCCGGTATCCCCCAGGACCTGGAGGCGGTGACGGTGACGCTCGCTGACGGCGCGCCGATCAGCGTGCCCACCCCACTTCCGAGCACGGACTTTGCGTTCCTCCTGAAGAACACCGGAACCGCCACGAAGGGCGTATTCATCGTTGGCATAGCCGCCGATTTCGAGATCGCCTCGCTCATTCCCACCCTGACCAAGGTGTTCGACGAAAGGTCGAACGAGGTCGCCGTCCGATTGCCGGATGGGATTCTCGAGCTGGGTTCGACGCCGGACGTTCCCGCGAACCAGGACGGCACCATGGTGTTCAACGGTCGACTTCCCGAAGGCCGCTACGTGCTCTTGACCCGCACGTCGAGCGATGGTGATCGCGATCCCACCCTGCTGCCGAACGAGTTCGCAGAATTCACCATCGGCTAGGTGAAGCAGTCAGTCGATTCGGTAGCGGTGAGCTGATCTCGGACGGGTCGAAGAGGACGCGCAGACCTAAGGTCGCTGTCGTGGTCGTGGTCGCGGGAGGACATGAGACCGGTGTGTTCATGTTCACCGACATCGTCGGCTCGACGCGACTGTGGAGTCACTTCACCGACGAGATGGAGCGCGATCTCGCCGTCCACGACGACGTGGTGCAGACCGCGATCGTCGAGGGGTACGGGTCGCGCTTCGCGGCCGGCGGCGACTCGTTCTGTGCGGTCTTCGATTCGGTCGACACCGCGGTCGGCACCGCCGTCACCATCCAACAGCGGCTCTCCGACACCGAGTGGCTCGTTCCCGGTGGCGTCAACGTTCGTCTCGGTCTGCACGCCGGCGAAGCACAACGGCGCGATCAGAACTGGTTCGGGCCGCCGCTGAACGAAGCGGCTCGGATCATGTCCGTTGCGCACGGAGGTCAGATCCTCGTGTCCGACGGAGTACGCGCCGAACTCTCGGAGGACCTCACGCTCGTCGACCTCGGCGAGCACCGATTGCGCGACGTCGCCGATCCGTTGCACCTGTGGCAGGTGTGCGCACCCGAACTCGAGACCGACTTCCCGCCGATCCAGTCGATGACCGACTTCGTCACGACACTGCCCACTCGCCGCACCTCGCTCGTCGGGCGCAAGGACGTCATCGCCCACGTCCGTGGTCTGCTCGCCGACCATCGACTCGTGACAGTGGTCGGTCCGGGTGGGGCCGGCAAGACCCGAGTTGCGATCGAGGCCGCAGGGCGTGAGCTCGCGCAACACCCGGGTGGGGTGTACTTCGTCGACCTGACGACGGCCAACGGCGACGACGAGGTGGTCCCGACGTTCCTCAGCGGCGTGGACGTGACGACACCACCGGGAGACGACCTCGAGCAGTTCCTCGTCCAACACCTGTTGGATCGCGACGCGCTGATCGTGGTCGACAGGGTCGCCGACGTGCTCGATGCCCTCCTCGATGGCACCCAGCAGGTTCGGTTCCTCACGACGTCACGAGAAGCGCTCGACCTCGACGGTGAGCGTCGCGTCGTGCTGGAACCATTGAGATCCGACGGGCCCACGTCGCCCGCGGTGCGACTCTTCGTGGAACGCTCGCTCGAAGCCGGCGAAGACGCGACGTTCGACGACGATGCACTCCGGGTCGTGGAGACGATCACGCAACGTCTCGACGGCCTACCTCTCGCGATCGAACTCGCCGCTGCACGGACGAGGACGTTCGGTCCCTCGCACATCCTGACGCTGCTGGACAACCGGTTCCGGCTCCTGGCCGGGAGCGAGCGGCGAGCAGTCGAGCGGCATCGCACGTTGTCGGCGGCGATCGACTGGTCCTACGACCTCCTCGACGAGGCCGAGCAACGAGCCCTTCGGATGCTGTCGATGTGCGCCGGATCATTCACGGCCGCCACGACGGGCCGACTCCTCGGCCTCGACGCCTACGACGGCGCCGAGATGCTCGACTCGTTGTGCAACAAATCGCTGGTGACACCGCTGCACCTGGGAACCAGCCAGCACGGATTCCGGCTCCAGGAGAGCATCAGGGAGTACGGACGCGCCACGCCGCTCTACGACGACGAACGCGAGGCGACCCGACGGGCGCTGGAAACCGCGCTCGCACCTCCCGTTGACGTCGTCGCGGACTGGCACTCGCTCCTGAATGACCACCTGACCTCGATGCAGGAAACGCTCGTGGTGGAGAAGACGACCCGTCGCGAGGCCGCTGTCGCCGCCTATCACGCAGGCCGGCTCGACAGCGCCGCCGTCATCTTCGCGACGTGTACCTTCCGCGACGAACCCGGCACGCTCGACTCGCTACTGCCGATCGTCACCCGCCTGTACCAACGACGCGCCGAGCTCGACGACAGCTCGTGGAAGGCCGCAGCGTTCGCCAAGGTCGGTGTCGAGCGGATGAGCCGCCGCTACGCCGAGTGCTTTGCCACAGCAGACGAGACCGTCCGCTGGCTGCGACCCGACGACCCGGCCCGACCGTGGTTCCAAGTCTGGATGTGCGCGTTCGTCAGCGCCGTCGCGCCGGAGGACGGGCTGCGGATGATCGAACAGTCGCTCCCGTCTGCCTTCCGTCACGCTCGTCCACCCCACGACATGGTGATCACCGAGGCGCTGAGCACGAAGTCGACGGATCTGGCGGTGTTGCGGCGACTCGACGAAGCGTCCGAGGCCGCTGCGGAAGCGAGGGCATGGGCCGTGCCCGGAACCGGCGTGGCCGACCAGGCCTTGGCGCTGCAGATGTGGCTGGCGTACCTGACGGACACCCCGACCGGGGCAGATCTGCGTGCCGCCGTTGCCGCGCAGAACGCAGCTCTCGGCCTGGCCGAACTCTGCGGCCCGCCGGCGGTCCTGTGTTCCGGTTCCGACATCGCGGAGCGCGCTCGAGGGCTCAGCGACTTGTCACGCCGCCGCACCAGGGTCGACCTCGCGACGCCGCTGCTGCTGGCGTTTGCCTGGCTGTGGATCGAAGCGGGCGACCACGATCGCGCCAACGAACTCGCCCGCGCAGCCGAGCTCTATGACGCGAGCACCGAGGTGGGCCTGATCTACCTCGTCGCGCGGCTCGAAGGCTGGGGCGACGACGACTGGAATGGTCGACGAGACGCCACGATCGCGTGGTATCTCGATCCGGCCCACGTCGACCTGTCGGATCGGGGTCCAGCAGAACTCACGGCGGAACTCACCCGTTGGACCTGACAGTGTGAGTCGAGCAGGTCGGGCCATCGCTGCCACTGCCGGTTCGTTCATGGTCGGGTCGGATCGGCCGCGTGGGCTGCGTGCTCGACGTCGGCACGGTGGTTCGCCCAGAAGGCAGCATCGAACCCTGACAGGGCAGTGTTCTCTGCGTCCGTTCCGACCGACCCGTCCACCTGCTCGCGCAGGATGTCGGCGTGCCCTGCGTGCCGGTTGGTCTCGGCGACGAGGTGGACCATCACGTTGAACAGCTGCACGTCGGGACGTGGCCACCACGGCACGTGGCCTGGTGCGTCGATCTCGAGAGCGGCGATCGTCGCGTCCGAGTGGTCCCATACGCGTCGGTACCGATCGACGATCTCGGCGCGCGGTTCGTCTGCCGTGGCCCACATGCTGGGAAGGAGGCCGGCGTCGTCGTCCCACCACCGGAGGGGCAGATCGCCGAACGGGCGCCCGAACACGTCGCCGAAGTACAGGGCCTCGGAAACGGAGAGGTGCTTGACCAAGCCGAGGAGGTTCGTCCCGGTGGCGGTCAGCGGTCGGCGGGCGTCGAACTCCTCGATGCCGTCCAGCTTCCAGAGCATCGTGGCTCGAACCGTGCGCAAGCGCTCGTGCAGATGGTCCTTGACGAACGCGTCGATCATGTCAGGGAGTCTTTCACTCGCCTCGAATCCGCTGGGCGGGGGAACATGTCTCAGGATGCAGCTACACGCTGCTGCGTGAGCAAGCTGGAGGCATGGAGAGGTCATTCCACGCGCTCGTCGAAGAGGCCGCCGCCGTCTCCGTGGAGGGTTGGGACTTCTCCTGGCTGGACGGCCGTGCCACCGAGGAGCGGCCCTCGTGGGGGTACCACCAGCAGCTCGCGGGCAGGCTGGCCAGCGCGTCGGCAGCGTTGGACATCCAGACCGGCGGCGGTGAGGTGCTTGCCGGCTGCGGCCCCGGGAACTTCCCACCGACCATGGTGGCCACGGAGGCGTGGCCACCGAACGTCGCCCGAGCCACCGCGCTGTTGCATCCCCTCGGAGCGGTGGTCGTCGCCGACCCCGAGGAGCCACCGCTGCCGTTCGCAGATGAGGCGTTCGACCTCGTGAGCAGTCGACATCCGGCGTCGGTGCACTGGTCGGAGATCGCCCGGGTCCTGGCCCCGGGCGGTACGTACTTCGCGCAGCACGTCGGCAGCGGAACCAACGTCGAGATCAGCGAGTACTTCCTCGGACCCTTCGAAGCGAGTCTCATCCGCCATCACGACGTCGAGGCGGACGAGGCGCGAGCAGCGGAATTGCAGGTCGTGCAATGCCAGAACGAACGTCTCCACCTCGAGTTCTTCGATGTGGGAGCGATGGTCTTCTTCCTGCGAAAGGTGGTCTGGACCGTCCCGGGCTTCACCGTGGACCGCTATCGCGACCGCCTCGCGGACATGCACGAACAGATCGAGCGCGTTGGCGTGTTCCGCTCGTCGATGTCACGGACGCTCATCGAGCTCCA
>JBBKVY010000102.1:0-7185 GCA_037968675.1 Acidimicrobiales bacterium | reverse complement strand
TGATATCATCAGATATCACATTGGAGGCAGACATGACCGACATCCTCATCAGAGACGTGCCCGAGGAGTTGCTGAGCGCGATCGACGCGAAGGCGAAGCGAGTCGGACTCTCACGAACGGAGTACCTCCGTCGCGCCCTCGAGCGTGAACGCATCCCGACCGCCGTGCTCTCAGTCGAAGACCTCGCCCATGCCGCGTCGCTCGCCCAGGACCTCGACGACCCGGACGTGATGTCGGGCGCTTGGTCGTGACCGACTGGCTCATCGACAAGTCCGCTGTCTCGAGACTCCACCTCGCATCCAATGCTATGGAGTGGTCGAACCGAATCGAGCGCGGGCTCGTCCGGATCTCGACGGTCACGCGACTCGAGGTCGGATACTCAGCCCGCTCGGCCACTGATCACCAAGCGTTGCTGTCTGATCCGCCGATCGCGTCGATGCCCGTCGCGTACCTCACCCCGCGGATCGAAGACCGCGCCGTCGAGCTCCAGTCGATGCTCGCCGCCCGCGGCCAACACCGAGCCCCGTCGGTCCCCGACCTGCTGATCGCTGCGACCGCCGAGTTGTCCGAGCTCACCGTCCTCCACCTCGACAAGGACTTCGACCTCATCGCCGAACTCGCCGGCGTCGCCGTCGAACGCCTGGCGATCGAGTGACGCTGCCGCACAGACCAGCAGCCCCGATCATCTGATCGCGAGGTCTCTGATGCACTCGATAGCGGCGCGTCAGCGTGGCCCGCCACCGCTCACTCTGCGACGTTCGCCGGCATCTTGTGCAGATCACGAGCCCCACGGCCCCCCGCCGAGCCCCGTCGACGGCGATTGGACGTCTGTGGACGTCCATGGACACCGTCCCGACAGAGCCTCCTTCGCCGCTCCGTCCACCGACGTCCATCGAAGTCCACCGCCGTCCGTGGCCTACATCTCGAGCGCGGTCCGGTACACGTCGAGGACGGTAACTCCCGCGGTAACTCCCACCCGCCAGATTCTGCCGCTCGAAAACGCTGTGACCAGGGCAAACGCGACCCCGACGATGCCAGGGTTCGATTCCCCCCAGCTCCACTTTTCGAGGGGAATCGAACCCCTCCACCCGGCACTCCGCGTAGCGAAACATGGGCTGACCTGGCCAAACGTCAGCGACTCTGACCACTCCGTGCGCGATTCCGCTAGCGGAATCGGGAATCGAACCCCACCATATTCGGGGCCCTCGAACACGGGTGGCAACCCGCTGACCAGGACTTTTGCGAGGGTTTGTCGCCGCAAAGAAATGCGTTACTCCCGCGGTAACTCCCGCGCCGATTCCACCGACGTCCGCTGACGTCCATCAGCGTCGAGGTCCCGACCGAGGCTCTCGCGTCAGTCCCACGCGGGATGACCCCACGGACTGGGACGCTCTCAGCCGGGGTTCGGGGACGGTCCACTCCCCCGACGCGCCTCACCCGGGTCTTGGGCCTCGAGCGCAGTCCTAAGACGCTGCTGGAAGGTTCGCCGGCTGCGTTGCATCAGCGAGCACAACAGCGGTGCGACCACTTTGCCGGCCATCCCGATTGGTGTCACGTCGTAGCGGATCGAGTGACGCGTCCCGGTGTCGGATGGCTCGAACGTCTCCGTGATGCGAGCGCGCACGGGCCACGCGGGCTTGACCGACTCGAAGACGCATCGGTGCGGCGGGTCCCACTCCACCGTCTTGCTGACACCACGGATCGGAATGATGCCCGCGATCCGGCCGCGCAGTTCGTTCAACGTCCCGACGCCCTGCTCTCCCTGCGGCAGGAACGTCAGTGGCTCGATCTCTTGGCCGTGGTCGACGACGAACGCCCAACTGGCCGCAGGCGACGCCGGAAGATCGATCGTGCTCGAGAAAGACGCCACCGCGACAGATTCGCAGCCGCGAACCGACCTCGTAGCATCCGCCCATGCCGGACCTGATCCAAGGCGACGTGTCCGACGGTTTTGGTCCAGTCGCCGACGAGTTCCGCCGCAACTTCACCGATCGCAACGAGTTGGGTGCAGCACTCACGGTCGTCCGGGAGGGCAAGGTCGTCGTCGACATCTGGGGTGGACATCGCGACAAGAAGCGTTCCCAGCGGTGGGAACGGGACACGCTGGTCACGGTGTGGTCGACGACCAAGGGCATGACGGCAACAGCGATGGCCGTCGCCCACAGCCGGGGACTGTTCGATCTCGACACCACCGTCGCGACGTACTGGCCGGAGTTCGCGCAAGGCGACAAACACGACATCACCGTCCGCCAACTCCTCGAACACGAAGCCGGACTCGCGGTCATCGACGTACCACTCGACCTCGAGATGATCGCGGACGCCGATCGTCTCGGATCGATCCTCGCCGCCCAAGAACCGAAATGGATCCCCGGCTCAGCTCAGGGCTATCACGCCCAATCGTTGGGCTGGTACGAAAGCCAACTCCTTCGCCGTGTCGACCCCAACGAGAGGAGCGTGGGCGTCTACTTCGCGGAGGAGGTCGCAGCCCCGCTCGGGGTCGAGTTCCACATCGGACTTCCGACGTCCGTCGGATCGGATCGGATCGCCACCTTCGTCGGCGGCCGTCGAGCGGCCCAGGCGCTTCACTTCCGGCAGATCCCCTGGCCGGTCATGCGACGGATGATGAACCCGACGAGCATGACGTTCAAGGCGTTCACCAACCCGAAGGCCATCACCAAGCTGCCCGACATCAACACACGACGGCTGCTCGAACTCGAGCTCCCTTCCGTCAACGGAACCGGCACTGCACGGGCATTGGCGACCATCTACGGAGACCTCGCCACCGGCGGCACACGACTCGGCATCACACCAGCAACGATCCAAGAGCTCGAGCGACCCAAGACCCCCGCGCACGACCAGATCTTCGGCATCGACAGCGCCTTCCGGGTCGGGTTCATGAAGCCCTTCCCGATCCTTCCCTTCGGGACCTCTGCCCGCGCCTACGGCCACACCGGCTCCGGTGGCTCCTTCGCCTACGCCGACCCCGACACCGGAACTGGCTACGCATACGTCATGAACCGCAACGGCTACTCCCTTCCAACCGATCCACGAGAGATCGCCCTACGCAACGCACTCGCACAGGCCAGAAGATGACTCCGCCGTCGATGTCACGACGGACGGCGCTGGGTGCCTCAGGCAGTTCACCGATCGCATCGAGTTGGGAAAGACAACGAGTTGTGAACCGATCGGACCCGCTGGCGCGACAGGGGTGCTGACGAACCAGGGCCGTCCGGAGGTGTCGTGCGTGTTTGGATCGACCAGGACCTGTGCACCGGCGACGGCCTGTGCACCGATCACTGCCCCGACGTGTTCGTGTTGCTCGACGATGGCATCTCCTACGTCCACGACAGCACGACCGTCGGCAACGACCCCGGCGGCGCAGCAAGCGTCATCACCGTGCCGCCACGCCACCAGGAGCATGTCGTCGCAGCGGCGCTCGATTGTCCCGGTGAGTGCATCTTCCTCGAGGACTGACACCCGACTCGTCGTCGAGCCAAATGTTGACGGATCGTGCGAGCGGAACCCCGTCGCGAAAGGCTGATGCATGTCGATCATGGTGGGTTGCGGGGTGCTGCTGCTCGCAGGTCTCGTCTCGGGAGCGATCTGGGGTGGTCATGCATGGGTCCCGCTACCCGAGGTGCTGGAGCTGTCGCCGCTCGAGGTCGCACGCCGTTTCGTGTGGCACGCATCGATCATGTTGACCGGCGGGATCGTCGCGGGGATCACCGTGATCGGTGGCGGTGGGCGGCTGGCGATGCGGCTTCTCGCCGTCACGGCAGGAGATGACGCGCAGGGCCGGATCACCGAGGCAGAGGAGACCGTCGGCCGGATCTCCCTCGACGGCACCATCGGTTTCGTCGTGTTCAACGGCGTCATCGGCGGCGTTGCGGCAGCCGGCCTCTACCTGCTGATCCGACGGTTCCTCCCCGCAGGCTGGCTCCGCGGCGTGGTATTCGGTCTCGGCTTACTCATCGTCGTCGGCACCACGGTCGACCCGCTCCGCGCCGACAACCCCGACTTCGACATCGTCGGCCCGGGGTGGCTCGCCGCGCTCGTCTTCGGACTGGTGGTCATCGGCTTCGGTGTCGTCCTGTCCGGCGTCACCGCCCAGATGAGTTCATGGCTCCCGTTGATCAGCACAGAGCGAGCCGTCCTCGTCCGCTACGCGATCCCTGCCGCGGTCGCCGCCGTCGCGTTCTCGATCACCGCGGTTCTCGCCGTGGTCTGCGTCACAGTCATCGTTGCAACACGATGGCAACCTCTCCCCCGCGCGATCAGGTCCCGACGCTTCCTCATCGCTGGACGAGTGATCCTGACCGGCATCGTCTTCGTCGCCAGTCCGAACGCCATCGCCAACCTGACCGACATCGCCACACGCTGACCGATCCGCGCGTGAAGCCATCGCCGCGGCCCCCGAACGAGAACAATCTTGGCAGTCTCACCTTCAAGGAGAAGCCGCTTGGGCCAGAAGAAGATCGTGATCTATTCGATGGCCTACCGCGGCGATGTCTTTCCCTACGTACCCATCGCGAGCGAACTTTCGCGCCGCGGCCACGACGTCGTGTTCGTGGTACCACGCGAATACCACCCACTGTTCGCGTCGGAGCCGTTCCGTTGTGCGCACTCGGGCACCGACTTCTCGGCGACGGCCTTGGACGACCACGCCGCGTACGTCGACCGGTGGGGCAACAAGATGGGCGGCGCCCTCCTGTTGCGTCTTTACTTCGGAGTCTTCACGATCCCGCACCTCGACGCGCTCTACCTAGCAATTGAGGCAGAGATCGCCGACGCTGACCTGCTGGTGTCGCACCCGGCCGCAGCAGTCGTCGGACAGATGGCCGCCGAGGTCCACGATGTACCCGTCCTCGTCGGTGACCTGTTCCCGATGCTTCTTCCCTCCGAGTACGCACAGGTCGCAGGCATGCCCTATCTCGGACGCCGGGTGAATCGCCTCGCGATCCGCTTCGCCACCTCGGGGGTCTCGGATCGCCTCACCCACGCCCAAGGCTTCCGCGACTACCGGGCTCGCCTCGGTCTGCCGATCGATGGGTGGAACGTCATCGACGGCCGGCTCTCGCGCACGTCCAACCTCGGACTGGTACCGGCGGCCTACGTACAACGTCAGCCGGACTGGCCAGACAACTACCGGCTCGTCGGCTTCACTCCATGGTCAGGGCCGGACGGCGGTCGCCTCGAGGCCGACGTCGAGCACTTCCTCGACAACGGGCCACCCCCGGTCATCGTCACCCTCGGCACGAGCGCGGCGACGGCGAGGCCGGAGGTGTTCGACAGCGCGATCAGCGCTCTCGACCGCGCCGGTCAACGCGGACTGTTCCTGACGTCGAACACCCGGTTGGCAGAACGGGTCGAGCGTGCGAATGCGGGACACCACCTCGTCCGGCCGTTCGTCCCACTTGCGGCCGCCCTCCCACGGGCCCGCGCCATCGTGCAATCAGGTGCACACGGGACCAACAGCCTCGCCCTCCTCGCCGGAGTTCCCTCGGTCGTGGTTCCCTGCATCTTCGACCAGGTCGTCCATGCCCGGCTGCAGCAGGACCTGGGCACCGGTATCTGGGTTCGCAAGCACCGTGAACTCGACAAGGCGCTGTCCACCATCGTCGACCCGTCGGGAAAGCACGCCGAGCGGGCCCGCCAGTTCGCGACCACCATCGCACACGACGACGGCGTCACCGCAGCCGCCGACGAGGCCGAACGACTGCTCGACGCTCGTTGACCGATGCAGGACGGCGATCTGAGCGGCGGGGCATCTTGTCCAACCGGGACGACGACCTCGACGCATTCAGGCCGGAAGCGTGGCCATGTTCTCCGCCCGGAAACGGGCCCAAGCCGACCCGTCGTCCTCAAGCCACACATTCGAACCCGCGAAGGATCCGACCAGATGAAGACCGACCACTATCGATCGGCCGAGCGCGCATTGTGGGAGTCCGTGGGAGCGCAGCCCACCGAACAGACGTTGTCCCTCGACCGAACGCGCACCACCATCCGTGCGCAGACCGTCGGCCAGGGCACCCCGGTCGTGTTCATCCACGGTGCGTCCAACGCCGGAACCAGTTGGGCAGCGCTCGCCGCACGCATGCCGGAGTTCCGATGTGTGCTCGTGGACCGACCGGGTTGCGGGCTCAGCGCCAGGCTCGATCGACCGCTCCCCGACATGGCGGCGCTGGACTCCTACGCCGACGACTTCACCGCCGACGTGCTCGACGCCATCGAGGAACCAACAGCGCACGTGATCGGCACCTCCTTCGGCGGATACTTCGCACTCCGGGCCGCGGCAGCACACCCAGAGCGGGTCGATCGACTCGTCACCCTCAGCTGGAGCTTCGGAGCGCCGACCGTGTCCACGCCCTGGTTCATGCGCCTCGTGATGCAACGACCCATGCGCCGCCTCTCCACACGGATCCGCCCAACCGAAGGCATGGCTCGCGCCATGCTCAAACAGATCGGCCTGCGACACGCCATCGACTCCGGCCGATTCGGTCCGGTCGAGATGGCATGGTTCCTCGCACTGCTGCGTGACACCGACACGATGAGCAACGAGATCGACTCGATGCCCCCGATCGTCACCCTTCGCGGATTCAACGACGACACACTGCTGTCCTCCGACGTGCTCAGCAGAGTGGTCGCACCGAGCCTGTTCCTCTGGGGAACCGACGACCCGATGGGCGGCGAAACCATCGCCCGAAACTTCGCGAACAACCTCCCCAATGCCGAGCTCGAGATGATCCCCGGCGCCGGTCACGCACCCTGGATGGACGACCCCGACCACGTCGCTGCCCGAGTGAACAACTTCCTGCGCCCCGCCGGGGTGGGCACACCAGGGATCGGCTGACGACATCAGAGCGACGTGGGCGACGAACAGCTCGAGAGCAGGGCGCATGCCCGAAGGCGCCCACACCCGCGCCCGACGGCGATTGGACGTCTGTGGACGTCCATGGACGCCGGCCCTCGAGTGGCTCCGTCGCGGGTTCGTCCACAGTCGTCCGCTGAAGTGCACTGCCGTCCGTGGCATACATGTCGAACGGGCCTCGGTACACGCCGGGTGCGGTAACTCCCGCGGTAACTCCCACCGGCCAGATTCGGAGGCTCGAAAACGCTGTGACCAGGACTTTCGCGACCGCGCAGAGGCCCGGGTTCGATTCCCCCCAGCTCCACTTTTGTGTCCAC
>JBBKVY010000101.1:0-82075 GCA_037968675.1 Acidimicrobiales bacterium | reverse complement strand
GTCGACGTCGAGTTTCCCGCCGGCGCATTGCCCGACATCAACTTCGCGCTCGAGATGACCATCGCGGTCGGAGGCACCGACGTCGTCGTCGTCGCCGAGACGGCGCAGCAGCTCGGCTCCAGTCGCGTTCGCGCCATCTGCATGAAGCCCACCGACGGCCTGGTGCGTGGCACCGAGGTCCGCAACCTGGGCCATCCGTTGCAGATGCCGGTCGGTGACGGCGTCCTCGGCCATGTGCTCAACGTGCTCGGCGAGCCCCTCGACGTGCCCGAGCTGGACATGTCGAAGATCGACGGCTACCGCCCGATCCACCGCCCCGCCCCCGACTTCGCCGACCTGGCACCGAAGAAGGAGGTGTTCGAGACCGGCATCAAGGTCATCGACCTCCTCACTCCGTACCTCCAGGGCGGCAAGATCGGCCTGTTCGGCGGGGCCGGCGTGGGCAAGACGGTGCTCATCACCGAGATGATCAACCGTGTGGCCTCCCAGTTCGGCGGCGTGTCGGCCTTCGCCGGCGTCGGCGAGCGCACCCGTGAGGGCACCGACCTCTTCATCGAGATGGGCGAGACCAAGATCGACGAGAACACGTCGGTCCTCGACAAGGCCGCCCTCGTGTTCGGCCAGATGGACGAGCCCCCGGGCGTGCGTCTCCGTGTCGCCCTCTCGGCCCTCACCGTCGCCGAGTACTTCCGCGACGAGCGCAACCAGGACGTGCTGCTGTTCGTCGACAACATCTTCCGGTTCGTACAGGCGGGTTCCGAGGTCTCGACCCTGCTGGGTCGCATGCCGTCGGCCGGGGGTTACCAGCCCACCCTGGCCGACGAGATGGGCACCCTCCAGGAGCGCATCACCTCGACCAAGGGCCGCTCGATCACGTCGCTGCAGGCCGTGTACGTGCCCGCCGACGACTACACCGACCCGGCCCCGTTCACGACCTTCACGCACCTCGACGCCACCACCGAGCTGTCGCGTGACATCGCCGCCCTCGGCATCTACCCGGCCGTGGACCCGATCGCCTCGACGTCGTCGATCCTGTCACCCGAGGTCGTCGGCGACCGTCACTACGCCGTCGCCACACGCGTCCAGGAGATCCTCCAGCGGTACAAGGAGCTCCAGGACATCATCGCCATCCTCGGACTCGACGAACTGTCGGAGGAGGACAAGGTGCTCGTCGCCCGGGCCCGAAAGATCCAGCGGTTCCTCTCCCAGCCGATGTTCGTGGCCGAGGTCTTCACCGGCCTTCCCGGCAACTTCACGTCGGCCAGTGAGACGGTCGACAGCTTCGAGCAGCTCATCAACGGTGACCTCGACGACCTTCCCGAGCAGGCGTTCCTCAATGTCGGCGGTGCCGACGATGCCCGCCGCAAGGCCGCCGAGCTCCAGAAGTCGGCAGGCGAGTAGCAATGCCCATGCAGGTCGAGCTCGTCTCGCCGGAGAAGATCCTGTGGTCCGGTGAGGCCGAGATGGTCATCACCCGTACCGTGGGTGGTGGCGACATCGCCTTCCTGCCGGGCCACGCCCCGTTCGTGGGAGCGCTCGGCATCGGCGCCATGACGATCCGTCCCACCGACGGACCCGATGAGCACGTCGCGGTCCACGGTGGGTTCGTCGAGGTGTCGGGTGGCCCGGAGCGAGGCACCACGGTGACGATCCTGTCCGATCTCGCCGAGATGCAGGAGCACATCGACTACGACCGTGCGGTGCAGTCCAAGGACGAGGCCGAAGCGGCCCTCCGTCAGACGCACAACAAGAAGAACGCGGCGATGCTGGCACGGGCCGAGGTCCGCCTCGAGGTCCACGGCCAGCCGTAGGCCCGTACGACTCGTTCGACATGGCGAGACGGAGATACGCCGTCGCCCTGATGATCCCGGCGCCGGCATCGATCGAGATCGATGCCCTCCGGCGATCGCTCGACGACCGGCAACTCGGCCGGATCGGTGCACACATCACCGTCGTTCCGCCCATCAACCTGCGCGACGAGGACCTGGCCGATGCCATGGTCACGGTCGAGCGGGCCGCGTCATCGTGCCCGAAGCTCGCACTCACCCTGGGTCCGGTCGAGACCTTCGGCGAGTGGTCCACCACCCGGTTCCTCCGCGTCGAGCCGTGGGGGCCGATCACCGCCCTCCACGACTCCTGTTGGACCGGGCCGTTCGATCGACCGAGGAAGCGCTCGTTCCATCCTCATGTGACCATCGACATCGGCGGGTCACCGATCGGCGCGCCCGACCCTGCCGTCGAGTTGTTGGCCGGCTACACGACGATCGCGGCGATCGATCGGCTCACCCTCCTCGAGCATCAGGACGATGCGAACGGACGGCGCTGGGAGGCGCACACGCACTATGGGCTGTCAGGGTGACGTCCGGGGTGTGAGCACGACGACCACGGTGGCGTCGCACCTCTCGAGGATCTGCTCGATGGTGTGGCCGAGGAAGATCCGGTTGGTACGACGGGCCGAACCCCCGATCACGACGAGATCGCTCTCGGTCTCGACCACCTGGTCGCAGATCTCCCTCGCAACCGACGTGCCGCGACGGACGGACCGTGTCGTTCGAGCATGCAGTTGTTCGCCGAACGACTCGGCGGCATCGAGGAGATCGTCGGCGATGTGGTCGTCGGCCGGCGGGGTCTCGTCGGTGCCGGTCCGTTCGGTCACCAGTGCCGGTTCGGGCTCGAGCACATGCGTGAGCACGATCTCGGTGCCGAGGTGGCTGCTCAGGTTGAAGGCCACTTCCTGCGCAGCCCGAGCGTTGCTGGTGCCGGTGACCGGGACCACCGCCCTGGCGTGCGCCCATGGGAGCTCGCCCTCGATGGACCGTCCGCGACGCACGACCAGCACCGGTACGTCGTGATCGGCCAGGAGTTCGTCGACCAGCGGCGACAGGAGATGATCGGGCGCGAGCGACGGCGCCCCGACGGCGATCGCGCCGTAGCCCAGGCGCGACTCCTTCGTGACCGATTCCGCGATGCTGTCTCGTCCCACGGCCCGGACCTCGACCGGGCGGTTGGCGAGACTGGCGATGACGGGACGCAATGCCTCGTCGTCGTTGGTCACGGTCAGCACCGTGGCCTCCACACCCTGGGGCCATGCGAGGTCGACGATCTGCGCGGCCATGATCGAGCTGGCACTGCCCTCGCTGGGGATGAGGACGCGTCGGTTGCGAACCACCCGGTTCGTGCGGAGTGTCTCCTCGTGTTCGAGCCGAGCGCGTTCCTGGTCGGTGCCCTGCCACCCGCGCAGGACGACTCGAAGCATCGGCGGCGCGAGAACGGACGTGACGACGGCCATCACGACGACAGCGGTGTACGACTCGTCGTTGAGGACTCCGAGCGACAGCCCGATGGTGGCGATGACGATCTCGAGGGCACCACGTGCGTTCAAGCCGATGGACAGTGCAGTCGACTCGCGGGCCGAGAGCTTCGCCATCCGAGCACCGATCCAGGACCCACCGAACTTGGCCACGCTGGCGACGAGCACGACGATCGCCGTCCAGCGGGCGACGGTGGCGTCGGCGAGCAGTCCGAGATCGACCCGGAGTCCGGCCGTCGCGAAGAAGATCGGTGCGAAGAACGCCGTCGTGAGGGTCTCGAGCGGGTGGAGGATGGTCTCGTCGGTGAACCTCGACCGACCAATCAGGATCCCGGCGACGAAGGCGCCGAGCACCGCCTCCACGCCGAGCCACTGGGTGGCGACGCCCAGGCCGATGACAACCGCGAGGAGGCCAGCCGTCGCAGAAGCCGGGTCGTTCCCTCGGCGTCGGACCTCGCGCAGGATCGTGTCGAGGACGCGTTGCCCCACGGTGAACGCGACGAGGAAGAAGACCGTCACTCCTCCGACGGTCGTGGCGAGTGCGCCGATCTCGAGTTGTCCCGCTGACGCGAGACCGGACACCGCGCCGAGGAGGATCCACCCGACCACGTCGTTCACCATGCCCGCAGCGAGGGTCAACTGTCCGAAGTCCCGGCGCAGCAGGTTCATCTCCCTGAGGATCTTGGCCATGACCGGCAACGACGAGATCGCAAGTGCAGCAGCGATGAACAGTGCGAAGATGTCGCGCTGGTCGGGGTCGGCGAGGAGCGCGTCCGGCATCGCCATTCCGACACCGAAGCCGAGCGCCAGCGGCGCGAGGAGACTCGTCACCGAGACGAGGGCGGCTGCTCGACCCAGCCGACGGATGAGGCCGAGGTCGGTCTCGGCACCGGTCGACACCAGCAAGAACACGACGCCGAGCCAGCCGACCGTGAACAGCATCGCCGTCTGGACCTCGTCGTCTGGGAACAACCACGCCGTCACGTCGGGAGCGACACGACCGAGGACCGACGGACCGAGCACGATGCCGGCGCCGAGTTCGCCGACGACGGCAGGCTGGCCGAGGCGCCGCACGAGCGAGCCGAGGGCCCGTGCGGCGACGAGCAACACGACGATGGCGGCGAAGAACACCAGGACGTGATGCTCTGACGGCGGTTCCAGATTCATGGGGTCCCGCACCATGCGCGGCCGACCGTCATGGAGGGTCAGAGTACCCGGGTCGGGTGTCGACCAGAACTGGATGTTCCGGCGCGACGGAGGTCAGCTGAAGTCGACGCTGGCGAAATCGGCGAGCTTGTCGATCTTGTGATGGGCGTTGATCATCCGGACGGTGCCGGACTTCGAACGCATCACCAGCGACTGTGTCGTCGCGCCGCGCCGGTCGTAGTGCACACCCTGGAGGAGCTCGCCGTCGGTGATGCCCGTTGCTGCGAAGAAGCAGTTGTCGCCCCGCACCAGGTCGTTCTCCGTGAGGACCTGGTCGAGCACGTAGCCATCGCGCTCGGCCGCCTTGCGCTCCGCGTCGTTGCGGGGCCACAGGCGGCCCTGCATGGCGCCACCGGTCGCCTTGAGCGCCGCTGCCGTGATGACCCCCTCGGGCGTACCCCCGATCCCGAAGAGGACGTCGGCGCCGGAGTCGGACTGGCACGTCGAGATCGCGCCGGCCACGTCGCCGTCGGGGATGAGGCGGATGCGTGCACCGGCCTCCCGGACCTCGGCGATGAGGTCCTTGTGGCGGTCACGGTCGAGGATGACCGCCGTGAGGTCTCTGACCGACTCGCCCTTGGCGGCGGCGACGGCCTCGAGGTTCTCGGTCGGTGACTTGGTGATGTCGATGGCGCCTGCGGCCTCCGGGCCGGTGGCGATCTTCTCCATGTACACGCACGGGCCGGGGTCGAACATCGATCCGCGCTCACCAACGGCGATCACGGCAATGGCGCCGCCACGCCCGAGCGCGGTCAACGTCGTGCCGTCGATGGGGTCGACGGCGATGTCGGTCTGTGGCGGGTTGCCGTCGCCGATCCGCTCGCCGTTGAAGAGCATCGGCGCCTCGTCCTTCTCGCCCTCGCCGATGATGACGATCCCGTCCATCTGGATCGACGAGAGGATGACCCTCATGGCGTCGACCGCAGCACCGTCGGCACCTTCCTTGTCGCCTCGACCCATCCATCGGCTGGCGGCGAGGGCCGCGGCCTCGGTCACCCGGACGAGTTCGAGTGCGAGGTTGCGGTCCGGGGCCTGGGGTTGCGCCATGGGCGAACCGTAGCCGTCGGCGCGCGGACCGAGACAAGTGTGGCGAGTGGCTCTGATCCCGGAACCTTTTCAAGTTCCCTTCATGCGCTGCCGATGGTCCACCGCAGGAGGACAGCATCGATGGACACGACGATACGCGCACGCTCGACGGCTCTCGGGGTCTTCGGTGTCGCCTACGCAGCGATTGCCGACGACCCCCGGTGCGGGCCGGTGGCGGCGTGTCTCCGGACGCATGGGGTGCAGGTCGCGTGCCTGTCGCGAGAGATGGCGCCGCTCGTCGATGCCGACCCCGGCGATGCGTTCGCGGCTGGTCTCCTCCACGACATCGGTCAGCTGTTGCTGATGCACCGGGACCCGAGTGGCTACGTCGAGTTGCTGGCAGAGAACTGGGAACAGGCTGAGCGCCTCCACCACGAAAAGGAGCGCTACGGGACCGACCACGCGTTGCTCGGTGCCGAGTACGTGCTCGAGCACCGACTCCCCGACACAGTGGCCGATGCCGTGGCTGATCACCACGATCCGTTCGTCAGCTGCGCCACCGCGACGGTGGTCGTCGCGGCCGCGGACGAGTTGCTGGGGGCCGATGCATCCTGTCGCTCCGCCGTCCGCCTGCTCGGCGTCGACCCGGTCGCGCGCCACGGCCGGCCCGATCGTTAGCAACGCGAGGCCGTAGCCTCGGAGCGTGCTGAACACCCCCGGCGAAGACGACCACGACGGCGATCTCGAACTCCGTTTCGGCGAGGCGATCGACGGCGGTGGGTCCGGTGACGATGCCGAGGACGACTGCATGCCGCTCGACGACACCAAGGAGCAGGTCGGCTACGAGCTCCTCGACTGGGATCCGACTGAGCTCGACGAACTCGACGACGTGCTCCACGAGATGCAGGTGCCCCACGAGTGGGTGAGCGACGGGTACGAGGTCGTCGTCCACGAGGAGAACGAGGGCCAGATCGATGCGCTCCTGCCGACGATCCGGTTTCCCGACGAACTCCCGGCCGAGGCCGACGATGGCGACGACACCGACATCGAAGTCCTGAGCGCCCTGTTCGTGGCCTCCGACCGACTCCAGAAGGACGCGACCGGCGATCCCGTACACGCACTGCTCGATGCCGCCGAACGCATCGGCGACAAGCCGCCCTACGGCATCGACGAGGACGAATGGCACCGAGTGGTCGAGCAGGTCGACGAGCTGATCGACGGACTCCATGCCGCCATCCCGCCGACGGTGGTCAAGGAGATGGCCCGCCGGCTCCGGGACCTCCTGCGGCCGATGGTCTAGGCCTGGGTAGCGTCTGGCTGTGAGCGCGCTGGCCGAGTTGCAGATCTACCACTCGCGGCCGTTCGCTCCGACCCGGCGCATCGCGCTCGGATCGAGCACACTGCCGGTCGACCCGGCGCCCGGACCAGGAGGAATCCTGTTGGGCGCGGTGGTGGCCCAGTTCCGAGGTGACCTCGACGGGGAACTGTTCGAGAACATGATGAAGCTGACCATGCAGCTCCAGGAAGGCCAACGGGTCGTTCAACCGCGCCTGCGTCACCGCTTCCAGGACGATCGGCACGGACTCACCCGGTCGCGCGCCCGCCTGCGTCGTGAGGGCGACGACCTGGCGATCGACCTCGACAACCACGGCAGTGGCCTCCAGATGATGGTCGGGGTGTTGTACGCCGCCGGTTCGCTCGATGCGATGGCTCGGCGGGCCGTGATGGATGCCGTCCGCAAGGGCATGCGCTGGACGGGTCCGCTCGACCGGTCGCTCTTCGCCCACCTCTCGGGACTCACGGCAGGCCGCGAGTGGGACGTCGCCGCGTACGACGATCCGGTGCAGTGGGCGCTGAAGATCCTCGGGATGACCGCCGAGGACGACGGTTCGATCCGCATCCCCGATCGCACCTCGATCCAGCGTCGGTTCCGCGACGCGCTCCGTGCAGCACATCCGGACCACGGCGGCGACACCGACGACGCAGCGGTCCGCATCAACGATCTGACCGAGGCACGGAGGATCCTGCTGGCATGAACGGGCTGTTGATCGCGCCCGGGGCGAGCGCCGACCGGGACAACCGCACGCTGGTCGCGCTGGACGAGGGGTTGGCTGTCCCGGTCGAGCGAGTCACCATCGGGTCACGGGCGGTGGGCAAGGTCCACGCACAGCTCCGCGACGACATGGCGTCGTTCGCCGACCGCCTCGACGTGGTGTCGTCGTCGTTGGTGATCGGCGGTCGTTCGTTCGGCGGGCGGATGTGCTCCCTGCTCGTCGCCGACGGCGAGCCCGTCGCCGGCCTGGTACTGCTCAGCTACCCCCTCCACCCACCCGGCAATCCCGAGAAGCTGCGAGTCGACCACTTCCCCGACATCACGGTCCCCACCCTCTTCGTCTCGGGTTCCAATGATCCCTTCGGAACGCCAGACGAGCTCCGGCAGCACGCCGAGGCGATCACCGGACCGGTCGAGTTCGCATGGATCGACGGGCAAGGGCACTCGCCACGAGACGACTCGCCAGTGGTTGCCGCCGTGGGTGCCTGGCTCGGTCGTCTTTGAGATGCGCTGGGCTGCCCGCACAGTCCTGGTCACGGTACGACGGTGTCGAGCGATCCCAGTGCGTCCTCGGGGTTGAGTTCCTCGAGTTCCTTGTTGGCAGTCTCCGGATAGCGAGGTATCAGCACCAACGTGGCGAGGAGGGGTGCGACGGCGAGGACCGCGATGGCGGGGCCGAGCGACCAGCGGTCCGACAAGTAGCTGACGATGCCGAGCCCCAACACCGAGCCGCCGACGCCGAGGATCGTCATCACCACGTTGGCCTTGGTACGGAGCGCAGTGGGGAACAGTTCCGGTCCGTAGATCGCCAGCGCGGGCACGGCCAGGCCACCGAAGATCGAACCGACCGTGGCGACGACCCACACCAACTCGACCGAGGTCGTCACGAACTGTGCAGCCGTGAGAGCTGCGCCGACACCGAGGCCTATCCCACCGATGAGGCGCTTTCCTCGGGTGTCGGCCAACCGGCCGCCGACCACGATCCCGATCGAGCCGGGCGTGACGGTCAGGATGGTGAAGAGGGTGATCTGCGCGGCCGAGAACGAGAACTCGTCGCGCAGGTACTCGTTCTGCAGCTGCGAGGCCGGGGTCGAGAGGATGGCGAGGGCGAACGTGGTGCCTGCGAGCAACGCCAGTCGCCGGCCGTGGCCTGCGAACTTCGCCACTGCGTGTCGACGGACGAACCGACGGGACTCGGGCAGCAGCTTCGCGGTCGACTTGATGACGGGAAGGAACAGCAGCGGGACCACGTAGAGGCCGCGCCAGGCACGATCGTCGACCTCGACCAACGGGAGGATCCACAGCACCATGCCGGCGCCCAGGCCGCCGGACATGGTCAGCAGGCTGACGCCGTAGGCTCGTGCCCCCGCCGGCATCTCCTCGGCGACGACGACGACGATGAGCAGCCCCAGCGCGGTCGCGAGTCCACGGGCAAAGATCTGCGTCGCTCCGAGCGCGAGCAGTCCTGGAGCGAGCGCACCGATCGCCGTCAACATGCATCCGCCGGCGGCGCAGAAGAGCAGCGCCCGCCGCCGTCCGTTCCGGTCGGCCCAGGCTGCGATCGCGAGGGAGAACAGCACACCGACGCGGATGACGGCCAGCATGCTGGCCTGTTGGCCGCCATCGGCGCCGAACTCGTCGGCCGCGTAGGTCAGCGACTGGGTGACCAGGGTTCCGAGATAGCCGCCGACGATGGACAGGTAGGCAAGTGCCGCGAGCGCGGCGGCCGCTTGGGCGTCGAGCACCTGTGGCGGCGCCCACCACGGCGGCTTCCCACCCGCACGCCGAAGGGTCCGGATGATCGGGCGGGTGAACCAACGCCACCACCAGCCGATTGCCAGCTGGAACTCGACGTGATGGGTGACGGTGTGTCGGTCGGCTCCGTGGGTCGAGACCTCGAGCGTCCGCTCGTAGTGGCTGAACGGTCCCCGGACCAGACCGAATCGACCGTCGCCGTCGTCGGACTCCTCGACGACGTCGGATCGCGGCTCCCGGTACGCAGCGAGTCCTGCGTCGTCGACCTCTGCGGTCTCCTCGAAGGTCACAACGGGCGCTGGCACCGGGACACCCTTCCATCTGGCGGGGAACACCGGGCGTCATCACGTTGTTGACCCGCGTGTCGCGCTGCGAGACTGACGCCACCCCCATCAGGAGCAGAGTCGTTGGAAGAAAAGATCGCCAAGGTCATCGAGGCCATCCGCCCGGCCGTCCAGGCCGACAACGGTGACATCTTCCTGCGCAGCGTCGACGAGGAGACCGGCAAGGTCGAGGTCGAGCTGGTCGGGGCCTGCGTCACGTGCCCGGCGTCGACGTTGACGCTCAAGGCCGGCGTCGAGCGGATCCTCAAGGATCGCGTCGAGGGCGTCACCGAGGTCGTGAACATCGGCGACACGTTCGTCGAGAGCGCCGTCAGCCTGTAGACCCGTCCCGTGACCGACCGGGATCCGCAGACGCTGCCTCTCGACTCGATGGCGCCTCTCGCGCTGATGGAGGCCGCGAAAGCCGGCGATCGCCGATCGGTCGCCCGGCTGCTCTCGATGGTCGAACGGGGTGGCGAGAACGCTCGGGCCGTCGGGGCGATCGCACACGCTCGGAGCGGCGCGGCCTACACCGTCGGGATCACGGGCGCGCCGGGCTCTGGCAAGTCCACCCTCACGTCGTCGCTCGTCTCGGTGGTGCGGGGTGCCGATTCCCGCGTCTCGGTCCTGGCCATCGACCCGTCGTCGCCGTTCACCGGTGGCGCGATCCTCGGCGATCGCATCCGGATGCAGGACCACGCCCTCGACGACGGTGTGTTCATCCGATCGATGGCCACGCGCGGCCACCTCGGTGGTCTCGCCCTGGCGACGCCACAGGCAGTGCGCGTGCTCGACGCCGCCGGGTTCCCCTGGGTACTGGTCGAGACCGTCGGCGTCGGCCAGGTCGAGGTCGAGATCGTCGGCGCCGCCGACACGACGGTCGTCGTGGTCAACCCGGGTTGGGGCGATGCGGTCCAGGCCAACAAGGCCGGGCTCATGGAGATCGCCGACGTCTTCGTGATCAACAAGGCCGACCGTCCCGGTGCCGGTGAGACTCGTCGCGACCTCTCCGCGATGCTGGATCTCACCCACCCGGAGGATGGCTGGCGTCCGCCGATCGTCGATGTCGTCGCGACCGTTGGAACCGGTGTCGAGGAACTGTGGAGCGAGGTCGGTGCGCACCGTGCGCACCTCGAGTCATCGGGGGAGCTCGAGCGACGGCGGGGCCGCCGGGCGCGGGAGGAGCTCACCCGTATCGTGGCCGAGCGCCTGCTGCTCCGCGCACGCGAGACATCGGAGGGCGACCGTTTCGACGAACTGCTCGACCAGGTCGAGTCCCGCGGTGTCGACCCCTGGTCGGCCGCCGACGAGTTGTTGGGCTCGGGCTCCTAGGGTCTGTTCGATGGCACTGGTCGAGCTCGAACGACGTGACGACGGCCTGGCCGTCGTCACGCTCAACAACCCCACGGTCAACGCGCTGAGCGCAGCGCTGTTGGTCGAGTTGCGCGACGTCGCCGTCGGCTTGGCCAACGATCCGACCCGGGCGGTGCTCGTCACCGGAGGACCCAAGGTGTTCGCAGCCGGCGCCGACATCAGCGAGTTCTCCGGCCCTGACCAGGCACGGACCGTCGGCACGTGCTTCCTCGAGGCGCTCGAGGCCATGGCTGCGATCCCACGGGTGACTGTCGCCGCCATCGGCGGCTACGCGCTCGGCGGTGGCTGCGAACTCGCCCTCGCCTGTGACCTTCGCATCGCATCCGACCGCGCGCGGTTCGGACAGCCCGAGATACTGCTCGGCATCATCCCCGGCGGCGGGGGCACGCAGCGTCTCGCTCGCCTGGTCGGCCCGTCGAGGGCGAAGGACATGATCTTCTCGGGCCGACAGGTGAAGGCCGACGAGGCGTCGACCATCGGACTGGTCGATCGTGTCGTCGCAGCCGACGGCTTCGAACAGGCCGCCCTCGACTGGGCGCTCGAATTCGCCGCCGGCCCCTCGGCGGTCGCCGGTCTGGCGAAGGCCGCCATCGATCGCGGCCTCGCCACCGATCTCTCCACGGGGCTCCGCATCGAACAGGACCTCTTCGTCGAATCGTTCGGCACCAACGACAGTCAGATCGGCGTGGCCTCCTTCAACGAACATGGCCCGGGAAAGGCCGACTTCACCGGCAACTGATGGCGCTCGTCCGGGAACCGAAGGGTGGCGGATGGTCTGGTGCACAGGAGACCGCTGAGCGCTCGCTGCGGCAGTGACGGCGGTGGACACCCTCGACGTCCGGTGCGACCGTCGCTGGATGCGCGTCTGGGGAATGGCGCATCGCACGTCCCGTCGCGTAGTCCGAGGTCTCGCCGGGCGCGTCCGAGATCCAGTCGGGTCAGTTGGCGGGACGGGCGATCCGGACCGGATCGTCGGCGCGGACGATCTCGAGCGCGTGGTCAGCGTCGGCCTGGATCGGCACCGGAGGACCGTCGACCAACTCGATCGTCGCGCCCTCGGCGTCGACGTTGATCAGCAGGTTCGAACCGTGGCGGGTGATGCGGAAGCGCAGACACGACCACGCCGCGGGCAGTCTCGGCTCCAGGCGGAGGTGCTCGCCGGTGTCGACCAGCCCGGCGAATCCGTGCACCAGGGCGGCCCACACGCCGCCGGCGTTGGCGATGTGCACACCGTCGACGGTGTTGCCGTGGGTGTCGGCCAGGTCGAGATAGAGCGACTGGTGGAAGTAGTCGAGCGCGAGGTCCTCGTGACCGGTCTCGGCCGCCACGATCGATTGCACGCACGCCGACAGCGACGAGTCGCCGGTCGTGATCGGGTCGTAGTACTCGAAGTTGCGGCGCTTCTCCTCCCGGGTGAAGTGCTGACCCTGGAGGAACATGGCCAGCACCACGTCGGCCTGCTTGAGCACCTGCTTGCGGTAGATGACCAGCGGATGGAAGTTGAGCAGGAGCGGGTAGAGATCCGAGGACGTGTTGGCGAAGTCCCACGGCTCGAGGTCCAAGAAGCCCTCGTCCTGTGGATGGATGCCGAGTTCCTCGTCGTAGGGGAGGTACATGGCGTCGGCGCAGCGGTTCCACGACGCGATCTCCTCGGTCGTCACGCCGGTGACCCGTTGCAGCGCCTCGAACGCGGCTGGGCTCCACTCCGACAGGAACGACACCGTGCGGGCCGCGTAGCGGAGATTGAACCGGGCCATGACGTTCGTGTACAGATTGTCGTTGACGACGGTGGTGTATTCGTCGGGGCCGGTGACCCCGTGGATGCGGAATCGATGGTTGCCGTTGTGTTCGAAGAATCCGAGATCGGCCCAGAGGCGGGCCGTCTCGACGAGGATCTCGGCGCCCTCGTGCGCGAGGAAATCGATGTCGCCGGTGGCGTTCAGATAGCGCTCGAGCGCGTACGTGACCGCCGCATTGATGTGGTACTGCGCAGTGCCTGCCGCGTAGTAGGCCGAGGCCTCTTCGCCGTTGATGGTCCGCCACGGGTAGAGGGCGCCGACCTGGCTGAGTTCGGCCGCTCGCTGGCGAGCCGCCCCGAGCATCTGCCAACGGAAGCGGAGGAGCTTGCGAGCGGCGTCCGGACTGGTGAATGCGAGGCAGGGGAGGACGTAGACCTCGGTGTCCCAGAAGTAGTGGCCGTCGTAGCCGCCGCCGGTCACGGCTTTCGCGGCCACCCCCTGCTCGTGGGTCCGGGCCGAGGCCTGGGCGAGCTGGAAGAGGTTCCACCGGACGGCCTGCTGGGCGACCTCGTCGCCCTCGACCTCGACGTCGGTCCGGGCCCAGAAGTCGTCGAGCCAGGCCTCCTGTTCCCGTTGCAACTGAGCGACACCGGTCTTCACGGCTCGTTCCATGGTGCGATGGCAGCGGTCGGCCAGCTCCTCGGCGGGGATGCCGCGCGACGAGTGGTAGCTCACGAGTTTCGTGATCCGGATCGTCTCTCCCTCGCTCGCCTCGATCGTGAACACGGTCTTGGCGAGATCGGGTCCGACGACGTTCTCGATGAAGTACTCGCACGGCGTGTCGAGCAGGTGTTGGTACCCGCAGGCGAGCGTCATGCCACTGTCCGCACACCGATAGCCGAGCACGACCTCGCCGCCCGCCGACTCGTCCTCGTCGTGCCGTTGGAGCTGCGGGATGAGCACCCGTTGGTCGAACTTGCGGCTCTGCCGGGGATCGCGACCCTCGCCGAGCGCTGCGTCGATGACGTGGTACTCGTCCTCGCCGTCTTGACGGTTCAGGAGCTGCGACGAGACGACGATCGGTGCCGATCCCTCGAGCATCTCGACCTCGAACTGCAACACGGCGAGGTGTCGGTGCTCGAGGCTCACCATCCGCTCCGATCGGACTCGGAGCCGCTTGCCGGCGGGTGTGGTCCACAAGAGTTCGCGGTGCGATCGTCCGGTCCGGAAATCGACGGCCCGTTCGTAGTGGTCGAGATCGGCCTCCGGGAGCAGGAGGGGCTCGTCATCGACGTAGAGCTTCATGAGCTTCGCGTCGGGCACGTTCACGATCGTCTGACCGGTCTTGGCGAACGCGAACGCGTCCTCGGCGTGCTTGATCGGCCAGGTCTCGTGGAACCCGTTGAGGTAAGTGCCGTGGGTGTGTGCTTCGCGGCCCTCGGGCGGGTTGGCCCGCATGCCGAGGTAGCCGTTGCCGATGGCGAACAGCGTCTCGGTCAGGCCGCGGTCGTCGGCCGAGGGCTCGGTCTCGACCAGGCGCCAGGGTTCGACCGGGAAACGATGGCGGGGGATCGCGCTCGCCGTGGCTCTGATCTTCACGTGGTTCCTCTCACGTCAGGGTCTCGCCCAGGTCGTCGACGACCTCGTCAGCCCCGCTGTCGAGCAACGACGCCCGGTTGCCGCCTCGATCGACACCGAGCACGAAGGCGAAGCCACCCGTCGCGCCGGCGGCGACGCCCGAAGATGCATCCTCGACCACGACAGCGCTGCCGGGTTCGGTGTCGATGAGCTGGGCGCCACGCAGGAACATCGCGGGGTCGGGCTTGCCGGCGAGTCCCTCCTCCACTGCGGTGACACCGTCCACGACGTGGGGGAAACGACCTTCGAGGCCGGCGGCGCGGAGCACGGGTCGGGCGTTCTTCGACGACGAGACGATGGCCTGCGGGATCCCGAGGTCGTCGAGGTGGTCGAGCACGCGGAGCGTTCCCGGATAGGCCGCCACCCCGTCTCGCTCGAGGATGTCGTTGAACACCTCGTTCTTGCGGTTCCCCATGGCGCAGATCGTGTCATCGCCGGGTGGATCGTCCGGCGTGCCCTCGGGCAACGACACGCCGCGCGACTCGAGGAATGACCGCACGCCGTCGTAGCGAGGCTTCCCGTCGACAGAGGTCAGGTAGTCCTCGGCCGTGAAGTCCCAGGGCGCGAACAACTCGGCCCAGGCGTGTTCGTGCACCGACGCAGTGGGCGTGATCACGCCGTCCAGATCGAAGAGCACGGCGCGGTGTCGGGACCAGTCCACGGGCGTCACCCTACGGCCGCACGTCACACCGTTGATCGTCTCTTGACGACGACGCTCCGTGGGCGGATAGTGAGAACAGTTCGCCAGTGACAACGACCGTTGGAACAACGGCGACGAGGACACCAGCGCCTTCTCCCGAACCAGACAGCACCGCGGTGCTGTGTTCGAAGAAGCGGCCGAGTTCCACGTCGACGTCCGTTCCACCACCGGCCCCCGCGAGGGGGCCGGTGTCGCGCTCGTTCGGAGGCTGACCAACGACGACGTCGATGCCCCCGATATCGTCGTCGGGTGAGCAGTGATCCGACCACGGGTGTCCAGACGTGCTATCGGCACGACGACCGGCGGGCCGGGGTGCGCTGCCAACGGTGCAACCGGCCGATCTGCCCGTCGTGCATGAACCAGGCCTCCGTCGGATTCCACTGCCCGGAATGCGTGAAGACGAGCGGCCAGAAGGTGGTCACGACGCGGACGATGGCCGCCCGCGGGACGCCCTATGTCACCACCACCCTGATCGCCGTCAACGTCGTGGTCTACCTGTTCAGCACGCTCACCGGTGGCGGGACCGTCGGTGGTGCTCCGTCGCGTCAGTTCGAGCTCGACTGGGCACTCATCGGGTCGGGGACCGTCGCCGGCGGACCGTTCGGGTTGGGACAGGCGGTCGGCGTCGCCGAGGGCGAGTGGTACCGCCTGGTCACCAGCGGCTTCCTCCACGGGAGCATCCTCCACCTCGCGTTCAACATGTTCGCCCTCTGGATCCTGGGTCGGCAGCTCGAGCCGGCTCTCGGCCGGGTCAATTTCGCCGCGGTCTACGTCTCGTCGTTGTTCGCCGGCTCGCTCGGCGTCATGATCCTCGATCCCAACCAGCTGACCCTCGGCGCATCGGGTGCGGTGTTCGGTCTGTTCGGCTACGCCCTCGTCGGCCAGTGGGCCCGGGGGATCAACCCCATGGATTCCGGCCTCGGGGGCATCATCTTCATCAACCTGGTCTTCACCTTCGCCGTGCCCGGCATCAGCATCGGGGGACATCTGGGTGGGCTCGTCGGCGGCGCCGCGGCTGGCGTGCTCATGGACGTCGTCCGCCCTCGCATCGACGCCCCGGTGTGGGTCGGTACGGTCCTCGTCACGGTGTTGGGTCTGGCCTGCGCGCTGGCGAGCGTCGTGATCGGAAACAGCCTCTAGCGGAGCGCTGCCTCGATCTCGGTCGCCGTCCGGACGAGAAGTTCCTCACTGTGGTGGTGACCGAACAGTTGCAGCGATGCTGGCAGCTGTCCCGGTCGCCCGACCGGGAGCACGATGGCCGGATGGCCGCTCAGGTTCAGCCCGACGTTGGGAAGGCGGGTGTCGACGCTCAGCGGATCGGCCAGTGGCGGGGGTGCATCGGTCATCCCGACGAGCGCGATCACGGGCGTACGGTCGAGTGCGCGGTCGACCTCCACTCGCCACTGACGGGCGATCGTCCGAGCCGCCTGCATCTGGGCAGTGGTGAACGTCGTCGAGCGCTCGAACCGGGCGCGCACCGCGGGGTCGAGCTGGTCGGCATGGTCACGAAAGAGTTCGGCATTGACCTCGAGTGCCTCGACGAACGCGATCACCGTCGCCGCGTCGTAGGCATCCATCCACCCGGGGAGGTCGGTCGGCTCGACCTGGAGCTCGGCGATGGCGAGCGCCCGGTCGATCGCATCCTCGATCTCCGGGTTCGCGCCAGGAAGGAGGAACCGGCCGAGCATCGGCGCAGGACGGTCGGTGGGTCGGAACCCGGCCTCGAGGAGCGCCATGCCCCTGGCCACGCCGTCGACGGTTGTCGCCATCGGGCCGACGACGTCGAGGGTCGGCGCGAGCGGGTGGATGCCGTCGAGCGGCAGGCGTCCCTTCGTCGTCTTCAATCCGACGATGCCGCAGCACGCCGACGGCGTGCGGATCGAACCGCCGGTGTCGGTCCCGAGCGCGATGTCGGCCTCCCCGGTTGCGACGGCCACGGCCGATCCTGACGACGACCCGCCAGGGATGCGGCTGGGATCGAGCGGGTTCACCGGTGTGCCGGTGAACTCGTTGATGCCCGTGCCGCCGAAGGCGAGTTCGTGGAGGTTGGTCTTGCCGACAATCCTGCCCCCGTTCGCACGGACGCTCGCCACGCAGCACGCGTCGGTGGCCGCTGCGGTCGCTCGCTCGGTCACCGGTCGCGAGGCGCAGGTCGTCGGCAACCCCGCCATGTCGATCAGGTCCTTGACCGCCACGGTCGGGCCGTCGCCCGGCGGAGGATCGGTCCGGACGAGGAAGACGCTCATGCGGTCTCGACGCGCGCCTTGAGCCGGCGGAGATTGCGCTTCCAGATCTGCTTCAGGATCCGACCACCGACGGCGCCGCCGAGCGGTCCACCCATCCACCACGGAAAGGTCAGCCGTTCTGACCATTGGAGCTTCGTCCGCCCGCGGCGCGCCCGCCCGAGGGTGAACACGCCCTCGCCGGTGACGAGACCGACGTGACGGACGCCCATCGCCTTGCGTGGCTTCCACTCGGTGATCTCCATCACGTCGGTCAGCTTCAACGGTCCGACCTTGGTGTCGCACTCGAACCTCGTGCCGACGTCGCTCGTGCGCTCGGTGAGGAACCGGATGGCCACGGCGTCGGCCATCCACTCGGTGTGGGTCGAGACGTCTTCCATCGACGCCCAAACCTCCGCCCGGCTGGCGTCGATGACGGTCGAGACGCGGATCCGGGCCATGGATGAACGGTACCGGCGCCGGACCCTGTCCCCCTGACCGGTGGACCCGGGGACATGCGGACGCCGCCCGATGCGATCGCGCATCCGCGTTCTTGTCACCCCTCGTCCGGATACTGGGCGGAATGGTCATCGTCATCGCTGCCGCCATCCTCCTCGGCCTCCTCGCCGTCGCCGTCGCCGTCGCCTGGACCGCGCCACGACGCTCGCCGGCCGGCCCAGACATGCGCGAGGCGGTGGACCTGGTCATCGACCTGGCCGCCGACAAGTTGGGAGACTCCGTCGCTGCCGGCACCCGCGAACTCGACGTCCGGAACCACGCGTTCTCCGAGCAGGTGGCCGGCGTCCGGTCGGAGCTCGAGCGGCTCGACCGGGTGGTGGGGGAGCTACGCAACACGTCCGCCGAGCAGCACGGTTCGCTGGTCGAGAACCTCCGTCACGTCACGGCGACCAACACTGCGCTGGCATCGCACACCGACGCGCTCCGGCAGGCGCTCGCCAGCCCCAAGCAGCGCGGCCAGTGGGGTGAGCGAATGGCGGACGACGTGCTCGCCGCCGCCGGCATGGTCGACGGGGTGAACTTCCACCGGCAGACCGCTCTGGCGGGAGGCACGGTTCCCGACTTCCGATTCCTGCTCCCGCACGACCTCGAGTTGCGGATGGACGTGAAGTTCCCGATCGACAACTACCTGCGGGTGCTGGAGTCCGAGAACGACGGCGACCGGGCGCACCACACCAAGGCGTTCGTGCGCGACGTGCGCAGTCGGATCAGAGAACTGGCCGGGCGCGGCTACATCGATCCGCGCGACACGGTCGACTGCATGGTGCTGTTCATCCCCAACGAGGCGGTCTACGCCTTCCTGCACGACGCAGATCCGGACATGCTCGATGTCGCGCTGGGACAGAAGGTCGTGCTGTGTTCGCCGGCCACGCTGTTCGCCGTGCTGGCGGTGGTACGCCAGTCGGTCGAGCAGTTCCGACTCGAACGGGTCGGCGACGAGATCCTCCGGTGCCTCGGTGGGGTCACCGACGAGTGGACCAAGTTCACCGAGTCGCTCGACAAGCTCGGCCGGCAGCTCGACAGCGTGCAACGGACCTTCGGTGACGAGGTCAACGGCACCCGCCGACGGGTGTTCGACAGGACCCTGTCCGAGGTCGACCGGCTCCGAGACGCGCAGGCCCCCGAACTGCAGGGTCCGGGTGAAGCATTCGTCGCCAAGAAGGCGGCCGGCGACGTCCGACGGTTGCCGGCGCTGGGCGACGGACGGGACGAGGCGGTCTGACCGAGCACCAGGAGACCTCCTCACGTCGTCGAGCGTCGCCTGGCGGGTCAGCCGGCGGTGAGACGACCGATCGAGACCGGGAGCGCGGCCACGGCACCGCTGGAGGTCTGGTCCAGGCCGAGCGTGGCCCGCAGCGCGCCGGCGAGCACGTCGATGCGGTCAGGTCGCAGGTCGTAGAGCACGAAGTACCCGTCCCGGTGGCTGGTGACCAGCCCGGCCGACTCCATGATCTTGAGGTGCCTGGAGATCGCCGAGTCCGACAGGCTCAGCAACTGTGCGAGCTCCTTGGTCGACCGGCTGGCACCGGCCACGAGTCGTGCGATCTGGAGTCGGGTCTCGTCGCTCAGTGCGCGGAACCCGTCCACGACTTCTATGTCGCTCGCCGTGGGGACCGGCGGAGACCGGAGCTCGTGGAGGGGATAGATGATCGACAGCGGCCAGGGTTCGGACATCTCGATGAGGACGCAGGGCCAGCCGTAGACCGTCGGGACGAACAGCAGCCCGCCGCGCTCGGCCACGTCGCACACGCCGTCCCAGTCCTTGGCGATGACGATGGCCGACTGGTCGGGGTCCCATCGCCCTTCCGGGAGCATCTCGGCGGTGAGGCCCGGCGCGCCGCGGGTCACCAGCGCGTGGGCGCCGTCGGTCACTTCGGCCTCGATGCTCGGGACGATGCGGTCCCACTCGGCGGCGAAGGCCGCATCCCAGTACCCCGACAGGAGATCGGCATACTCCGTCCGCAGTCGTCCCGGGTCGTCGAGCGCCATCCGCAGGAGCGTCGATCGGTGGTCGTCGTGCGCGACGGCGGCGACCATCTCGTCCCGATGGTCGGCCTCGTGGATGCGCTCCGGACCGCGTCCCTCCTCGATCGCGCACCCGATCTGGGAGATCGAGAGTGAGAGTTCGTAGGCGATCAGGTCGTCGTCGATTGCCTGGAATGCGGCGAGATCGTCGGCGAACCCGCGACTGGACGTGCCGAGCCCGATCTCGAACACACCGGGAACGTAGGAACCGAAGGGACTGACCAGTCGCCGAAGCTCGTCGTGCAGGCCTTCGGGCAGGACGTCGCGGCAGTGGCGGGCCCAGGGCAGATGGAGCGGTGTCCGCTGCGGATCGACCACGACGCGTGTCGACAGCACCGCCTCCAGCCGAACGAGCCAGGAGTTGGCCAATGCATCCGGTCCAGAGCGAGATGATGACCATGGTCGTCATGCAGGAACGGGCACGAGACGCGGCGCGGACCCGACGTCGACGGGGTCCGTGGCGTCGACGGGTCGGTGGACGCGTCGTGTCCGTGGGCGAGGCGGTGCGGACCATCGGTATCCGGGTGGAGGGCGCCGGACCGCGCCGATCCGGGTCGGGCGTGAAGACGGTGTCGCCGTAGGCTCCACCGGATGCCGGGCCGGTTCTACGTCACCACGCCGATCTACTACGTCAACGACGCGCCCCACATCGGGCACGCGTACGCCACCGTCACCTGCGACGCGATGGCGCGGTGGCATCGGCTGTTGGGCGACGACACCTTCTTCCTCACCGGCACTGACGAACACGGACTGAAGGTGGCCCAGTCTGCCGAAGAACTCGGCGTCACCCCGCAGGAGCAGGCCGACGTCAACGCTGCCCGCTTCGCCGACGCCTGGACGCTCCTCGACATCTCCAACGACGACTTCATCCGCACGACAGAGCCCCGGCATCGCGCTGCCGTCCAGGCCCTGCTCCAGCGGATCTATGACAACGGTGACATCGAACTCGGCACCTACGAGGGGCCGTACTGCGTCTCGTGCGAGGCGTACTACACCGAGGCCGAGCTCGTCGACGGCAACTGCCCGATCCACGGCAGGCCGGTCCAGATGCTCGAGGAGAACAACTACTTCTTCAAGCTCAGCCGGTTCGAGCAGCGACTGATCGACTGGATCGAGAACGACCCCGAGGCCATCCAGCCCGCCGGGAAACGGAACGAGGTGTTGGGTTTCCTGCGCCAGGGCCTGGACGACGTGTCGATCACCCGAACCAGCCTCGACTGGGGCGTGCCGGTGCCGTGGGCCGACGGCCACGTCTTCTATGTCTGGTACGACGCGCTGATCAACTACGCGACGGCGATCGGCTTCGGCACCGACGAGGAGCGGTTCGAGACGTGGTGGCCCGCGGTGCACCACGTGATCGGCAAGGAGATCATCCGGTTCCACTGCGTCTACTGGCCGGCGATGCTGATGGCCGCTGGGCTCGAACCGCCGAAGCACGTCCACGTCCACGGCTGGCTGCTGCTCGGTGGCGAGAAGCTGTCGAAGACGGTGCACGGTGCCGCCACGCTCACCGACATCGCCCCGGCGCGCCTGATCGATGACTTCGGTGTCGACGGCGTACGTCATCACCTGTTGCACGATCAACCCTTCGGCCCCGACGGCGAGTTCAGCCACGAGGGGATGGTGGCGCGCTTCAACAGCGACCTGGCGAACAATCTGGGAAACCTCCTGTCGCGGGTCGCGACCGTCGTGGCCAAGAAGTGCGACGGCGTGGGACCAGCACCCCGGGCCGACAGTCCATTGGTGGCCGACGCGGCGGAGGCGTATCGCGAGACCGCGGCGGCGTGGGAACGATTCCAGCCTTCGGTCGCCCTCGACGCGACGTGGCGACTGATCGGTAGTGCCAACGCGTATCTCGAGACCAACGAGCCGTGGAAGATGGACCCGGGTCCAGACGTCGACGCCGTCCTGGGAGACGCGCTCGAGGTCCTTCGCATCGTTGCGGTCCTCGCGTCTCCGGCGTTGCCCGAGTCGTGCCGCGAGATCTGGTCTCGTATCGGCCTCGACGGCGAGCCGCTGGACCAACGACTCCCTGCCGCCGCCGACTGGGGTGCCTATCCCGGTGGTGTGCCGGTCACGAAGGGCGCGCCGCTCTTTCCCCGCCACAAGGACTGACCGGCACGGATGTTGCGCTGGACCGACGACCACTGTCACCTTCCCGACGACGACTGGGAATCGGTGGTGCTCGACGCCCGCGCTGCGGGGGTCGAGCGCATGATCGACGTCGGCGTCGACATCGGGACGTCGCAGGCGGCGATCGCCCGGGCCACGGGTTCCGAGGGCCTGTGGGCCACCGCCGGCATCCATCCCCACGAAGCGCGTCTGGGCATCGATGGTCTCGCGGAGTTGCTCGCGGCCGACGCCTGCGTCGCCGTGGGCGAATGTGGGTTCGACTTCCACTACGACCATTCGCCGCGGGCCGCCCAGCGTGACGTCTTCGCCGCGCAGGTGGCGCTGGCCAACCGGCACGACTTGACGCTCGTCATCCACACTCGGGAAGCGTGGGCCGAGACGTTCGAGGTGCTCGACGACGAGGGCGTTCCCGATCGAACGGTGTTCCACTGTTTCACGGGCGGTCCGGACGACGCCGGCGAGTGCCTCGACCGCGGCGCCTACCTGTCGTTCTCCGGCATCGTCTCGTTCCCGTCGGCGACCGACGTCCAGGCTGCGGCCGCTCGCTGTCCGCTCGATCGGATGCTGGTCGAGACCGACAGCCCGTATCTGGCACCCACACCCCATCGGGGCAAGAAGAACCGGCCGGCGTGGGTGACCGCTGTCGGTGCGGCGCTTGCCAGTGCCGCCGGCTCGACGGTCGAGGAGATCGCCGCCTCCACCTGGGACAACGCCACCACGGCGTACGGCCTCGGCTCCTGACGGAACGTGGGGCCGGCGTCACGCCGCTTGGTTCCCAGCGGGGCGCGTCAATACGGTCGGTGGCCGAGCAGGCCGCGATTCCCGGGGAGGTGGGCCGATGAACGCCACGGATGTCGTGCCCGACCCCTATGCGCGGCGCGCCCGTCGCCGCCGTGGTCTGTGGATCGCACTGGCAGTCACTGCGGTCGCGGTCCCCCTGCTCGTCGTCGACAACCTCCCGGACGACGAGCCGACCCCCGATCCGCTGAACGAGGTCCGCATCGTCACTCCGTCGGATGTCCCCCGCGATCGCTCCGAGATCGGGCCCGTCAAGGGGATCTCGGTCGTGACGTCGTCGACCACGTCGTCCACGCTGCCGATCACCACCACGACCACGACGCTTCCCGTCCGGAGCGAGCGACGAACGACGCCATGACGATGGGTGCCGGCCGGATCCGGGAACTGCTCGACGAGTTCGACCTGGCGCCGCGTCGAGCGTTGGGTCAGAACTTCGTCATCGACCCGAACACGGTCCGTCGCATCGCATCGCTCGCCGGGGTGAACGACGGGACGCATGTGCTCGAGATCGGCCCCGGACTCGGGTCGCTGACCCTCGCGTTGGCCGAAGCAGGGGCGCTCGTGACCGCCGTCGAGGTCGATCGCCACCTCGTGCCCGCGCTCCGGTCGGTGGTCGACGCCGTGGAGCCGGCGGTGACGGTGATCCAGGCCGATGCGCTCGAAATCGATCTGGCACGGCTCCTTGCCGGCGCCCCCTCGTGGCGTCTCGCCGCCAACCTGCCCTACAACGTCGGTACCACCATCCTGTTGCGGATCCTCGCCGAGGCACCGACCGTCACCGGCGGCGTGGTGCTGGTGCAGCGCGAGGTCGCCGATCGCTTGGCGGCCGGCCCCGGCGATTCCGCCCACGGCATCCCCTCGGTCAAGACCGCATGGTGGGCGACGGCCACCGTCGTCGGACGAGTTCCACCAACGGTGTTCCACCCTCGACCGAGAGTCGATTCGGCGCTCGTCTCCCTGGAGCGTCACGACCCGCCGGGCGACGAAGGACTGCGACGGCGGGTGTTCAGCCTCGTCGACGCCGGGTTCGGGCAGCGGCGCAAAATGCTCCGGCGATCGCTGTCGGACCACGTCGACCCGTCGGCCTTCGAGTCTGCCGCCGTCGAGCCGACCGCTCGGGCCGAGGAGCTCTCGCTCGACGAGTGGGTACGCCTGGCACGATGAGCGCCATGCCCGCCGTCGCCGGCCTCGACGCCATCTTCCATGCATCCGACGACGGCCGGTACGAGCCGACGGCGCTCGCTGTCGGACCCTGGGACCCGGATGCACTGCACGGGGGACCGCCGTGCGCGTTGTTGGCTGGCGCCCTCGAACGCGAGGTCGGCGCTGCTGACCTCGGCGCCGACTTCGGCAACGGGGTGTCGAAGCTCTTCGACATGGATCGGGTCCTGTTCGTCAATCCCGATCTCACGGTGTCGCTCTACCGGCTTCCCGTGGGGGAGTGGGTGTGTCTCGACGCGTCGACCCTGCTGGGTGACGACGGGGTCGGGTTGGCCGAGAGCGTGCTCTTCGACGTCGCCGGACCGATCGGGCGGTCGACGCAGACGTTGTTGGTGGAGCCGCGATGACGCCCATGCTGGCGCCGGCCAAGCTGACGCGCACGCTCCGGGTCACCGGTGTGCGCGACGACGGGTATCACCTGATCGATGCCGAGATGGTCAGCCTCGACCTCGCCGACGAGCTGGTGTTCGCTGCGGGCGACGGGCTCGAGATCGACGGTCCCGAGTCGCCCGGGATCTCGGTGGGATCGGACAACCTCGTGGCCAGGGCGCTCCGCGCCGCCGGCCGGACGGCGGCGGTCCACATCCACAAGCGGATCCCGGCCGGCGGCGGTCTCGGCGGTGGTTCGTCCGATGCAGCTGCGGTTCTGCGTTGGGCCGGGTTGCTCGATCTCGGCGTCGCCGTGAGTCTCGGAGCAGATGTCCCGTTCTGCCTCCGCGGCGGTCGGGCGAGGGTCACCGGCATCGGTGGGGAGCTCGAGCCGCTGCCGTTCGAGGAGCGCACGTTCACGGTGACGACACCTGCCATCCGCTGCGACACCGCTGCGGTGTACCGGGCCTGGGACGAACTCGGCGGCCCGACGGGCAACGGTCCCAACGACCTCGAGCCGGCGGCTCTGCGCGTGGCGCCGGGGCTCGACCGTTTCCGCGGTGCGTTCGGTGATGCGACCGGTGAGACACCGACCCTCGCCGGTAGCGGGTCGACGTGGTTTGTCGAAGGTGCCCACCCCGGCCCCGGTCGTCTGGTGGTGCGGACCGTGCCGACCTACTGAGGTCCTCGATACCGAGGTCGTTCCTTCCGAGGGTCCCGCACGCGAACCGACCGCCCGGAGCGTTGGCTCGGGGCGGTCGTCGGCCGGCGGTCGCAACACGACCGCGTCTGATTTCGGGCCGGACTATTTGCCGGCGGCGCGGCGCTGGAAACGGGTGCGCTTGAGCATCTTGCGGTGCTTCTTCTTGCGCATGCGCTTCCGGCGCTTCTTGACGAGAGAACCCATGAGGTGGACCAACTTATGAGCCGGAAAAGCGGGCAGACGAATTTCACCCTGCGAAATTCGTCATGTCGCCGGAGGCGACACGTTCCCGGGGGAGGGTTCGAACCTCCGACATCCAGCTCCAAAGGCTGGCGTTCTGCCAATTGAACTACCCGGGACGGTGCCGGGGAGCGTATTCGATGCGGTAGACCGGACCACATGGACGATTCCCAGTCGGGCCGGCCGCTGTCGGCCATCGTGTTGGCCGCCGGGCACGGGACGCGGATGCAGTCCGACCGTCCCAAGCCGCTGCACGTCCTGGTCGGCAAGCCGATGGTCGTCTGGGTGCTCGATGCTCTCGAAGACTGTTCGGTCGGCCTCGTCTCCGTGGTGGTCGGGCATGGTGCCGAGGAGGTGACCAAGCGTCTGGTCGAGGAGGCAGGGGATCGGCCGCTCGAATTCGTCGAGCAGACCGTGCAACGGGGCACCGGCGACGCCGCAACCGTCGGTCTCACGGGGCTGGCCGACGACGAGTACGACGAACCCCAGGACGTGCTGGTGCTGACGGCTGACACGCCGCTGCTGCGACCGGACACGTTGGCGGCGCTGGTCGAGCACCACCGTGCGACCGACAGCGCATGCACGGTGTTGACGGCCGACATGGTCGATCCCCACGGATACGGGCGGATCGTGCGGGGCCGCGACGACCGGGTCGAGCGCATCGTCGAGCAGGCGGATGCCACCGACGAAGAGGCCGCCATCACCGAGATCAACACCGGCATCTTCTGTTTCCGCCGGGGATTGCTGTCGCCGGCCCTGCGCCGGATCCAGCCGGACAACGCGCAGGGCGAGTACTACCTGACCGACATCGTCCAGGTCCTGGCCGAGGCGGGGCACCGGGTCACGTCGATGGTCGCCGACGACGCCGACGAGACGCACGGCATCAACGACCGGGTGCAGCTCGCGAACGCCGAGGCGGAGCTGCGCCGCCGCATCAACCTCGACTGGATGCGACGAGGCGTCACCCTGGTCGACCCCACCAGAACGCATCTCGACGCCACGGTCACGCTCGACCGCGACGTCACGCTCTATCCCGGGACGATGCTGCAGGGGACCTGTCGGGTCGGCGCCGGAGCCGACATCGGCCCCGATACCCACCTGGTCGACACCGAGGTCGGGCCCGGCGCCCACGTCGTGCAGACGGTGGGCGTCAAGGCGGTCATCGGCGGCGGGGCGACGGTCGGACCGTGGGGTGCGCTCGGACCCGGTGATGTCGTGGCTTCCGGCGTGACCACCGGCCCTCACTATGCTGGCGCCAACACGACGCCCCCCGACCAGGCCATCTAGGGAGCCAGCGCATGGAGCTCGTCACCAAGAAGCGGTTGCACCTCCTGTCGGGACGCACCCATCTCCCCCTTGCCGAGGAGATCGCCGCCGTGCTCGGCGAGACGCTGGGGGAGCCCAACCTCGCCGAGTTCGCCAACGGCGAGATCCACTGCAAGTTCGGCGAGAACGTGCGAGGCAGCGACGTCTTCATCATCCAGAGCCACAGCAGCGTCGACGGCATGTCGATCAACGACTCGCTGATGGAACAGATGATCATGATCGATGCCGCGCGGCGGGCTTCGGCGAAGCGGATCACCGCGGTGTGCCCGTTCTACGGCTACGCCCGACAGGACCGGAAGGCCGAGGGGCGCGAGCCCATCACCGCGAAGCTCGTCGCCGACCTCTTCAAGGCTGCCGGCGCGACGCGCCTGGTCTCGATCGACCTCCACTCCGGCCAGATCCAGGGCTTCTTCGACGGCCCCGTCGACCACCTCCAGGCTCGCCCGGTCCTCATCGACGCGATGCGCGGTCTCGGCGACGATCTCGTGGTCGTCTCGCCGGACGCCGGCCGTGTGAAGGTGGCCGAGCAGTACGCCAACGAACTGCACGCCGATCTCGCCATCGTGCACAAACGACGGGTCAAGGGCGCGAAGAACAGCGTCGAGGCCAAGGACGTCGTCGGTGATGTCGAAGGCCGTTGCTGCGTCCTGATCGACGACATGATCGACACGGCGGGCACGATGTGCGCAGCGGCCGAGCAACTCGTCGAACACGGGGCCTCCGAGGTCCACGCGGCCACGACCCATGCCGTGCTCTCGGGCCCTGCGGTCGATCGGATCAAGAACTCGCCGATCGGGCGCCTCATCGTCACCAACACCTTGCCGCTGCCATCAGAGAAGCAGTTCGACAAGCTCGAGGTCCACTCGATCGCGCCCATTCTGGCCAAGGCCATCGACGCCGTCTTCGAGGACACGTCGGTGTCCGAGCTCTTCGGCGGCAAGAACCAGACATGATTTGCTCGCTGGGCCTCGAGCCCGAGCGGGCTCTTCGCCCCCAGTCGTGTGCGTCGCTGGTGCAACTTGGCGAACGCCGTTGGCCGTTCGTACACTCGTCCGTTCGTCCCGGCACGGCTGCGCCCGTTCACGCGCCCACTGGGTCCCACCACGAATCGCATCATCATGGAGCCCGTCATGGCCGACCAACTCACCCTCACGGCAAGCACTGATCGAGCCATCGGCTCCCGGTCGTCGCGCCGGCTGCGCAGGGAGGGCAAGGTCCCGGCCGTCATCTATGGCGCCGGCGACGCACCGACGTCCATCGCCGTCGAGTGGAGCGATCTGCGGGCCGCGCTGACCACCCCGGCCGGCATGAACGCCCTCATCACGCTCGAGTTCAACGACGACGAGCGGCTCACGATCGTCAAGGACATGCAGCGTGACCCGGTGCGTCGCAACGTCACGCACGTCGACTTCATCATCATCGATCGCAAGGTCGCCCTCGAGGTCGAGGTTCCGATCGTGCTCGAGAACACCGATGGCGACCACCTGAAGGAGTTGGTCGTCGACCAGCAGCTCTTCGCTCTGCCGATCTCGGCGTTGCCGGGCTCGATTCCGAACGAGCTCGTCGTCGACTGCACCAACTTGACGCTCGACGATCCGATCCGGGCCGAGAGCGTCGCCCTGCCCACCGGCGTCGAGCTCAACATCGACCCCGAGGACGCCATCGTCACGGCATCGATCCCGGTCGTCGAGATCCCTGAGCCGTCCGAGGACGACGAGCTCGAGGAAGGCGAAGAGGGAGCCGAAGGCGACGACGCTGCCGAGGATGGCGACGGTGCCCAGGCCAGCGATGGCGACGACGCCGAGGGCGACGACAGCTGAACCTGTTCGACGCCGCCTCGGAGCGGCGCGGAACGCCAGCCGACCTGCTCGTGGTCGGGCTCGGGAATCCGGGCCTCGACTACGCACGGACGCGCCACAACGCCGGTGCCGACTGCGTTGCCCTGCTCGCCGACCGTCATGGCGAACGGCTCGCCCTGTCGAAGAAGGAACGGGCCGAAGTCGCCGAACTCCTGGTCCACTCGTCCGGCGCGACGCCGTCGGTGCTGCGACTGGTCGTGGCGTTCCCGACGACCTTCTACAACGAGGCGGGGGCTGCTGCTGCGGCGCTCGTGAAGCGCCACGGGATCGACGAGCCGACCAAGGTCGTCGTCGTCCACGACGAGCTCGATCTCCCGGTCGGGCGTCTCAAGGTCAAGGTCGGTGGGGGCCTCGCCGGCAACAACGGGCTCAAGTCGATCAAGGGACACCTCGGGACCGATGCGTTCCTGCGGGTCCGCGTCGGCGTGGGCAAGCCGCCGGGCACCCAGCATGGCCGCGACCACGTCCTCCGCCGGCCCGGCAGGCGGGACCGGAAGGAACTCGACGTTGCGATCGCCGAAGCGGCCGATGCCGTCGAGTTGATCCTGACCGACGGGGTCGAGCGGGCCATGGAGCGGTTCAACCGCCGGGACTGAACATCGTCCGGCAGAAGCTCGCTCGGCGGTTACGGTCCCCGCCATGCGTCGCGCACGATCCCTGGCCGCCCTCGCTGTTCCACTGTTCGCAGTGGCCGCCTGTTCGTCCGACTCGTCGGTCGACGCTGCGCCCTATGTCGAAGCGGTACAGGCCGATCTCGAGGCAGACGACAGCGGCCTGTCGCTGGATGGCGACAGCGCCCGCTGCGTGGCCGAGGCGCTCGTCGACGCAGCAGACGCCGATCGGCTCGACGAGGCAGACGTGACACCGGAGGACTTCGCTGCCGCCGAGTCGTTCGGCGACGTCGACGCCGACCTCGACGACGAGCAGTTGCGCGACGACCTGGACGGATCACTCGGGGCATGCCAGCTCGGCGCCCCGCTCACCGAGGTCTTCGTCGCAGAATTTCCTTTCGAGCTGACGGATGACGACATGGGGTGCGTCGTCAGCTCGCTCGACGACGGTGACGAGCTGAGCATCGGTCTCGCTCGCAGCCTGGTCGACGGCGACGACGCCGGCATCCAGGAGGCGTTCTCCACGTCACTCGTCGACTGCCCGTCGGTGACCGGCAATCTCCTCGCGGCGTCGATCTCCGCCGCCGGCGTACCGGTGAGCGACGAGGCCAAGTCGTGCATCACCGCCCAGATGGAAGCCAAGGGCGAGGCCGCGGTCGACCAGCTCGTCACGGGCGGCGCCGACGCGCAGGAACTCGGTCAGGACATCGGTCAGGCGTGCCTCTCCGAGCTCGGCGGGTGACCTCGACCTCGGGGTGGCTCGCTAGCCTGACCGAGTGAGCCCCTCGACAAGCCTGGCTGACGGAGCTGTCGCGTCCGGCGGCCTCCGTGACCTTCCCGAGATCGTCGGCGACGACCCGGGCCTGCTGTCGGTGCTCGGTCGATCCAACGCCGTGCTCGCCGTGCCCGATCCCGCACGCGCCGTCGTCATCGCCGGCCTGGTGGATCGAACCCGACGTCGGCCCGTCGTGGTCGCCACCGCGACCACTGCCGACGCCGAACGGACCGTCCATGATCTGCGGGCGCTGCTCCACCCTGCCGATGTCGAGTACTTCCCGGCGTGGGAGACATTGCCCTTCGAACGAGTCAGCCCCGCGGTCGAGACGATGGGACGTCGCGTGCGGACGCTGCGCCGTCTCGCCGACCCAGATCGGTTGCCTGCCGTCGTGGTGGCACCGGTTCGCTCGTTCATCCAGCGTCTGGCCCCGGGGAGCCGATCGGTCGAGCCGATCATGGTCCGCAAGGGGTCCGAGATCGACCTCGAGCGACTCACCGCGACCCTGGTCGAGTTCGGGTTCCGCCGCGAGTACCAGGTCGAGCATCGGGGAGAGTTCTCGGTTCGTGGCTCGATCGTCGACGTGTTCCCGGCCACTGCCGACCGGCCGATGCGCATCGATCTCTGGGGCGACGAGGTCGACCGGCTGTCGGAGTTCTCGGTTGCCGACCAGCGCTCGACCGAGGACGTCGACCAACTCGAGGTCCTTCCGTGTCGCGAGCTGTTGCCGACCGACGAGGTCCGCGCTCGGGCCGAAGAGCTGGTGGCACTCGAGCCATGGGGAAGGGAGCACTGGGAACGGATCGCCGAAGGTCAACTCTTCGACGGCATGGAATCGTGGCTGCCCTGGCTCGCCCCCGACGAGGAGCTGTTGGCCGACCTGTTGCCCGACAACTGCCAGATCCTGCTGGTCGAGCCGCGTCGACTGCGAGATCGCGCGGCCGAATTCCTGGCCGAAGAGGCGGACCTCGCCAACAGCCTCGCTCGGACCTGGGGCGCGGTGGACGACGACGAGGAACACGACTGGCCGAGTCTGCATCTTCCCCTCGACCGCGTGCTCGAACGGGTCAACGCGCCGACCTGGCAGGTGACCACCGCACCGGAAGGACCCGATGTCGCCACCGTCCAGGCGTTCGCGTTCCAGGTCGCGCTCGGTGACGAGGACCGGCGACGTCGCCAGCTGGGCGAGTTGCGGGCCGACGGGTACCGCATCGTGGTCGCGGCGGACGGCGACGGATCGGCCGCGCGGCTCCGTGAGTTGCTCGACGACTGCGGCGTCGACGGCGAGATCGTCGTCGAACCGATCGAGCGGGGCTGTGTGCTCCCGGGTGTGAAGCTCGCGCTGCTGGCCGAATCGGATCTGACCGGTCGACGGCGTTCGCACCGTCGCGCTCGCCCTCGTCGGCGTGATGCCCAGAACTTCTTCGACGACCTGAAGGCCGGCGATCACGTGGTGCACCATCAGCACGGTGTCGCCAAGTACGGCGGAATGGTCAAGCGCGCCATCGGCGGCACCGAGCGCGACTACCTGCTGCTCGAGTACAAGGGCGGCGACAAGTTGTACGTGCCGTCGGACCAGATCGACGCCGTTCGCCACTACACCGGCGGCGAGACCCCGTCGTTGACGCGACTCGGTGGCGACTCGTGGACCAAGACCAAGGCGAAGGTCCGTTCGGCAGTCACCGAGATCGCCCAGGAACTCGTCGTGCTGTACCAGAAACGCCTCGCTGCCGGCGGCCATGCCTACAGCGACGACACGCCGTGGCAGGGCGAGTTCGAAGCGGCGTTCCCGTACGAACCCACGCCCGACCAGCTCCGGGCCGTCGACGACATCAAGGGCGACATGGAGCGCGATGTCGCGATGGACCGCCTGGTGATCGGCGACGTCGGCTTCGGCAAGACCGAGGTCGCGCTCCGGGCGATCTTCAAGGCAGTCCAGGACGGCAAGCAGTGCGCGATCCTGGTCCCCACCACACTGCTGGCCCAACAGCACTTCCAGACCTTCACGGACCGTTTCGCCGCGTACCCGATCCGGGTCGAGATGCTCTCGCGCTTCCTCAGCAATGCGCAGGCCAAGGACGTCATGCAGGGCGTCAGGACGGGTTCGGTCGACGTCGTCGTCGGGACCCACCGGCTGCTCAACAAGGACATGACGTTCCACGAGCTCGGTCTGCTGGTGGTCGACGAGGAGCAGCGCTTCGGTGTGAAGCACAAGGAACGGATCAAGGAGTTCAAGTCCGACGTCGACGTGCTCACCCTCACGGCCACCCCGATCCCGCGGACCCTCGAGATGAGCCTCACGGGCATCCGCGACATGAGCCTGCTGGAGACGCCGCCGGCCGATCGGCAGCCGATCCTCACCTACGTCGGCGAGTACGACGAACGGGCTGCGGCCGAGGCGATCCGTCGCGAACTCCTTCGCGAGGGGCAGGTCTTCTTCGTGCACAACCGAGTGCGGGACATCGACCGGATCGCGAGTCAGCTGCGCGAGCTCGTGCCCGAGGCTCGGATCGCCGTGGCCCACGGGCAGATGGACGAGGGCACGCTCGAACAGGTGGTCATCGACTTCTGGGAAGGCCGGTTCGACGTGCTGGTGTGCACGACGATCATCGAGTCGGGTATCGACATGCCGACGGTCAACACGCTGGTCGTCGATCGCGCCGACCTGCTGGGGCTCGGGCAGCTCCACCAGCTGCGCGGTCGTGTCGGTCGCGCCGGGAGCCGGGCCTACGCGTACCTGTTCCACCCGGCCGACATGGTGCTGTCAGAGGATGCCTACGAGCGGCTCCGCACCATCGGCGAGTCGACCGAGTTGGGGTCCGGGTTCAAGATCGCGATGCGCGATCTCGAGATCCGTGGCGCCGGCAACCTCCTCGGTACGGGACAGTCGGGCCACGTCGCTGCTGTCGGCTACGACCTCTACTGCCAGATGGTCACCGAGGCGGTCGCCGAGCTCAAGGGCGAGCCGGTCCGAGAGCCGGCCGAGATCAAGATCGACACGCCGACCGATGCGCATCTCTCGCCCGACTACGTCGAAAAGGAAGAACTCCGACTCGAGGCCTACCGCCGCCTCGCCGCGGTGACCAGCGATGGTGAGGTCGACGACATCGCCACCGAGTGGGAGGACCGCTACGGCGCCATCCCGGAGTCGGCCAAGGCGTTGCTCGACGTCGCTCGTCTGCGGGCCGAGTGCAGCCGCCTGGGTGTCACCGAGGTCGCAGTCGTCGCCGGCGACGGGTTCATGGGGCCGGCGTTCAAGGCCCGCCTCAGCCCGGTCGTGCTCAAAGCCAGCCAGGACGTCCGACTGACCCGCATCGCCCCCAAGGCGGTGTACAAGTCCGAGATCCGGATGCTCGAGGTCCCCATGGCCAAGGGATCTGATCCTGCCGTCGACCTGGTGAGCTTCCTGCGACACCTGCTCCCGGACGAATAGCCGGTTCGTCGCGGAAGTCCGTAGCTCGTAGCATCGTTCGCCGTGCGACGACTGCGACTCGCGATCCCCGTCCTGGTGTCCGCCGCCGTCCTGTTGAGCGGGTGCGGCGACTCGTACCAGGTGGCCGCCAGTGTCGGTGATCTCGACCTCTCCCACGACGACCTCGAGGCCGAGGCCACCGCATGGGGCGCCAATGCCGAGTTGATGGCCCAACTCGACATCTCCAGTGCGCCCGACCAGAACGCCGTCCCCCAGTTGGTCGTCAACGAGATCCTCAACCTCCACATCCAAGGTGAGTTGGCGCGTCTCGCAACCATCGACGCCGCCGAGACCGCCGACGGCCCCGGGCAGTTGCGAGACGTTCGCGCCGGTGTCGAGAGCGACTTCGGGCCGCTGTTCGCCGACTTCCCCGATGACCTCCGCCAGCAGATCTACCAGGACATCACGTTCCTCCAGTTCCTGTCTGCCGTCGGAGGCGCACCGGTCGATGCCGACGTGTACGTGAGCGCGCGCTACGGATCCACCGACGTCAACGACGTCGTCCAGCCGCCCTCCGGCGCGCTCGCGGATCCGACACCCGTCCTCGGGCTGTGACGGTGGCGGGCACCCGCCCGACCGTCGTCGTCGTCGGCCTCGGCCCCGCGGGACCCGACCTCACCACCGCCGGAGCAGTCGACCGTCTGGCCTCGCTCGACCACTGGAAGCTCCGCACCGACCGACATCCGGCGGCCGAGTCCTATGCCGGTCAGGAGACGTACGACTCGCTGTACGAGACGTCGTCCACCTTCGACGAGGTCTACCGCACGATCGCCGACGACCTCGTCGCCGACGCGGCGACCCGCGGCGAGGTCGGCTACGCGATCCCGGGGTCCCCGTTCGTGCTCGAACGGACGGTCGCGCTGTTGCGCGCCGACGACCGGGTCGACGTCGAGATCGTGCCGGGCATGTCCTTCCTCGACCTCGCGTGGGGTCGGATCGGCGTCGACCCGGTCGAGGCCGGGGTCACGCTCGTCGATGGGCATCGCTTCGCCGTCGACGCTGCAGGAGCAACGGGGGCGGTCCTGGTGGCGCACTGCCACGCGTCCCACGTGCTCTCCGACATCAAGCTCGCCTACGAGGACGACGAGCCGGCCGGCGCGGTGGTCCTGGCCCGGCTCGGACTGCCCGACGAGACGGTGACCGAGGTGGACTGGGCCGACATCGACCGAGCGATCGATGCCGATCACCTCACCTCGCTCTTCATCCCTGCGGTGCACGCACCGGTCGCGCAGGAACTCGTCCGGTTCCAGGGACTCGTCCGCACCCTTCGCGAACAGTGCCCGTGGGACCGTGAGCAGACCCACGAGAGTCTTCGGCGCTACCTCGTGGAGGAGACCTACGAACTCGTCGAGGCGATCGATGGCTACGACCCAGAGTCGGCAGGGAGCATCGAGCACCTCGAGGAAGAGCTCGGTGACGTCCTCTATCAGGTGTTCTTCCACGCAGCGATCGCCGCCGAGCAGGGCTCGTTCACCGTCGCGGACGTTGCCCGGGGAATCCACGACAAGTTGCACCGCCGTCACCCGCACGTGTTCGGCGACGCCTCGTCCGACTCGATCGAGTCGGACTGGGAGGCGATCAAGCAGGCCGAGAAGCGCAGGGGCTCGGTCATGGACGGGATCCCGGCGACGCTGCCGGGGCTCCTGTACGCACACAAGGTGCTCTCGAAGGCCGACCGAATGGGCGCGCCGATGCCGGAACCGGTCGACGTGCAGGGCGATGTCGGTTCGGCACTGCTCGCGCTCGTGGCGTACGCGCGTCGGCAGGGAATCGACGCCGAGTCAGCGGTCCGGGCTGCCGCCGACCGGGTGCGCGACGAGGCGCGGGCGCTCGAGCGTTCGCGCCCGGACCGGTAGTCGACCGACGGCAACCCACACAGGATGGGGTGTTTCCCGCCTCCCCGTGCCGGCGGTAACGTGCCAACACCACCAACAGGTGCCACACGAGCCACAGCCGCCAGTCCCACAGTCCACGAGTCACGGAAGCCGGTATGACGAGCATCGAGCACATCGAGGGTCGTGAGGTCCTCGACTCCCGCGGCAACCCGACGGTCGAGGTCGAGGTCGAACTCGCCTCCGGGGCCACCGGCCGCGCCATCGTCCCTTCGGGGGCGAGCACCGGGCAGTTCGAGGCGGTCGAGCTCCGCGACGGAGGTGACCGTTTCGGTGGCAAGGGCGTGGCGACCGCGGTCGCCAACGTGAACGGCGAGATCGCCGACGCGCTCCTCGGAGTCGAGGGCATCGACCAACGCTCCGTCGACCAGACGATGCTCGATCTGGACGGGACCGACAACAAGGCCCGCCTCGGCGCCAACGCGATCCTCGGCGTCTCCCTCGCGGTGGCCCACGCCGGCGCCGACGAGCGCGGGCTCCCGCTCTTCCGGTACGTGGGTGGCACGAACGCACACGTCCTTCCTGCGCCGATGATGAACGTGCTCAACGGCGGCGCGCACGCCGACAACAACGTCGACTTCCAGGAGTTCATGGTCATGCCCCTCGGCGCGGCCAGCTTCTCCGAGGCCCTCCGATGGGGCACCGAGACGTATCACGCGCTCAAGTCGATCCTCCACGATCGCGGCCTGAGCACCGCCGTCGGCGACGAGGGCGGCTTCGCTCCGGACCTGGGGTCGAACGAGGAGGCCGTCCAACTGCTCGTCGAGGCGATCGAGAAGGCCGGTCGTGTACCCGGACAGGACATCGCGATCGCGCTCGATCCCGCGAACTCCGAGATCTTCCGCGACGGGGAGTACCACCTCGACGGTGAAGGCCGGACCCTCAGCGGCGAGGGTCTTGCGGAGTACTTGTCGAGCTGGGTCGACAAGTACCCGATCGTCTCGATCGAGGATGGGCTCGACGAGGAGGACTGGGACGGCTGGGCCACATTGACCGCGGCACTCGGCGACCGGTGCCAACTGGTGGGCGACGACCTGTTCGTCACCAACTCCGAACGCCTCGCGCGGGGCATCGAGTCGACGGTCGCGAACTCGATCCTCATCAAGGTCAACCAGATCGGGTCGTTGACCGAGACGCTCGACACGGTGGAGCTGGCGACGCGGAGTGCGTACACCTCGGTGATGTCGCACCGCTCCGGTGAGACCGAAGACGTCACCATCGCCGATCTCGCGGTGGCGACCAACTGCGGGCAGATCAAGACGGGTGCACCGGCACGATCGGACCGCGTCGCGAAGTACAACCAGCTGCTCCGCATCGAGTCGGCACTCGGTGAGACCGCCGCCTATCGCGGTTGGGATGCGCTCCCCGCAGGAGTCCGCTCGCAGTGACCGCCCCGGCCTTCGTCCGTCGCTTCGCGATCCCGCCGGGATTCACCCGGTGGCTCAAGCCGTTGCTCGTCGCCGCCGTGGCGGTCGCGACGATCGCCGTGCTGGCCGTGTACGTGTTCCCGACCCGGACCTGGATCGATCAACGATCTGCGCTCACCGAGACCGAGGCCTCGCTCGACGCGCTGGACGCCGAGCGGGAGGCCCTCGACGCCCGCGTCGCCGAGCTCGACACCGACTCCGAGATCGAGCTCATCGCCCGGACCCAGTACGGGCTCGTGTTGCCGGGCGAGGAGGCCTATGCCGTGCTCCCCGCGCCCGAGCATCCGGTCGATCTGCCGACCGTGTGGCCCTTCGGCACGCTGACCGTCGAGACACCGCTCGCACCCTGATTTCCTGATCCCGCATCGGACTAGGTTCCCGAGCCATGAGCATTCTCGGCAACCGGGTCCTGCGCACCGAGGATCCGAAGTTCCTCACGGTCGGCGGTACCTACACGGCTGATCTGGACGATCCTCTCCTCGACGGTGCCCTGCACGTCACCTTCGTGCGCTCGATGGTCGCCCACGGCACCATCATCGACATCGACCTCTCCGAGGCGCGTCAGTCGCCCGGTGTCGTGGCCGCCTACGCGGCCGACGATCTCGCCGACATGCCGCTGCTTCCGCTCGCCGTCGCGATGTTGAATCCGTTGCATGCCCGTCCGGTGCTCGCCAGCGAGAAGGTTCGGTTCGTCGGCGAGCCGTTGGCCGTCATCGTCAGCGAGACTCCCGAGGCCGGTTCCGACGCGGCCGAGTCGGTCTGGGCCGACATCGACTTCCTCCCCGTCGTGCTGACGCCCGATCAGGCCCTCGCCGGCGACGTCCTCCTCTTCGAGGAGGCGGGCGACAACATCAGCCTCGATCTCACCTTCGGCGAGGACGACGCGCCCTTCGACGATTGTGAGGTCGTCGTCGACGGGACGTTCGTCAACCAGCGGGTCGCCGGGTGTCCACTGGAGGTCCGGGCGGCGGCCTCCACCTGGTCCGATGGTCGATTGATCCAGTTCTGTTCGACCCAGGCGCCCCACGGCGTGAAGGCCACCCTCCAGGAGTGGTACGGCCTCGACGAGACGCAGGTGCGGGTGAAGACGCCCGACGTGGGCGGCGGATTCGGACCGAAGATCGGTGCCTATCCGGAGGAGATCCTTCTCGGCTGGATCTCGAAGCAACTCGGCCGACCGGTTCGGTGGGTGGAGACGCGGTCCGAGAACATGGTCGGCATGGGCCACGGCCGGGGTCAGTGGCAGACGGTCAAGATCGGCGGCGACCGCGATGGGAAGGTCCGGGCGTACCGGCTGAACCTGGTCCAGGACTCCGGCGCCTATCCAGCGCTCGGCGCGTTCTTGTCGTTCATGACCCGGACCATGACGAGCGGCGTCTACGACATCCCCGAGGTCCAGTTCAACGCCACGTCGATCGTCACGAACACGACGCCGATCGTCGCGTATCGCGGTGCGGGACGCCCGGAGGCCACCGCGGCGATCGAGCGGGCGATGGATCTGTTCGCGGCCGAGATCGGGGTCGACGCCGCCGAGGTCCGACGGGCCAACCTCATCCCGGCTGACGCGTTCCCGTTCACCACACCCACCGAGACGGTCTACGACGTCGGCGACTACGAGCGCAGCCTCGACCTCGCCCTCGATGCGGCCGGCTACGACGACCTCCGGTCCGAGCAGGCTACGCGTCGAGCCGCCGGAAGCACGCTCGAGATCGGAATCGGGGTCTCGGTCTACGTCGAGGTCACCGCCGGTCCACAGGCCGGAGAGGAGTACGGCCGCGTCGTCGTCCACGCCGACGGCACCGCCACCGCCTACACCGGGTCCTCGAGTCACGGACAGGGCCACGACACCAGCTTCGCGATGCTCGTGGCCGATGCGCTCGGGATCCCGCTCGACACGATCCGCGTCGTCCACGGCGACACCGACGAGATCGCCCGCGGCGTCGGGACGTTCGGGTCGAGATCGCTGCAGCTGGGGGGATCGGCGATCCACGAGGCTTCCGGACTCGTGGTCGACAAGGCCCGTCAGATCGCCGCCGACCTCCTCGAAGCCGATCCCGCTGACCTGGAACTCGACTCGAAAACCGGCGCGTTCCACGTCGCCGGGAGTCCCGCAGTGTCACGGTCCTGGGCCGAGGTCGCCGCAGCGGCCGGTCCCGAGGGGATCGAGGCCCAGACCGACTTCCAGTCGGCGAGCCCGACGTTTCCGTTCGGTGCACACGTGGCCGTCGTCGAGGTCGACACCGAAACCGGCATGGTCCGCCTCGTCCGCATGGTCACCTGCGACGACGCCGGCACGGTCCTCAATCCGATGATCGTGGAGGGACAACGCCACGGCGGGATCGCGCAGGGTGTCGCCCAGGCGCTCTACGAACACATGCAGTACGACGAGGACGGAAACCCCGTGACCACCAACCTGGCCGACTACACGATGATCTCGGCCACCGAGCTGCCGTCGTTCGAACTGGTGACGATGGAGACGCCGACACCACACAATCCGCTCGGCGCGAAGGGCATCGGCGAGTCGGGAACGATCGGGTCGACCCCCGCCGTCCAATCAGCGGTGTGCGACGCGCTGTCGGGACTCGGGGTCCGACACGTCGACATGCCGTGCACGCCTGAACGTGTGTGGGACTCGATCCAGGGTGCCTCCGGCTAGATCTGGATGCCGAAGTCCTGTCGGTCGAGCGAGCCGTCCTCGATGTCGGTGAAGTCCAGGACGTCGCCGGCGTCGTCGAAGGTGAACTCCCAGACGTGCCCGCAGGTTCGACAGTGTTGGCGCTGGTACTTGTGCACCATGTCGATGTGATCGATGTAGCCGTAGCCGTCGCAGGTCGGGCATCGGCCCGGAACACCGGCGTGTACCGCGGCCTGATGCTCGGTCGTGCCGTCGCTCTGCGTCGGCTCGTCCGGCTCCGTGTCGGTCAGATCGATCGTCTCGTCGTGTCGGAACAGTCCCATGCGACCTCGATTCGTCTCGGTTCTCGGTTGTGTGGGGATCTCCGCCAGGAGGGCTCCACGACGAATGGTAGTAGGCCGAATGGCCTAGTGGGTGACGTTCGTCCGACGATCGGGTCGCGGACACCCGATGTGGTGACGCACGATCGAAGGGGATGCGCTAGGAAGACGGCGCAAGGACCGGTGCAACGTCCGCCGGTCTCGATCGGACAGGGGGCGGTTTCGTGGAGATCAGCATCACGGTGAACGGCGAAGAACAGCGCCACGATGTCGAGCCGCGCACGTTGCTCGTGCAGTTCATCCGCGACGTGGTCGGGCTCACCGGGACCAACATCGGCTGCGACACGTCGTCGTGCGGCGCGTGCACGCTCCACCTCGACGGCGAGTCGGTCAAGTCGTGCACCGTGCTCGCGGTGCAGGCCGACGGGGGAGCGATCACCACGATCGAAGGCCTCGCCCCGACGGCCGACGAACTCCATCCGATGCAGGAGTCGTTCCGCGAGCAACACGGGTTGCAGTGTGGGTTCTGCACCCCGGGCATGGTCATGGCCGCCACGTCGCTTCTCGACGAGAACCCCGACCCGTCCGAGGCCGAGGTCCGCGAGGGGCTCGAGGGGAATCTGTGTCGATGCACCGGCTATCACAACATCGTCGCCGCCGTTCTCGCTGCGGCGCAGACCGGACGGGGCGGCACGGCCAACGCTGGCCGCAGCGAGAGCACCGTCGAGGTGTCCCGGTGATCCCCGCGTCGTTCGAGTATCTCCGCGCCGACGACGCCGAGGCTGCGATCGCCGCACTCACCGAGCACGGCGACGAGGCGAAGCTCTTGGCCGGTGGCCACTCACTCCTACCGCTGATGAAGCTCCGGTTGGCGACGCCGAGCGTTCTCGTCGACGTCGGTCGGCTCGATGAACTCCGGTACATCGAGGATCGAGGCGACCATGTCGCCGTCGGCGCGCTGACCCGTCATCGCACCGTCGAGCGCAGCGCACTGTTGCGTTCCGAGGCGCCGATCCTCCCGCACGCCACATCGCACGTGGGCGATCCCCAGGTCCGGCACCGTGGCACCATCGGGGGCTCGGTCGCCCATGGCGACCCGGCCAGCGACCTCCCGGCCGTGCTCCTCGCGCTGGGCGCCACGCTCGTCGTGCAGGGCCAGCACGGCACTCGCGAGTTTGCGGCCGACGAGTTCTTCACCGGCTTCCTGGAGACCGCGCTCGGCGAGACCGACCTGCTGACCGAGATACGGGTGCCGAAGGTCGCGGGAGCCGGCTGGTCGTTCCAGAAGTTCAACCGCCGGGCCCAGGACTGGGCCATCGTCGGCGTCGCCTGCGTGCGCAGGGACGGAGGCGCGGGCATCGGTCTGGTCAACATGGACTCACGTCCGGTCCGAGCGGCGGCGTCCGAGGCCGCGATCGCGTCGGGCGCGACTGCGGAGGATGCCGCGACGGTCGCCGACGAGGGTGCCCAACCCGCCGCTGACCTCAATGCCAGCGTCGAGTTCCGACGGCACCTCGCCCGAGTGCTCACCAAGCGAGCGCTCATCGAGGCCGGCTGATCGCGACCGTGTCCGAGCTCATCCCTGCTGCCACGGTGATCCCGCTGCGAGACACCGAGGCTGGGGTGGAAGTGCTGATGCTGCGGAAGAACTCGAAGCTCGCATTCGGTGGCATGTGGGTGTTCCCCGGGGGCCGCATCGACCCCGACGACGAGGTCGGCGGCGACGAGTTGCAGACCGCTCGGCTGGCGGCGGTTCGCGAAGCCCTCGAAGAGGCCGACCTCCTCGTCGATCCGACAGGGCTCGTGCCGTTCAGTCACTGGACGCCGCCGGCCATGTCCCTCAACGGACCCAAGCGATTCGCCACCTGGTTCTTCGTGTGTCGCGCCCCAGTGGGAGAGGCCGGTGAAGTCACCATCGACGGTGGGGAGATCCACGAGGACGCGTGGGTACGACCTTCGGACATGCTCCGGCGTCGTGACGACGGAGACATCCAGCTCGCACCACCGACCGTGGTGACGCTGCACGACCTCGCCAGACACGTCGACGTCGACCTGGCGCTGGCCGCAGCGGCCGCCCGTACGCCGTTTCGGTACGCCACCCGCGTCGGCACCGTCGACGACGCCATCGTCACCATGTGGGCGGGCGATGCAGGATACGAATCGGGTGACGCCTCCCTCGACGGTCCGCGACATCGGATCGTGATGTACGACGGCCCGTGGCCGTTCGAGGACACGCGCTGACGTCACGCCGATAGCCTCGGAGACCTATGGCCGACCCGGCGACTCACGAGCAGCTGATCGACACCTTCGGACGCGTGCACCGCGACCTGCGGATCTCGGTCACCGATCGATGCAACTTCCGCTGCACCTACTGCATGCCCGAGGAGGGCATGGAATGGCTCGGTCGCGACGAGATCCTGACCTTCGAGGAGACGGCGCGCATCGCGCGGATCTTCGTCGAGCGGTTCGGGGTCGACGGCATCCGCCTCACCGGCGGTGAGCCGACGGTCCGTGCCCACCTCCCCGTCCTGGTCCAACAACTGGCCGGGCTCCGCGTCGGCGGCGACGGTCCGCTGGTCGACATCGCAATGACCACCAACGGTTCCACGCTGCGCAACGTCGCCCACGACCTGGTGGCCGCGGGGCTCCGACGGATCAACGTCAGCCTCGACTCGCTCCGCGCCGACCGCTTCGCCGAACTCACCCGTCGCGACGAACTCCCCAAGGTCCTCGACGGCATCCGTGCGGCCAAGGAGGCCGGTCTCGACCCGGTCAAGGTCAACGTGGTCCTCGTCGGCGGCGTCAACGACGACGAAGTGCTCGACTTCGCCCGGTTCGGACGGGACGAGGGCGTGACCGTTCGATTCATCGAGTTCATGCCCCTGGACGCCGATGGTGGCTGGCAGAACGAACAAGTGGTCCCGCAGGAGGAGATCGTCCGGCGCATCTCGGCCGAGTTCTCGGTCGAACCGGTCGTACGGGGCAGCGAGCCGGCGGAACGGTTCCGCTACCTCGACCGTCCCGAAGGTGATCCAGGGTCGGTCGTCGGCGTGATCCCGAGTGTGACCCGGCCCTTCTGCGAGTCCTGCGATCGCGTCCGGCTCACCGCCGAGGGACAACTCCGCAACTGTCTGTTCGCGCTCGACGAGTTCGACCTCCGGACGCCCCTACGTGCGGGTGGCACCGACGACGACCTCGCCGCGGTGATGCAGGAAGCGGTCGGCGCGAAGTGGGCCGGGCACTCGATCGGCACGGTCCAGTTCATCCGGCCACGCAAGTCGATGTCCCAGATCGGCGGGTAGGATCCCGCCGATGTCGGAGCGCGGACTCACCCACCTCGACCCATTGGGCCGTGCCCGCATGGTCGACGTCACCCCGAAGGACCCCACCCATCGTCGTGCCGTTGCTCGCGGTCGGGTCACGATGCAACCCGACACCGCATCGCTCGTGGCCCGTGGCGCGATCACCAAGGGCGACGTGTTGGCGGTGGCACGTGTCGCCGGTATCCAGGCGGCGAAGCGCACACCCGACCTGATCCCGCTGTGTCATCCGCTCCTCGTCGGGTCGGTGTTGGTGAACTTCCGCATCGAGGACGACTTCATCGAGGTCGAGGCCCAGGTCGACACCATCGACCGGACCGGCGTCGAGATGGAGGCGATGACGGCGTGCTCGGTCGCCTGTTTGACGATCTACGACATGTGCAAGTCGGCCGACCGAGCCATGGTCATCAGCGAGCTCACGCTGTGGGAGAAGACCGGCGGCCGATCCGGTACCTATCGGCGTGCGGCCGACGATCTCGATGACGATCTGGCGGGGCTCTGACCCGCTCCAGCGGCCGAATTGCTGCATTCGTGTAGCGATTGCGAAGAAAACTTTGCGGAAGTGCTTGTCGCAACATTGCGTTTCGTAGTAGAAACGTAACGAACGGGTCGCAGACCTGTTCCCCCTTTCCGCCAGACGGCGTTCGCCGGAGATCCACCAGTTCGGGTCTCGGTGTGCGTACGTTTCCTCTCACCGAAAGCGAGGCGAGGAGCATGACGATCATGGTGTTGGTAGTGCTTGCCGCCATCTGGGCCGGTGTCCTTGTTCCCCCCTACCTCCAGAAGCGGCGTGCAACGCACCCGTCGTCGTCGGTGGTCGACTTCCATCAGCAACTCGCCGTGCTCCAGCGCACCGGACGGGGCCTCGACGGGGCCGATGGCCACGATGCTCACGCCGCATCGCGTGCCGCCCAGCCCCAGACCGTCCAGACCGTCGCCGCGGGCTACGCCTCCCCGCAGATGGGCCGCAACGAGGTCATGCGCCGCCGTCGCGACGTGTTCCTCACGCTTCTCGGTGCTGCTGGCCTGACCTTCGTACTGGCCGTGGCCCTCGGTGGAAGCGTGTGGCTGTTCCACCTCCTGGTCGACGCCGCGCTCCTCGGCTACGTCGCGCTCCTGCTCCAGATCCAGCAGCAGCGGTATGCGCCGGCGCAGCGTCCGGTGGCCCGGCGGCCGGTGCAGTACGCCCCGCAACGTCAGTCGCCCACCCAGCAGGCACTGCTGCGTCGTTCGGCGAGCTGAGGACCTTGCGCCGCGACCGCCTTGACGCGGTCGTGAACGACATCCGCAGCGAACTCGGCGACGCCCATCGGGCACGCGAGACGGCGCTGCCCGCATGCCGGCGCACCATCCGCCACGCCAGCCTGGCGATACGAGCCGTTCACCGCGGCGATCGAGACGCCCATGCGACCGAGCTCGCAGCGTGCGAGCGCTGCCTGCGTGAAGCCCAACAGGCCGTCGCCGACCATGCCATGGTCCGCCATGCCGGCTTCCTCCACGATGCCGAGAAGGAATACGCAGAAGCCCGACTGACCGCAGCGCTCGTCGCCGGCGACGACATCCCGTCACACACCGACATCGACGTCATGGCCCACAGTTGGATGCGTGGGCTGGCCGAGGCGGCCAGCGAACTGCGCCGCAACGTCCTCGATCGATTGCGCGCCGACGACCTCGAAACCGCCCAGACCCTCCTCGGTGCGATGGACGATTCCTATGACGTGCTCGCCTCGATCGACCTCCCCGACGCCCTCACCGGCGGCCTCCGGCGCTCGGTCGACAGCCTCCGGGCAGTGACCGAACGGACCCGCGGCGACGTCACCACCACCATCCTCCAGACCCGGCTGCGTCGGGCGATCGAGGCCGGTTCCGCCGGCGACGCGAGCAGTTCTGCCCCGACCGACACCTGAGCTAGTCTCCGGACTCCCCGCAGGGGGTGTAGCTCAGTTGGCTAGAGCGCGTCGGTCGCATCGACGAGGCCAGGGGTTCGATTCCCCTCACCTCCACCGTGTTCATTGTCGGGCCATGGGTGCGATGATGGCACGTGGATTCCGACGCGCGATTTCGGCTCGTGGCCGAGGCCGCAAATCTGCCTTTCGACGCCCCTCGGATCCCGCTGCCGAGCGACTCGAACGACGTGTGGAGGGTCGGCGACCTCGTGCTGCGGATCTGCTGGCGCGGCGACCGGACCCGTCTCCAGCGTGAGGCACTCATCCTCGAGCATCTACCGGACGAGGTGCCTCACGTCAGACTCGCCGACGCCGGTGTCAACGATGACCTGACCTGGACGCTCACCCACTGGGTGCCTGGCGCCATGTTGTCCCACTGCTGGGCTGACCTCGACTCAACCGAGCAGCGCGTGGCAGCCGAACAGATCGGGCACGCCCTCCGTGCGCTGCACGGCTGGGAACCGTCGCCGGCGGTTCGGGCCGCGCTCGCGGCGCGAGCGGCCCAGCCCGACACTTCCGACGTCGTCGGGGCAGACCTCAACCCGCTCCCCGTCGACCGTGCGCTGCGACTCGTCGAGCCTGCGACGCAACTCGACAATGTCGACCGGCAGTCCGTCGTGCAGCTCGGTGAGGAGATCGAACGTCTTCGGGCCGTCGACCGGTTGAGAAACCCGAGCGACGGCGTTGTCGTCCACGGCGACGCCCATCTCGACAACGTCATCTGGGACGGTAGGCGGCTCGTCACACTCCTCGACTACGAGTGGGCGCGGCTCGGCCCGCCGGATCTCGAGCTCCAACCACTGCTTCTCGCCGGCGACGCCAGGGCGCTGATTCGATCGGTCATCCACGCCTACCCGGCCATCGCCGCTCACCCACGGTTCGTCGAGCGGCTCTGGCTGTACGACCTGAGCGGGACGTTGCGAGATCTGCTCGTCAAGGCGCCGCTGCCGGCAGCCGGCGACCTCCCGCCTTGGCATCCGAAGCGCCGGCTCCCGATGGTCCTTGCGGGACCCGGCTACATCGAGGCGCTGCTCAGCGAAGTCTGAGGCAGGTTGGCCACTGCTGCGTCGTCAGGTTCGGCGCGTTGTGCGCAGCATGCGCACCGAACGCGCCGATCGGCGCGTTCGGTTCGACGTGGCCCGCGGTTCAGTCGACGCTTTCCCCGTGCAGATGAACACCGGACTCGCCACGATTCGCGAGCTCGCACACGCTGCCACGCCGATCGTCGACGGCGGATGCGCCCACACGTCCGCGGTCAGGACCTCCCGAGGCTACGTCCGAGCGGCGTGTGGTCCGTAGTGTCGGCACACGTGAACACGGTTCTCCTGCTGCGCTGCCCCGATCGTCCGGGCATCGTCGCGGCAGCTGATGCCTGCCACACCTGCGTGGTCGATTGATGGCACGGTTCCCGCTGCCCGACTCGTACCGTCGCGAGCAGATCTTCGCGCTCTCCCGGCGCTCGCAACAGGTGCTGTTCTTCGCCGCTGCGACCGGGATCGTCACCGGCGCAGTGGTCGCCGGGTTCGAGTACGTGACCCGGGAGGTCGTCTACGACGCGCTCGTCGAGGGCCCGTTCTGGCTGCGGTGCTTCGCTCCGCTCTTCGGTCTGGTGGCCGCTGCGCTCTGCATCAGGTACCTCGGTGGCGAGTCGAGCTCGACGTCCGAGGACTACATCGAGAACTTCCACGACCGGAATCGGCGCCTCCCGCTGCGGCCGTTCCCGGCGACCATGCTCGCGGCATTCTTCACCCTCGGCTCCGGTGGCGCCATGGGCTACGAGGGGCCGGCCATCTACGCCGGCGCCGAGACCGGCACGCTCCTGCAGTCGCGCCTGCGTCGCTTCTTCTCCAGTGACGAGGCCAAGGTCCTGCTCGTGGCCGGTGCCGCCGCCGGCGTCGCAGCCATCTTCCGTGCGCCGGCCACCGGTGTGGTCTTCGCACTCGAGGTGCCGTACCGCGACGACCTGGCTCGTCGCCAACTGTTGCCGGCCTCGATCGCCGCCGCGGCCGGCTACCTCACCTTCGTGGCCTTTCTGGGTACCGAGCCACTGCTCCCCGTCGAGGGCTCGCCGGGGTTCGGTTTCGTCGAACTCGGCGGGGCGATGGCCCTGGGCTTGTTGAGCGGCATGATCGCACGGGGATTCTCCGTCGGGCTCCGCTGGATGAAGAACGTCAGCGCGGGGTACGACCCGCTGCTCCTCGCCGTCGTTGCGGGTGCTGTCCTCGCCGGGCTCGCGTGGCTCAGCGAGGTCGTCTACGACGCCCCGTTGACGCTCGGTGCCGGGTACGACACCGTGACGTGGTCGCTCGATCCGACGCACGCCATCTCGCTCGTCGCGCTCCTCTTCGTCCTCCGCGCAGTGGCGAGCGGTTTGACCCTCGGTGGCGGCGGGGCCGGCGGGCTCTTCATCCCGCTCGTGGTCCAGGGCGCGTTGCTCGGGAGCGCTGTCGGTGGCCTCTTCGGCGACACCGACTCGACCCTGTTTCCCCTGATCGGCATCGCCGCCTTCCTGGGTGCCGGCTATCGCGTCCCGCTCGCCGCAGTGATGTTCGTCGCCGAGACGACGGGGCGACCGGGCTTCGTCGTCCCCGGGTTGATCGCTGCCGTGACCGCGCAGCTCATGATGGGCCGGTGGTCGGTCTCGCGCAATCAGGTCGGCTCCCGACTCGGGCACCTCGAGCGGCGGTTCTCGATGCCGCTGGCGTCCGCACTGAACACCGACGTGCTGACCATTCCGCCCGAGGCGACGGCGCAGGAGTTCTTCTGGAACCACGTCATCGGCTCCCGTCAGCAGTCGGTACCCGTGGTGGACGGCGCCGACTACGTGGGGACCGTGAAGATCGAGGCCCTCCGCGAGGTGCCGCGCGAGCAGTGGGAAGCCACCACGATCGCCGACATCATGCGCACCGATGTGCCGGTGGCCCACCCCGACTGGTTGCTGCGCCAGGCGGTCGAGGCCATGGATTCCTCGGCCGTCGACCGGCTTCCCGTCACCGACGGACGCGGTCTGTTCATCGGCGTCGTGACCATGGACGAGATCATCAAGCTCGATGAGATCCTCGACGCGACCGGAGATGAGGGCTAGACACCGGCCGGCGAGGCGGCGGCTCCTCCAGGAACTCGCCATCATCAGCGTCGGCTGGGCAAGCTGTCAGGCATGAGTGGACTCGAACACGACGAACGGCCGTGGGGCACCTACACGGTGCTGTCCGACGAGAAGGACCACAAGGTCAAGCGCCTCGTCGTCCATCCCGGCAAGCGTCTGAGCTACCAGACCCACGCCCGACGAGCCGAGCACTGGTACGTCGTGCGGGGGACCGCCACAGTCACCCTCGACGGTTCGGACATGACCCTCGAGCCCGGTGGAACCGTGGACGTCGCCCCCGGTGCGGCGCACCGTGTGGCCAACCGAACCGCGGAAGACCTCGTGTTCATCGAGGTCCAGACCGGCGACTACTTCGGCGAGGACGACATCGTCCGTCTCGAGGACGACTTCGGCCGGACCTGAGCGTGTCCACCCCGCTGGTCGCCTTGACGATCGCAGGAACCGACTCCTCCGGGGGAGCCGGTGTCCACGCCGACCTTCGGACCTTCGCCGCCTTCGGACTGCACGGTGCGAGCGCGCTCGCCGCGCTGACGGCCCAGAACACCCTGGGCATCGACGGGGTACACGTGGTGCCGACCGAGTTCGTCGTGGCGCAGATCGAATCGGTGCTCGCCGATCTGGACGTTCGCGCCGTCAAGACCGGCTTCCTGGGCACCGTCCAGGTGGTCGAGGCGGTGGGTCGCCTCGCGGCAACGGGTCGATTGCCCTGCCTCGTGGTCGACCCGGTGCTGGTTCGTGCCGACGGCACTCGCATGTTCGAACCCGACGTGGAGGACGCGTACCGGCAGCACCTGCTGCCCCATTCCACGGTCCTCACACCGAATCGGGTCGAAGCCGGTCTGCTCACGAGTCGGGAGGTGGAGACCGTCGCCGACATGGAGCGGGCAGCGGTGGCACTGGCAGGTCTCGGTCCTGACCTGGTCGTCGTGAAGGGCGGCGATGCCGTCGACGAGGTCACCCAGTCGATCGACGTCGTGGCCGGCGCTCGCGGGCAGCCAGAGCGGCTGTCGATGCCCATGGTCGACACCGGAAACGACCACGGATCGGGCTGCACATTCGCCGCAGCGACCGCCGCTCGCCTCGCACTGGGCGACGCCCCGATCGATGCCGTCCGAGCCGCGAAGGCGTTCGTGCACCGCGCCCTGGTCGGCTCGGCCCGATGGGAGCTCGGCGACGGACACGGTCCGCTCGACCAGTACGGATGGGAAGGCTGAAGGGCATCGGGGCGACCCCTCGGTAGCCTTGTTCCCGTGACCGCGACGATCAAGGCCAACGACCAGTGCTTCTGCGGCAGCGGCCGCAAGTTCAAGCGCTGCCACAAGGACAGCTTCGAGCCTGTCCGTCCCGGGGCCGTGGGACCGCAGCGCGCGGTTCCCGACCACATCGGGGTTCCGTCCTACGTGACTGCGGGTGAGGTCATCCGCTGGGAGGAGCCAGCGGTCAAGAGCCCCGATGTCATCGAGCGGATGCGTCGGACCGGTGCCGACGCGGCAAAGGTCCTCGCCCTCACCGGCGCGGCAGCCGAGCCAGGGGTCACCACCGATGAACTCGACCGCATCTGTCACGAGGCCACGATCGGTCTCGGTGCCTATCCGAGTCCGCTCACGTACGGCGAGCCGCCGTTCCCGAAGTCGATCTGCACGTCACTCAACGAAGTCATCTGTCACGGAATCCCCGACGACCGGGAACTGCGCGATGGAGACATCCTCAACCTCGACGTGACGATCTTCCGAGAAGGCGTGCACGGAGACACCAACCGAACGTTCCTCGTCGGCGACGTCGACCCCGAATCGAAGCGCCTCGTCCGCGTGACCCACGAATGCCTCGAGCGGGCGATCGAGTCCGTGGCGCCGGGACAGCCCTTCAACGTCATCGGCCGAGCCATCCAGTCGCACGCCGAGGCGGAGGGGTTCGGGGTGGTCCGAGCCTTCGTCGGGCACGGCATCGGTGAGCAGTTCCACACCGACATCCACGTCCCGCACTACTTCGAACCACGCCTCACCAGGGTGATGGAACCGGGGATGACGTTCACGATCGAGCCGATGATCACGATCGGCGCCCACGACCACCAGGTCTGGAACGATGGTTGGACGGCGGTCACCATCGACCGCAAGCGCACCGCGCAGTTCGAGCACACGCTCCTCGTCACCGATGACGGCGTCGACGTGCTCACCGCCTGGCCCGACTGACGCTCGCGTCAGTCCGGCGTGATCACCACGCACCGGTCCCCGTAGGGGATGCGGTTTCTCTTGACGATGCCACCGATGGTCCCGAGAAGCTTGGTGATCTTGGTCTGGAACCCGTACTTGTCCTTGATCTTGCCTTGGATCTCGTCGTACTTCGCATCGCCGGCGACGACCAGACGAGCGGTGGCGCCCGTCGGCGCCGACCCCGCGGCGACCTTGCCTCTGGCGTCGCACGGCTGGACCACGACCTTCTGCGTGTGCGCGAGGCGCTTGGCCTTTCCCGAACCGGAGCTGGTCCAGAAGCCGAACGATCCGCCGTCGAGCGGCGCCGACCACACGGGGGTGTCGACCGACTCGCCGTTGCGGCGATACGTCGTCAGGAGGATGTACTTCTCGTCACCGAGGCCCATGGCCTGGACCGTAGTCCGGTCAGCCCGAAACGGCGCCCAGCGCAGGGGAGAGGTCGCCCCGCCCGACCACGTGGACGTCGTCGAGGTCGAGCCACGATGCCATCGTCCGTAGTTCGTCACGCAGTCGTTCAGCCACCTCCATCGTGTCGCTGCCACGGGCATCCAGGTCTGGTTCGGCGTGGGCCGACTGTACGAGGAGGCGCCGCCCGGCCCGGTCGGCCTTCAGGTCGACGCGGGCGACGTAGGTGTCACCGAGCAGGAACGGGAGGACGTAGTACCCGTGGATCCGCTTCGGTCTCGGGACGTAGATCTCGATCCGGTAGCGGAAGTCGTGCAGTCGCTCGACTCGATCCCGCTCCCACATCGCCGAATCGAACGGGGAGACCAACGCGCAGGCATCGACCCGACGAGGGACGGTGACGTCGGGCGACAGGTAGGCGACGTCTCGCCAACCTTCGACCTCGACGGTCTCCAGGCAGCCTTCGGCGGCGAGTGCGGCGAGATGGTGGCGAGCGAGCCGGATCGGCTGACGCCACACGTCGGCCAGGTCGCGAGCGGTCCCCACGCCGTGCATCCGAGCGGCCTGCAGCAGCAACGTCCGGTGTGCGTGCGCGGTGTCCGGTGCCGGGAGGTCGAGCACGTGCTGGGCCACCGCACCATCGGGAGCGCAATAGACGCGCTCGAAGTTGCCCCGCCGGAGCGCGCCGATCCTGCCGCTCCAGAACAGGTACTCGAGCACGCGCTTGGTGTCGCCCCATCCCCACCAGGGGCCCTTGCGCTGCCCGGATTCGTCGAGCTCGCCGGCGCTCAACGGTCCGCTCGCGAGGATCTTGCGCTCGAGCGAGGCGACCAGGTCGGGGTGCTCACGAGCCACGCTGGCCAGCCTCGCCCAGTCGTGGTCGTCCTGCATGCGCCACCGGAGGTGCGGTTGGAAGCGAATGTCGACCAGCGATGCGACGTGTCCCCAGTACTCGAACATCTCGTGGTCGCGGTAGACCATCGCGTCGAAGAGTCGGGTGTCGTACGGACCCAGACGCGAGAACATCGTCAGGTACTGCGTGCGGGTGAGGACGTTGACGGAGTCGATCTGGATCAGCCCGAGCTGGTCGATCACGCGTCGGAGATGTCGACGGTCGACACGGCCCGTCGGGCGAGCGAGGTCGAAGCCCTGCGCTCGGAGCGCGACGCGGCGTGCCTGCGCGGCAGAGAGTGAAGCGGGCCGTGCCATGGAGCGGAGCCTGCCACGGGGCAGGCGGTACGCTTCGGGCAACTTTTGGCGAACGAAGGGTTGCTCCGAGATGGGTTACAAGGTGGTCGTCGATTTCGATCTGTGCGAGTCGAATGCGATCTGCATGGGTGTCGCACCCGAGGTCTTCGAGGTCCGTGACGACGATTTCCTCTACGTGCTCCAGGAGGAGCCGGGCCCCGAGCTGCGTGGCAAGGTCGAAGAAGCGGTCCGGCGCTGTCCCAAGCAGGCGATCTCGATCGACGACGATTGACAGCTCCCGTCCCGGGAGGGCGACGCCGTGCGTGACATCGTGGTCGTCGGTGGTTCGATCGGCGGCTTCACGGCTGCGTCGGAGCTCCGGGACGCTGGATTCGACGGCCGCATCCGCATCATCGGCGACGAACCCGTCCGTACCTACCGACGTCCGCCGCTGTCGAAGGGTGTCCTGGCCGGCGATGATGCCGACCAGACCGCGTGGGCAGCGGCGCAGGCCGACGATCTGGACATCGGATGGTTGCTCGGCGAGCGGGCGACGTCGCTCGACCTCGTGGCCGGCAGCATCGGTCTGCGCAACGATGAATCGATCGCATTCGACGGTCTGGTCATCGCATCGGGTGCGACGCCTCGTCGGTTGCCCGACCAACCCGACCTCGCTGGTGTCCACGTCGTCCGGTCGCTCGACGACTCCCTCGGACTACGGGCCGACCTCGACGCCGGAGCCGAACGCGTCGTCGTTGTCGGTGCCGGCTTCATCGGCGCCGAGGTGGCGGCGACATGTCGCCGACGGGGTCACGAGGTGACCGTGGTCGAGCCACTCGAGCAGCCACTGGTCCGCGTGCTCGGCGCCGAGATCGGGGCGGCGGTGGCCGACCTCCATCGTGCCGAGGGCGTCGATCTCCGTCTCGGGGTCGGCGTCGATGCTCTCGAGGGCAACGACCGTGTCGAGGCGGTGCGCCTCGGCGACGGATCGTCGGTGGCCGCCGACGTCGTCGTGATCGGAATCGGCGTCGTGCCCAACACCGACTGGTTGGAGGGCTCCGGACTCCCGATCGACGACGGCGTGGTCGCCGACTCGAGCTGCCTGGTGGCCCCGCGAATCGTGGCGTGCGGCGACGTCGCCCGATGGGACAGTCCGCGGTACGGGTCCGTGCGGATCGAGCACTGGGATCACGCCGTCGACATGGGCTGTGCTGCGGCCCGCCGCCTCCTGGCGACGGATGACGACGCAATCGACTTCGACCCTGTTCCGTGGTTCTGGTCCGACCAGTACGACGTGCGGCTCCAACTCGCGGGCAGGGCCGATGGCGACATGGTCATCGTCGACGGCTCGGTCGACGACGGCAGGTTCGTGGCGCTGTACGGACGCGACGGCATGGTGACCGGCGCCCTCGGGTGGAACTGGCCGGCGAAGACCGTTCGCTACCGGATGGCCCTCGAACGCGGTCTCCGCTGGGCCGACGCAGTCGGATGAACGGGCTCGCGGCGGCGTTGATCGCCGCCACGCTCGTCGTCGCTGCGCTCGACTGGTTTGCAGTCGCTCGCGACGAGCAATCGCTCGAGTTCGCGATGAAGCCGCTGACGATGGTGGTGCTCATCGGCGCGACGCTGGCCCTCGACGACGTCGACGGCACCGCGAGATCGTGGTTCCTCGTCGCGCTGGTGTTCTCGCTTGCCGGCGACGTGTTCCTGATGCTCCCGAGCGACCGCTTCGTTCCCGGGTTGGCCTCGTTCTTCGTCGGCCACGTCGCGTACATCATCGGGCTGCAGTCGTTCGAGACCTCGACGCTCGGGCTCGTGGTCGGGGTCGCCGTGGTGCTGGTCGCCATCCCGATCCTCGGGTTGCGGATCGTGGCTGCCGTTCGAGCCGGCGACGAACCCGAGTTGCTCGCCCCGGTGGTCGCCTACATGGCGGTCATCTCCGCCATGGTCGTGTCGGCATCGGCGACGGGGAACCCGGTGGCGGTCACCGGCGCCGTGTCGTTCTACGCGAGCGATGCCCTGATCGCATGGACCCGGTTCGTCACCGACTTTCGCTGGGGACGGGTGGCCGTGATGGTCACCTATCACCTCGCGCAGGTCGGTCTCGTCCTTTCGCTGGCGTGAACTGTGCCCACGGTCCCGCCGCTCACGCCCGGTGGTCGGCCAGGATGCGGCTCATGTCGCGCACGGCCCGAAACGTTCCCTTCACCGTGCCCGTGACCTTCGACCGGCCCGCTCGTTCCACGTACGGGACGTCCACCTCCCCGATGCGCCAGCCCGCGGCCTGTGCCCGGACGACCATCTCGAGCGGCCACCCGAATCGGCGATCGGTCATCCCCAACTCGACCAGCTCGGCGCGTCTTACGGCTCGCATCGGCCCGATGTCGCGCAGCGACGAGCCGCTCCGTCGGTTGAGTTCCGCCGACAACACCCGGTTGGCGAGCCGGGCGTGGGCGGGCCACGCACCTCGTGCGGCGATGCGACGTCCCAGCATCAGGTCCTGCGTGCCGGCGGCGACCGGATCGACAACGCGAGGGAGGTGCGCCGGGTCGAGTGAGCCGTCGCCGTCCATGAAGCACACGATCTCGTCTTCTGCCGCCTGCAGCCCGGCCCAGCACGCCGCACCGAACCCGCGTCGCGACTCGACCACGACCAGCGCACCGGCCTCGACCGCGATCGACCCCGAGTCGTCGCTCGAGTCGTTGTCGACGACGATTGCCCGATAGCCGTTCGGCATGGCCTCGACGACACCACCGATCGCCTCGGCCTCGTCGAGCACAGGGATGATGACGTCGGGCACGGACGACGAGCCTACGGTCCGTACGGCGTCGATCCCGGCGTGGCCGATCCTGCTCGTCGGTGGGGTCGTCGTGGCGTCGGCCTGGATCGTGGGCTGGACCGATGGCGTCGGTCGCCTGTTGCTCAACGCCCCGCCGCTGGCCGGGTCGTGGGAAGTGCACGCGCCGATCGAGACGCTCGCGCCGGGCGTCCTCGGCGCGCTGATCGTGTGGCTCGCGCCCGTCGCCGTACGCCGACTCCGCTGGTCCCTGCTACTGGTCACGGCGTGGGCGACGTCGGCAGTGTTCACGACGTTGCTCGCCCGGGTCGACGGTCGCGAGGCGGTGTCCGAACCGCTGACGACGGGATTCGAGTACCGAGCCGTGCTCGGCGAGATCGACGAGCGTGGGGTGGGCGCGTTCGTCCGGGACTTCGCAGACCGCCTCCCGACCTACCCGACACACGTCCGTGGCCATCCGGTGGGTATGCCACTGGTCTTCTGGGTCCAGGAACGGTTGGGCCTCGTCGGCGCGGAGTGGTCGGCGGCGCTCGTCATTGTGGTGGGTACCTCGGTCGTCGTGTCGGTGGCCACGGTCGCCCGACACGTTGCGGGCGAGTCGGTCGCCCGCCGGGCGGTGCCATTCCTGGCCGTGACACCCTCGTTGGTGTGGGTCGGCACGTCGGCCGATGCGTTCTTCGCCGGGGTCATCGCTGCTGGGGTGGCCCTCTTCGCGGTGGCCGTCCACCGACACGACTCCTGGGCGCCGATGGCGGGCGTGGCTGCCGGTGCGATGGGAGCCTTCGCGCTGCATCTGAGTTACGGCGCGGTCGTCATGCTGCTCCCGATGGGCGCGCTCGCGCTGGTGACCCGGCGGTGGGGGGCGCTGGGACCTGCGGCGGTCGGCGCGACGGTGGTCACCGCGGCGTTCGTCGTCGGTGGCTTCTGGTGGTTCGACGGACTGGCCGCGACGCGGGTCGAGTACGACGCCGGTGCCGGTGGCTATCGGCCCTACTGGTACTTCGCGCCTCTGGGGAACCCCGCGGCGCTGCTCGTGACCATCGGCCCCGCCGTGGTCGTCGCGCTCGTTCGGCTCCGTGACCGTCGAGTCTGGTGGGTCGTCGGCGGCGCGTTGGCGGGGATCGTGATCGCGGACGTCTCCGGAATGTCGAAGGGCGAGGTCGAGCGGATCTGGCTGCCGTTCGTCCCGTTCCTGTCTGTCGCTGCCGCTGGCCTCACCGGTCGGAGCGTCCGTTGGTGGTTGGCTGCACAGGTGTCCGGCGCCGTCGTCCTGCAAGTGGCATTGGAGTCCCCATGGTGAAACGCGTGCTCGTGACCGGTGGTGCAGGCTTCATCGGCTCGCACGTCACCGACGAGTTGCTCGCGCGAGGTGTCGAGGTCACCGTGCTCGACACCATGGCGAGCGACGTCCATCCGACCCGACCCACGCTTCCCGCCGGCGTCCGCGTGATCGAGCGCGATGTGTGCGATGCCGGGGGCTGGGAGGAGGCGCTCGAGGGCGTCGACGCGGTCTGCCACCAGGCCGCCCGAGTCGGGCTCGGAGTCGACTTCGGGGACGTCACGGCGTACGTGGCCGACAATGACACCGGAACCGCCGTCGGGCTCTCCGTTCTCCACCGTCGGGGATTCACCGGTCGCATCGTGCTCGCATCGTCGATGGTCGTGTACGGCGAGGGTCGTTACCGTTGTCGCGGGCACGGCATCGTCCGGGCCGGGGCACGGGCGATCGAGTCGTTGGAGCGCGGCGACTATGAACCACCGTGCCCCGTCTGCGGAGCTGCGCTCGACTGGGAACTCGTTCCCGAGGACGCGCCCCTCGACCCACGCAATGTCTATGCCGCAACCAAGCTGCACCAGGAGCACCTCTGTTCCGCGTTCGAGCGGGAACACGACGTGTCGGTCGTCTCGCTCCGCTATCACAACGTGTACGGGCCTCGGATGCCGCGCGACACGCCGTACGCCGGGGTCGCCAGCATCTTCCGGTCTTCTCTCGAACGCGGCGAGGTGCCCCAGGTCTTCGAGGACGGCGGGCAGCAGCGCGACTTCGTCCACGTCAGCGATGTCGCCCGCGCCAATGTCGCAGCGCTGACCGAGCCGGAGGTTCGCGGTGCGTTCAACGTCTGCAGCGGCGAACCGCACACGGTGCTCGACATGGCGACGTCGCTGTGTCGCGCCTTCGGTGCTCCGGCCCCCGACGTGGTGGGCGGCTACCGGTTGGGTGATGTACGCCACGTCGTGGCCTCTCCCGAGAAGGCCGCCGACGAACTCGGGTTCAGGGCGTCGGTCGCATTCGAGGACGGTATGCGCGAGTTCGCCACCGCCACGCTGCGCTGAACCAGCTCACCAGACCCGGGTGAAGCATCGGCTCCGGAGCGGACCCGGTGCCCAGAGCGACCAGATGCCGCCGGCCGCGCGTCGCGTGTGGTCGGTCCAGCGGATGACCGAGGGCTCGCCCGTGCGTCGGACCGTCTGGACGATGCCGCCTTCGAAGATCTGGTAGCCGGCCCAGGTGCCGGGGAAGTCCTTGGTCGAGCCGACCTCGGTCACGGTGACGGGGCCGAGATCGTATCGACGGTGACGATGGGTGTGTCCCGACGTCACCAGTGCGCGGTGGTTCGCTGTGCCCAGGTCGCGGAGGAACCGACGGCTGGACCACTGCGGGACGCCGACCGGCACGTACGTGGGGACCGGGAAACGCATGAGCTGGTGGTGGATGGTGACGAGGACCGGGAGATCGGTCTCTGCCGCCCGCTCGACGATCGCCGATCCGTGTCGGAGGTCGCCGACCTCCTTGCCGGGTCGGGACGTGTCGGCGAGTACGAGTCGGATGCCCTCGTAGTCCACGGTCCGGACGCCGTCGACGAGGTGGAGTCCCACCTGTGCCGCGCCGACCGAAGGTTCGATCTTTCCGCGTGTCTTGGCCTCGTGGTTGCCGGGGATCAGGTCGACGGGGATCGCCAACTCGCCCAGCACGTCGGCCGCGAGTGCCCACTTGTCCTCGTTGCTCTCGTCGACCAGGTCGCCCTTGACCACCAGGTGTTGCGCCCCCCAGTGGACGGCCTCGCGCTGCGCGGCGCGGAGGCAACGAACGGCGTGGGGAACGGCCGGTGTCGGGATCTCGGCCATCGTCCGGAAGTAGCCGGTGGCGTTCGACCCGAGGTGCGCGTCGCTGACGGTGGCCAGCCGGAAGAGCTCCTCGCCCGGTGGGGCGGGGAGGGTCTCGGCCGTGAGCGTCAGCGACCGGCCGACGATTCCCTCGCCCGTGAGCTCGAGGTGATGGGTGGTGTCGCTGGCGAGACCGTGAATCAGATGCGAGCCCGGTCCACCGTCGGTGTCCAGGTCTGCGCCGTGGTCACCACAGCGCACGTGGATCGGCCCCGGACCGAGTCGCGACCAGGTCAACTGGATCCAGTCGGTACCCACGCCGAAGACCCCGAGACGGCGAGGTCCGCGTGGTGGACCATCACCCGTCGGGTCGTGGGGGACGGCATGACGGTGGAAGTTGGCGACCCGGACGAGTGTCGGGTGTTCGTGTGAGTGGATCGGCATGCGGTGTCAGTGCAAGTCGTCGACGAGTCGCTGGCGTTCTCGTTCGGCGAACGTGACCGACACCCACATCCGCTCGAGGTGCTGCGCGATGGCCTTGTCGGCATGCGGGACCTCGTGGTCGGCGAGGAACGCCTCGACGGCGGTCGCGGTCTCGCGGTCGTGCAATGCCGTGACGCCCTCGACCATCCGGTGCACCGAGTTGAACGGCAGACGCTCGAGCAGCTCGTCCCATGCGCCGACGACGTACGACCAGGCCCGGGCGCCGTGGACGCGGTTTCGCAGTGCGGCGCGGGCGGCGAAGGCGAGGTTCTGGCTGCGTACCTCGTCGGAGTCGATGAGGTCGAGGTACGAGTCGAACAGCGCGGGGGCCTCGACGCGGGCGGCGGCGTACAGGTGGCGCATCTGTTCCTGCGGCGTCGATCCATGGCGGAACCGGTCGAGCATGCGGCCGAAGTCGTCGCCGTCGGCGAGTCCGGCCACCACCTGCAGGGCGCCCGAGGCCACGCCCGGGTCGACGGATGCGGGGTCAGACATGGTGCGGGCGAACACCGCTCGGCTGACGGCGATGACCTCGGGATCATCGGCCCCGCCGAGCATCGCGAGCACCACACCGCGAAGTGCCCGTCGACGGTCGTCGTCACCCGACTGCACGTCGGCGCCGAGGGTCTGCCACATCGGCGCGAGGGTCGTCCGCTGCCATTCGTTCCACTTCGCTCGGGCCGGCGGCGGGACGACTCGGTCGAGTGCGCCGAGGGCCTCGGCGCCGAGCTGCCAGACCGAGAGGTCGGTCTCGCCGATCTGGACGAGCCGTGCGACCAGCGCCGCGAGGTCGGCGCCGGCGACGTCGCCGCGGAGGCAGAGTGCGAGCGCGTCGTCGAGGACGGCATACCGTTCGAGCGGCTCGAGCGTGCCGAGGTCGACGAGGAGCCGTTCGTACAGATCCTCGTCGTAGGACACCCGGTAGAAGCCATGACCACCGGCGTTGGCCATGACCGACCCCGAGAACGAGTCGACCGTGACCCGCTCGGCGTCGAGCACGAGGCGATCCTCACCCCGACCGTCGCGCACGACGAGCGGAATGTGCCATCGGGCATCAGATGTGGTCCGGTCGTAGCGGAACACTTGCTGGCGCAGCTGGAGCGATCCGGCGGCGTCGGTCGAGGCCTCGACCAGCGGAAATCCTCCCTGGAAGATCCACGAATCCATCATCGCCCGGACGGGTTCGCCGGTCTCTGCCTCGAGCGCATCCCAGAGATCCCCGGTCTCGGTGTTCCCGAACTGGTGCGTCTGGAGATACCGCCGGATGCCGTCGCGGAACGCCGTGTCGCCCAGGTACTGCTCGAGCATGCGGACGACCGCCGAGCCCTTCTGGTAGGTGAGGACGTCGAACATGCCCTCGGCGTCGGCGGGGGAGTGAACCGGGAACTCGATCGGTCGCGTGGCCACGAGGGCATCGGTGTCGAACGCCGTCGAGCGCTCCCGGCCGAAGTGCATCCACCGCTCCCATTGCGGTCGGTAGGCGGCCGAGCACTTCATCTCCATGAACGTCGCGAAGGCCTCGTTCAACCAGATGCCGTTCCACCACGACATGGTGACGAGATCGCCGAACCACATGTGCGCGAGCTCGTGGGCGATCACGTCGACCACGTTGAGCAGTTCGGACTGCGTCGCGGTTTCGGGGTCGACCAGCAGGAGCGCTTCCCGGTAGGTGACGCAGCCCAGGTTCTCCATGGCCCCGAACGCGAAGTCGGGCACTGCGACCATGTCCATCTTCTCGCCCGGGTAGACGATGCCGTAGTAGTCGGCGAAGTACTCGAGCGCGAAGGCGCCACAGTCGAGCGCGAACCGGGCCAGGTGCGCCTGACCAGGACGGTGCACGACCCGCAGTGGGACCCCCGCCACGTCGATCGGCGTCGTTGCCTCCAATGGGCCGACGACGAACGCGACGAGGTACGTCGACATCGGCATCGTCTCGGCGAACGTGATCCGGACGCGATCACCGTCGACCGACTCGCGGTTCAACTCCGGGCCGTTCGATATCGCGAGCAGATCGTGGGCCACCTCGAGCGTGACCCCGAAGATCGCCTTGTGCGCCGGTTCGTCCCAGCACGGGAAGGCCCGCCGTGCGTCGGTGGCCTCGAACTGTGTGACCGCAATCGTCCTCGTTGCACCATCGTCGTCGGTGAAGGTCGATCGATAGAAACCGCGGAGCTTGTCGTTCAGGATCCCGGTGAACCGGAGGTGGAGGATCGCCGGACCGGGGGCGATCGCCGGGCCGAGGTCGAAGCGCGCCTGTTCGGCGTCGGCATCGAGGGTCGTCGTCACCGCGTGACGACTGCCATCGGCATGCTCGATCGAGGCATCGATGATCTGCAGCTCCGCGGCGTTGCAGATCAGGCGGTCGGTGGCGGCGTGGACGGTCACGTCGATCTCGACCGATCCGGCGAACGTCGCCGCCTCGAGATCGGGTGCGATCGTCAACGTGTAGCGGTCGGGAGTGACGTCGCCCGGGAGGCGCTGCGAGTCCGGTGCCGTGGGCATCAGGCCACGGTAGTGGTGACCGGCCAGTGCGGCGTCAACCGACGTCGTCGATCGTCAGGGGTCCGGTGTACGGTCGCCGCCCGTGGACGCCGCAGAGACCGACCCGCACGCCCTTCCGCCTCGGAGCGACGGCACGACGCTCGACGTCGTAGGCATCGGCAACGCGCTGGTCGACGTCCTCAGCCACGAGAACGAGGACTTCATCAGCAGCGCCGATCTCGTCAAGGGCGCGATGACGCTCGTCGAGACCGACCGTGCGACCGAGCTGTACGACGCCATGGGGCCGGGCATCGAGGTCTCCGGGGGTTCGGCGGCCAACACCATCGCCGGCGTGGCCAGCTTCGGCGGGCGAGCCGGCTATCTCGGCAAGGTGTTCGAGGATCAGCTGGGCGTCGTGTTCGCACACGACATGCGAGCCAACGGCGTGGTGTTCCAATCGCCCCCGGCCGCTGACGGTCCCCCGACGGGTCGCTGCCTCATCGTGGTCACCCCCGATGCCGAGCGCACCATGAACACGTATCTGGGAGCGTCGTCGATGTTCGGTCCCGACGATGTCGACGAAGATCTGGTGGCCGCCGGACGGATCACCTATCTCGAGGGCTACCTGTTCGACCGCGACGAGGCCAAGGCGGCCTACCGTCGAGCCTCCGACATCGCGCACGCCGCCGGCCGCACCGTTGCGCTGACGCTCTCGGACACCTTCTGTGTCGAGCGACACCTCGCCGAGTGGCGGGAACTCGTCGCCGACGCGGTCGACGTCCTCTTCGCCAACGAAGCCGAGATCGAGGCGCTCTACGGCGTGCAGCTCCACGAGGCGGTCGAACGGGCGCGGTCCGACGTGGAGATCGCCTGCGTGACGCGGGGCTCGTCGGGCTCGCTGATCGTCACCTCCGACGAGATCGTCGAGGTCCCGGCCGAACCCGTCGATGCGGTGCGCGACACGACCGGTGCCGGCGACCTCTATGCATCCGGTGTGCTCTTCGGGCTCAGTCAAGGGCTCCCGTTGGCCGAGTGCGGGCGCCTCGGTTCGATCGCCGCCTCGGCCGTCATCGGCCACACCGGCGCCCGCCCGGGGCAGTCGCTCGCACAGTTGGCATGAGCTCGAGTCCGTACGACCGTGCGGCATCGGCTGCGACCGCCCTCGGGCAACAGACGGGTGTCGAGCGCCACGACGTCGCGGTGGTCCTCGGTTCGGGTTGGCGGCCGGCCGCCGACGCCATCGGTTCGCCTGACGCAGTCCTGTCGTCCCAGGACCTACCCGGGTTTCCCGAACCGCTGGTCGCCGGCCACGGGGGCGAGCTGCGGTCCTTGGCCGTGGGCGACCGACGCGTCCTGATCTCGTTGGGGCGCGTGCACGCCTACGAGGGGCACGACCTCGACGACGTCGTGCACGGCGTCCGGACCGCGGTGATGGCGGGTTGTTCGACGGTCGTGCTCACCAACGCCGCCGGCGGCCTCGGCGAAGGCCAGTCGATCGGCCAGCCGGTGCTCATCGCCGACCACCTCAATCTGACCGGGCGGTCACCCTTGACCGGGGCGGCCTCCGACCCCTCCGTCGGACCCCGGTTCCCCGACATGAGTGAGGCGTACTCGACACGTCTGCGCTCGTTGGCCACATCGCTCGACCCCTCGCTCGTCTCCGGCGTCTACGCCGGGGTGCCGGGTCCGCACTACGAGACGCCGGCCGAGATCCGGATGCTCCAGGTCCTCGGCGCCGACCTCGTGGGCATGTCGACGGTGCACGAGACCATCGCTGCGGTGCATCTCGGTGCCGAGGTCCTCGGCATCTCGCTGGTCACGAACCTGGCCGCTGGCCTCGGCGACACCCTCGCCCACGGCGATGTGCTGGCCGTGGCCGGGGAGTCGGCGGGCAGGATGGGCGAGCTGCTCGCGCGGTTGGTGCCCGAGCTGTGATCGACCCGGCCCTGCGTTCGCGGGTCGAGACCTGGCGCCACGACGACCCCGATCCGGTGACCGTCGCCGAGATCGAGGAGCTGCTGGCGGCCGACGACGAGCTGGCGCTTCGTTCCCGCTTCGACCGGCCCTTGACCTTCGGCACCGCCGGGCTGCGGGGACCCCTCGGGGCGGGCCCCGGAAGGATGAATCGGTCGGTGGTGCGACGGACGGCTGCGGCCGTCGGCGCATGGCTCGACGCACAGGGTGTGTCCGGGCCCGTGGTCGTCGGCCGCGACGCCCGACACGGCTCGGCGGAGTTCGCCGAGGACACGGCCCGGGTGATCGCGGCCACGGGCCGCACTGTCCTGTCGTGGCCTGAGCCGGTGCCGACGCCACTGCTCGCCTTCGCCGTGCTCGATGCCGGTGCATCGGCCGGGATCATGGTCACTGCCAGTCACAACCCGCCCCAGGACAACGGCTACAAGGTGTACGCCGCCCACGGTGCGCAGATCGCACCACCGATGGACGCCGAGATCGTCGCGGAGCTCGCCAAGGTGACTCGGGTCGGCGACATCTCGCTGGCCGCGCTCGACGATCCGAAGCTCGGTGCGATCGCCGGCCACGTGAGGACGAGGTATCTGGCCGGCGTCGAAGCGGCGCGAGTCCAGCGCTCCACTCCGCCCGTGGTCGTCGCCTACACGCCGATGCACGGGGTCGGAGCGGGGCTGCTCCGCGACGCGTTCACCGCGGCGGGTCTCGAGGCGCCGTCGATGGTGGCCGCCCAGGCCGAACCGGATCCAGACTTCCCCACCGTCGCGTTCCCGAACCCCGAGGAGCCCGGGGCGATGGATCTGCTCCTCGCGCTGGCCGACGAGATCGGCGCCGACGTGGCGCTCGCGAACGACCCCGACGCCGACCGGCTCGCGGTCGCGATCCCGGTCGACGATGCCTGGCGACCACTCACGGGAGACGAGATCGGCGCGCTCCTGGCCGACCACCTGTTGCGCCACGGGAGTGGAACCGATCGGCTCGTCGCCACCACGGTGGTGTCGTCTTCCCTCCTGTCCCGCATGGCAGCCGCGCACGGTGTCGAGTTCGTCGAGACCCTCACGGGGTTCAAGTGGCTGGCGCAGGCCGCTCGCGACCGCAACCTCGTGCTCGCGTACGAAGAGGCGCTCGGCTACTGCGTGGGGACGCTCGTGCACGACAAGGACGGCATCTCAGCGGCCGTCCTGTTCACCGAGCTCACGGCGGTGCTCCAGGCTGCGGGCTCGTCCGTTCCCGAACGACTCGACGAGATCGCACGCATGCACGGGCTCCACCTCACGGCGCAGTGGTCGACTCGATTCGAGGGGATCGATGGTGCGGCGACGATGGCAGCGATGGTCGGCTCGCTCCGAGCCGATCCACCCTCGGAACTCGGGTCACTCCCGTTGTCGACGACGGAAGACCTCCTCCTCGGCAACCGGCTTCCCCCGACGGACGCCGTGATCCTCCGCGGCAACGGGGTTCGGGTGGTGGTCCGACCCTCCGGAACCGAACCGAAGCTCAAGGCCTACGCCGAGGTGATCGTCCCGGTCGAGCGCACGGTCGACGAGGCGCGGACCCGCGGACGCCGTCAGTTGGACGAGGTGGTCACCGCGATCGCGGCATTGTTGCGCTGACGCTCAGGCCGTCCCGAACAATCGGTCACCGGCGTCGCCGAGACCGGGAACGATGAACGCGTCGTCGTTCAGGCGCTCGTCGATCGACGCGGTGACGAGGGCGTGGACGAGGCCACTTGCCGCGAGACGTTCCCGGCCCTCGGGCGCGGCGAGGATGCAGGCCACGGTGATGGGCCCCGAGTTCCGTTGGGCCAGCAGTTCGCACGTGTAGAGCATCGAGCCGCCGGTCGCCAGCATCGGGTCGAGGGCCAGGACCGGACGTCCCTGGAGGTCGTCGGGCACCGAGTTCATGTACGGCTCCGGCTCGTGTGTGTCCTCGTTGCGGCTGACACCGATGAACCCGGTGTCCGTCCCTGGCAGGAGCCGGATCACCGGTCCGAGCATCCCGAGCCCGGCTCGGAGCACGGGCACCACGAGCGGAGGGTGAGCGATTCGGATGCCGTCGGTCTCCGTGAGCGGCGTCTGGACGCGGACGGTCTCGGTCTCGAGGTCGCGTGTCGCCTCGTACACGAGCATCCCGGCCAACTCGTCCGAGGCCTGCCGGAAGCCGGCGCGGTCGGTCGTCTCGTCCCGCATGCGGGTCAACAACTGCGCGGCGAGCGGGTGTGAGACGACGAGCGTGTCCATGCACGGCATGATGGCACTCGTGGACCGTCTCGCTGTCGCCTCGCTCATCGACCACACGCTTCTCGCGCCCGAGGCGACCTCGTCCGCCCTCGACCAGATCTGCGACGAGGGCGTCGCGCTCGGTGTGGCCGCCGTGTGCGTCCATGCTCGCCACGTCACGCACGCAGTCCGGCGTGTCGACGGCCGTGTTCCGGTCGCCGCCGTCGTGGGATTCCCGTCCGGCGCGCATCGCACCGACGTGAAGGCGTTCGAGGCTGCGCACGCGGTGGAAGACGGCGCCGAGGAGCTCGACATGGTCATGGCGCTCGGCACGGCGCTCGAGGGCCGCTGGGCGGCGGTCGCAGCTGACATCTCGATGGTCCGGACAGCGGCTCCGGCACCTGTCCGGCTGAAGGTGATCGTGGAGTCGGCGCTCCTCCCGGAGGAGTCGCTTCGCCGTGCCTGCGAGGTGGCCGTGAATGCCGGTGCCGACTTCGTCAAGACGTCGACGGGCTTCCACCCGAGCGGCGGTGCCACCGAGGCGGCGGTTCGGATCATGCGTGAGACCGTCGGCGCAGACATCGGCGTCAAGGCTTCGGGTGGCATCCGCGACGCCACGGCCGCGCTGGCCATGATCGAGGCCGGAGCGTCTCGGATCGGGGCGTCGTCCTCGGCGGCGATCCTCGACGGGCTGTGACTCAGCTCGCTTCGAGCGACCGTGCCTTCAGCCCGGCATAGCCCGGCTTGATGATCTCGTTGATGAGTCGAAGCCGCTTGTCGAAGGGCCAGAACGAGCTCTTCATGGCGTTGACCGTGAACCACTCGAGGTCCGACCAGCCGTAGCCGAATGCCTCGACCAGGTTGGCGAACTCCTGCGACAACGTGATGTCGCTCATCAGCCGGTTGTCGGTGTTGACCGTCACCCGGAATCGCAGCCTCGTCAGGAGGCCGATGGGATGGTCGGCGAGTTCGTCCGCCACGCCGGTGTGGACGTTGGAGGTCGGACACATCTCGAGGGGGACGCGGCGATCGCGCACGAACGAGGCGAGTTGGCCGAGTCTCACGGAACCGTCGTCGCTCACGTGGATGTCGTCGACGATGCGGACACCGTGACCCAGGCGTTCGGCGCCACAGATCTGGATCGCTTCCCAGATGGACGGCAGACCGAAGGCCTCGCCGGCGTGGATCGTGATGTGATGGTTGGCGGCGGCGATGATGCGGAACGCGTCGAGGTGTCTCGTCGGCGGGTGACCGGCCTCACTGCCCGCGATGTCGAACCCGACCACGTTGTGCTCGCGATGCCGGAGTGCCAGTTCGGCGATCTCGGACGAGTTGGCAGCGGTACGCATCGCAGTGAGGAGAACGCCGACCTGGATGGGCCGTTTGGCGGTGACTTGATCGAAGCCGTCGAGGACGGCGGAGACGACCTGATCGGGGTCGAGCCCACCTTCGAGGTGGAGCTCTGGCGCGAACCGGACCTCGGCGTAGACGACGCCGTCGTCGGCCAGGTCCTCGGCGCACTCTGCTGCGACGCGGGTCAGCGCCTCGGCTGTCTGCATGACGGCGACGGTGTGTTCGAACGGTTCGAGGTATCGGGGCAGGCTCCGTCGGGCCGCACCTTCGACGAACCATGCGGCGAGTTCGTCGGGGTCGTCCGTGGGGAGCCCCTCGTACCCCTGTTCGCGGGCGAGCTCGATGACAGTGTTCGGCCGGACGCCGCCGTCGAGGTGATCGTGCAGGAGCACCTTCGGCGCCTCGCGGATCGATGTCAGGCTCAGCGCGGTCATGCCGTGGACGCTACCGGTGCCGGACGCGAGACTGCGGGCCGATGATCGAAGAGAGGACCGTTCGGACGCTGTGGCGTCACGTGGAGACGCTCCACGCCGTCACGTACTTCGCGGACGAGTGCCGAGCCGCAGCGGACGACGCGGGGTGCAAGGGATTCTGGATGGGGTACTTCGGCGCGCGGGCCGCCCCGATGGGGGCAGTGGGCGCCGGTGTCGTGATCGCTTCGTTCGCGAACTTCGCGCCGTCGATGGTCGAGCGTGCCGTCCCCGATGTCTGGGCGCACGCGACGCCTTCGGCACTCCTCGACGCCCGCGCCCGCTCGGCCGCCCGAGTCCTGCGCAGGTTGTGTCCCGACATCGAATCGACCGCGTCTGACCTCGCCGACGAGTTGTCCTCCGTGGCCGCCGCTGGTGATCCGACCGGCCGTCCCCTGTTCGCGGCGAATCAGGTCTTGCACCGGAGGGACGATCCGGTGGAGGCACTCTGGCAGGCCTGCACGTCGATCCGAGAACACCGCGGTGACGGCCACGTCGCGGCGCTCGTTGCCGAGGAACTGTCCGGTCTCGATGCGCATCTGTTGCCGGTGGCGAAGGGAGCGGTCCCCGCCGATCTGTTGCGCGAGGCGCGTGGCTGGAGCGAATCCGAGTGGGCAACAGCGATCGATGGACTGGTCGTCCGGGGCATCATCAGCGGGGAGGGGACGCTCACGGCGAAGGGCTGGGCGCTCGAAGCGCGGATCGAGTCGACGACCGACCGGCTGGCGGCACCACCGTGGGACGCCGTCGCCGACGTTGCCGATCTCCTGGCGCGGCTGGCGTCACCCGTCGGAGCGATCCGTTCGGCCGGCGTCGTGCCGATACCGAACCCGATCGGACTGGACTAGGCGATCCGGCCGGCGATCACCGGGCGAGGTTCGATCCGCTCCTCGCCGACATCGATCGCGCCCTCGAGCGCGGCGAGCGCGCCGTCGAACAGCGATGGGTCATCGGCGTGGAGCACCAGCAGCGGTTCGCCGGCGACGACCCGGTCGCCGACCTTGGCCTCGACCATGGCCCCGGCCCCGTAGCTGACGTCGTCCTGCTTGCGGGCACGGCCGGCGCCCAACCGCCAGACGGCCACGCCGACCGCCTTGCAGTCCAGCCGTCGCACGAAGCCGTCAGCGGGCGCCTCGACCACATGGGTGTGCGCCGCAGAGGCCCGGGGCACCGCCAGATCGCCGCCCTGCGCCGTGACCAGGCGCTCGAAGACCGCCATCGCCCGCCCGTCGTCGAGCAGCAGTTCCGGATCGACGTCGATGTCGGCGATGGTGAGCATCTCGCGTGCGAGGGCGAGCGTGACCGCACGGACGTCCGGCGGACCTTCTCCTCGGAGGACCTCGAGCGACTCGGTCACCTCGAGCGCGTTGCCGGCCGCCCGGCCCATGGGCTGGTCCATGTCGGTGAGCAGTGCCACGGTCTTCACGCCGTTTGCGTTACCGATGCCGACCATGGTCTCGGCGAGGGTCCTGGTCATGTCGTCGTGTCCGAGGAACGAGCCGGAACCCACCTTCACATCGAGCACGAGGCCCTTGGTGCCCTCGGCGATCTTCTTCGACATGATCGACGAGGCGATGAGCGGGATCGACTCGACCGTCGCGGTCACGTCGCGCAGCGCGTACAGCTTGCGGTCGGCCGGCGCGATGTCGCCGGTGGCACCGGCGATGACGCCACCGACCTCGGACAGCACCTCCCGGTACCGATCGGCCGACAGCATCGTCGTGAGCCCCGAGATGGACTCCAGCTTGTCGAGCGTTCCACCGGTGTGTCCCAGCCCCCGTCCCGCCAGATGGGGCACAGCGGCGCCGCACGCAGCCACGAGCGGCACGAGGATGAGGGAGACCTTGTCACCAACGCCACCCGTGGAGTGCTTGTCGACCGTGGGTCGGTCGAGGAACGACAGGTCGGCGCGGTCGCCGGTGTCGATCATGGCGTCCGTCCACGTCGCCAGCTCGTCGGGCGTCATCCCTCGGAAAACGATCGCCATGAGGAGCGCCGACGCCTGTTCGTCGGCGATCGATCCCGCGGTGTAGCCCTCGATGAAGAACCGGATCTGCTCGTCGCTGAGTTCGCCACCGTCCCGCTTGGTGCGAAGGACGTCGAGGATGTCGGTCGCCATCTACGGAAGATCCTCTGGTCGGAATGCATCGGGGAGCAGCTCGGACATCGGGCGTTCGTTCACCGACAACGCATCGGCGCCGAACTCGTGGAGCAGTTGCCGGCAGCGTCCGCACGGCGAGAGGTCCTCGCCGGCCGGATCGGTGACCGCGATGGCGACGACAGCGCCGCGAGTGACGCCGGCGGCCGCGAGCACGCCGACGAGCGCTGTCTCGGCACAGATGCCGGCGACGTAGCTGGCGTTCTCGACGTTGGCGGCCGTGAAGACCTGGCCGTCGTCGGTGACCCCGGCAGCGCCCACGGGGAAGCCCGAGTACGGCGAGTAGGAGTTGGCCGTCGCCGTCGCAGCGGCCTGCCGCAGCGCCGGCCAGTCGACGCCGCTCATTCGCCCGACCGGTACACCTGGCCGTTGGCGGCCGGGACCCGCGGTCGCCCGACGAGCCCGGCAACGACAACGAGGGTGACGAGGTAGGGGGCCATGAGGAGGAACTCGGAGGGGATCGGCGTGTCGAGGAGCGCGAGGTAGTCGTTGAGCTGTTCGCTGAAGCCGAAGATCAGCGCTGCCGTCAACGCGCCGACCGGGTGCCAACGACCGAAGATCATCGCTGCGAGCGCGATGAAGCCCTTCCCGTTGGTCATGTTCTCGTCGAACCGTCCTGCTGACCCGAGGGTGAACCACGCGCCGGCCAGTCCCGCCATCATGCCCCCGAAGATCACGTTGCGGTATCGGATGAAGAAGACGTTGATGCCCACGGTGTCGGCAGCTCGTGGGTGCTCGCCGACGGATCGGACCCGCAGACCCCACCGAGTGTTGAACAGCGCCCAGGCGAGGAAGAACACGAAGAAGAACATCAGGTACCCGAAGATCGTCTGACTGAAGAGCAGCGGTCCGATGAACGGGATCTCCGACAGGATGGGGATGTCGATCGGGCGGAACGTGCCTGGCTGGTTCAGGTCCGGGTACTCGACCAGCACGCGCGCGGTCAGGTAGCTGGTCATGCCGAGCGCGAAGATGTTGATGAACGTGCCACCGACGATCTGGTCGACCTCGTACTTGATCGAGATCACCGCATGGACGGCGCCGAACCCCGCGCCGGTCAGGACGCCGCAGCCCAACCCCACCCAGAGGTTGCCGCTGGCCGCTGCGGTGATGGCCGCGCCGAATGCGGACGCCAGCATCATGCCCTCGATCGCGATGTTGATCACCCCGGTGCGTTCGCACAACAGCCCTGCCATCGCCCCGAGCGCGATGGGGGTGGACCGCTGGAGCGAGCCGGCGATCAGTCCGTAGAAGGCGCCGGTGCCGTCCCGTGCTGCCCAGATCACCAGCGCCAGCGCGAACAGTCCGAAGGCGGCGCCGAGGTACACGGTGATCCTGGGGTCGACGGCCCGCCATGCCCGGACGCCCAGGGCGACGGCGCCGAGTCCGAGCACGAACGACGCGATCTGGGTGGGGATGTGGAGGTCGGGGAGCGCGTCCTCGCCCCGGGGGTTGAGGGTCAGGGTCGAGGTCTGGTCGGCGGTCGCGGTCATCCCGAAGAGGACGACGACGGCGAGTCCCACCGCGATGCACAACCCGGCGACGACGATGGCCCGTCGCCGGGCCCCGGTGTTCTCGACCGCCTCGGTGTGGGCGGCCGGCGGGTCGGAGACCGCGGTCACGATGCCCCCCACCCGGCGCTGAATCGTTGGCCTGTTCCGAGCCGGGACGCGTCGATCCGCCAGATCGTGCGGATGAGCGCCGGTGCGGCGACGAACAGGATGATGAGTGCCTGGATCACGAAGATGATGTCGATCGGCGTCGATGTCTGGGCCTGCATGCCGGTGGCGCCGGCCTGGAGGGCGCCGAAGAGGATGCCGGCGCCGACCACACCGGCGGGGTTCGCTCGGCCGAGGAGCGCGAGCGCAATGGCATCGAAGCCGACGGCGGCGAAGAAGCCGCCGGTGAGGCGGGGGGTGGTGCCGAGCAGGATCGACGTCCCGCCCAGACCGGCGAGGCCCCCGGCGATCGCCATCGACAGGAAGGTGGTCGCCGCGACACCCATGCCGGCATAGCCCGCAGCGTGTGGATTGGCGCCGACGGCTCGCATCCGGAAACCGATCGTCGTTCGCTGGAGCAACCACCAACAACCGAACGCGACCAGCAGCGCGATGGGGAAGCCGAGATGGATGTCGAACTCGCCACCCAACTCGGGGAACCGGACGGAGCCGGGCATCTCGGGACTGATGGGGTCACTGCGGCCGGGCCGTTTGAATGTGTCAGTGGAGAGTGCGTAGTCGAGGAGCCGCAGGGCGATGAAGTTGAGCATGATCGACGTGATCACCTCGTGGGCGCCGGTACGGGCCTTGAGGATGCCGACGATGCCGCCCCAGAAGGCCCCGGCGGCGACGCCGGCCGCCATCGCGAGCGGCAGGTGGACGACGGTCGGGAGGTCGACGTGGATCCCGATCCAGGCCGCCGCCGTCGCGCCGGCGATCAACTGACCGGCACCCCCGATGTTGAACAGCCCGGCCCGGAACGCCAGCGCGACCGAGAGGCCGACGAGGATCAACGGTGTGGACTGGACCAGCGTGCGGGAAATGGCCGACGGACTGCCGAGGGACGAGTCGAACAGGGCCCGGTAGCTCTCGTACACGAGATCCCAGGATGCATCCAGCGCTGCGCTGGGGTCGGAGAAGAAGCTGCTCCAGGCGTCGAGCGTGTCGGGGTCGGTGAAGACCATGATCAGCGCGCCCACGACGAGCGCAGTGACGATCGCCAGGAACGGGCCGAGGAGCCCGGTCACGGTGTCCCGGATCGCCTGGAGCCACCTCGGCCGTTGCGGCATCGGCTCGGGTGTGCCGGCATAGGGCGGCTCGGTGTTCGTTCGTTCGGTGGTCACGCGGTGGCCCCGGCCATCAACAGACCGACCGACTCGCGGGTCGCGTCGGCACCCGCCATCTCACCGATGAGGCTGCCGCGATACATGACCACGATGCGGTCGGCGAGCGCGAGCACCTCGTCGAGCTCTGACGAGTTGAGCAGCACGGCGAGGCCGGCGTCGCGTGCCTCGACGATCCGCCCATGGATGTACTGGATCGAGCCGACGTCGAGGCCGCGGGTCGGTTGACTGAGGACCAGCAGCCGCTGCGCGTGCGACATCTCACGGCCGACGATCACCTTCTGTTGGTTGCCGCCCGAGAGCGTCTCGACCGCCGTGTCCACCGAACTCGTGCGGACATCGAAGTCGGTCACGAGCTGCTCGGCATGCTCGCGGATGGCGCGGCGGTTGATCCTGATCCCATTCGCGAAGGGCTCGCGGCGGGTGAGGTTGAGAACGAAGTTGTCGGCGACGGGAAACGATCCGACGAGGCCATCGCGCTGGCGGTCCTCGGGAACGTGCGCGACCCCGAGGTCGACCATGCGAGCCGTCGTCGCCCGCGTGACGTCGTCGCCGTCGAGCAGGACATGTCCGGCGGTGGGGCGTCGGAGCCCGACGATCCCCTCGATGAGCTCGGACTGCCCGTTCCCCTGGACTCCGGCGATGGCGACGATCTCGCCGGCACGGACGTCGAAGCTGATGCCGGCGACGGCGAGCTGGTCCCGGTCGTCGCGAACTCGCAGATCGGTGACCCGCAGGACCGTGGCTGCTGGAGCGGCCTCGCCTCGGTCGACCACGAGCTGGACGTCGCGACCGACCATCGCGGTCGCCAGTTGCTGTTCGTCGCACGCGTCCGGCGTCAGGGTCTCGACGACACGACCGCGCCGGAGGACGGTGATGGTGTCGGCGATGGCCCGGACCTCACGCAGCTTGTGCGAGATGAAGATGATCGACCGGCCCTCCTCCGCCAGGCGACGCACGATGTCGAGCATGTCATCGATCTCGGTCGGGGTCAGCACGGCCGTGGGCTCGTCGAGGATCAGACAGTCGGCCTCGCGATAGAGGGCCTTGAGGATCTCGACCCGCTGCTGGATGCCGACCGGGAGGTCTTCGATCAGCGCGTCCGGGTCGACGTCGAGCCCGTGGCGGTGCGAGAGCTCCTCGACCCGCTGCCGCGCCGAGGCGCGATCGAGCACCCCGGCCCTCGACGTCGGTTCGACTCCCAACATGACGTTCTCGGCGACGGTGAACACCGGCACGAGCATGAAGTGCTGGTGGACCATGCCGATACCGGCAGCAATGGCATCGGCCGGCGAGTGCAGGTCGGTGTGCACGCCGTCGAGGAGGATCTCGCCCTCGGTCTGGCGGTACAGCCCGTAGAGGATGTTCATGAGCGTCGACTTGCCGGCGCCGTTCTCGCCCAGCAGCGCATGGACCTGGCCCGGCTCGACCGTCAGGTCGACTTCTTCGTTGGCCACGACGCCCGGGAAGCGCTTCGTGATGCCGCGTAGCTCGACCCGCATCGGACTCGTTCTAGCGCGTCGTGACCGGTGTCGGGGCTGTGTCGACGCGGCTGGGGCCGGACGATGTCGTCCGGCCCCAGTGCATCGGTGCGTTCGAGTGGCGTTCGCTACTCGAGCGTGGTCGAGATCGAACCGTCGATGATCCCGGCCCGGATCTCGTCGAGCTCGGCCTGGAGCTCGTCGGAGATGTCGCCCTCGAAGTCGTGGAACGGGGCCAGTTCGACGCCGTCGTTGTCGAGCGTGCCGCTGTAGACGCCACCCTCGAACGAACCTTCGCTTGCGGCGATCACGGCCTCTTGGACCGACAGGCCGAAGTTCTTCTTGACGCTGGTGAGGAAGAGGTCGCAGGCGTCGGCCACGGAGTCGCAACCATCGGTGTCCACCCAGATGAGCCTGACGCCGTCGGCGCCTGCACGAATGGCTTCGATCGAGCCCTGACCGACGGGGCCGGCCACGGGCATGATGATGTCGGCGTCCTGGTCGAGCAGCGACTCCGTCGACTGACGGCCTTTCGTCAGGTCCTCGAAGTCCCCGGTGAACAGCCCGTCGTCGTCGGCGGTGCTCCAGCCGACCAACTCGACATCGGTGCCCTTCTGCTCGTTGTGGTACTCGATCCCGGCCTCGAAGCCCTTCATGAAGATCGTGACCGTCGGGATGTTGGCGCCACCGTAGGTGCCGACCTTGCCGGTCTCGGTCTGGTCCGCGGCGACGTAGCCAGCGAGGAACGCAGCCTGATCGGTCGCGTAGGTCAGACCGAGCACGTTGTCGTACTCGGTCTCGTACGCGAAGTCGACGATGGTGAAGTTCGTGTCCGGATTCGCCTGTGCAGCTGCTTCGGTGGCGTCGCCGAGGAAGAAGCCGACCGTGACGATGAGGTCACAGTCCTGATCGAGCAGGGCCTCGATGTTCGGCTCGTAGTCGGCGTCGCTCTGGGATTCGAGGACGACCGGCTCGAAGCCGATCTCGTCAGCAGCGTCGGACAGCCCGTCGAATGCGTTCTCGTTGAACGACTTGTCGTCGACGCCACCGGTGTCGGTGACCTCGCAGGCCAGGAAGTCGCTGTCGCCGGAGTCACCGGAGTCGACGGAGTCATCGGGTGTCGCGGTGTCGTCGCTGGTGGCGGTGTCGTCATCGTCGCCACATGCGGCCGCGACGAGCGCGAGCCCGAGCAGTAGTGCGAGTACGCGGAACCATCGTCGGTTCGGCACAGGGGTTACCTCCAAAGGGGTGGATCCGCCCGTTGTCCGGGCCGTCGATCCGTTGTCAGGGTCGGGACAACGGTAGGGGTCCGGCCCCCCGGCCGCAATGATCACCTCCAGTCCTGTGCGCGTACACTGTCCAGTGCGCCGCACAAGAGCCGGCGCGGGGAGCTCGGGGCACCGGGCTGAGAGGGTGCTGTCGCCGCCACCGACCCGGGAACCTGATCTGGGTAATGCCAGCGGAGGGAAGTCGTGGACAGCATCGGCCCAGCCGACATCGTCGTGGTCGCCGGAGGAGCTCCGGTCCCGATCGACAGCAGCATGCTCGCTGGCGCGACGGTCGTCGCCGCTGACTCGGGGGTCTCGTCGGCGCGGGCGATGGGCCTCCACGTCCACGTGGCGGTGGGGGACTTCGACTCGTTGGCGCCCGATCTGGTCGAACGGCTCGACGAGCTCGCCGACGACGTCCGACGCCACCCTGTCGACAAGGCGGCCACCGATCTCGAGTTGGCCCTCGCGGGGGCCGCCGACCGGGCCCCGGCCAGAGTCCTGGTGTTCGGCCTCGAGGGCGGTCGCCCGGATCATGCGCTCGCCAACCTCCTGGTGGCCGCGTCGCCCACCTTCGCCGCGCTCGACATCGAGTTGGCCCTCGGCCTCGGGCGCGCGTGGGTGGTTCGCGACCGCCTCACGGGGCGCTGGCCCCGCGGGACCACGCTGTCGATCATCCCCGTCCACGGAGACGCCACGATCTCGGTCGACGGCGTCCGATGGCCGCTCGACCACTCGCTCCTGCCCGCCGGCACCACGCGGGGCGTGTCCAACACCACTGTCGCCCACACCACCACGCTCACCGTCCACGCCGGCGCCGCCATCTGCATCGTCCCCCGAATCACGGAGACCACCCCATGAACCGATCCATCCGAGCGTTCGCCGTCCCGCTCGCCGGCCTGCTCGTCATCGCAGCCTGCGGCGACGACGATGCCGCGACCGGGGACGACGGCTCATCGAACGAGGACGTGACCATCACGCTCGTCACCCACGACAGCTTCAACGTCTCCGAGTCGGTGTTCGAGGCGTTCACCGCCGACACCGGTGTCAACGTCGAGGTCCGGCCGGCCGGCGACGCCGGCGCCGTCGTCAACCAGGCGATCCTCACCAAGGACGATCCACAGGGCGACGTCCTCTTCGGGATCGACAACACCTTCCTGTCCCGAGCGCTCGACGAAGACCTTTTCCTGGCCCACGAGTCTCCGGCTCTCGATCGCGTGGACGACGAGGTCGAACTCGACGACGAGCACCGCGTCACCCCGATCGACACCGGGGACGTGTGCCTCAACTACGACAAGGCCGGTCTTGCCGCCGCCGGGCTCGAGCCGCCGTCGACCCTCGACGAGCTGCTCGACCCCACCTACGCCGGGACGCTCGTGATCGAGAACCCGGCCACCTCATCGCCCGGGCTCGCGTTCCTCCTCGCGACCGTCGCCGAGTACGGCGAGGACGGCTGGCAGGGCTACTGGGAGTCCCTTGCCGCCAACGACATCGAGGTCGCGGCCGGCTGGGAGGAGGCGTACTACGGCAGTTTCAGTGGGAGCGGTGGGAGCACGGGCGATCGACCCGTGGTCGTGAGCTACGCATCGAGCCCGCCGGCCGAGGTGATCTTCGCCGAAGAGCCCCTCGCCGACGCACCGACCGGAGTCGTGGCCGACTCCTGCTACCGCCAGATCGAGTTCGCCGGGATCCTGTCGGGGACCGAGCACGAAACCGAGGCGCAGCAGTTGATCGACTTCATGCTGTCCGACACGTTCCAATCGGACATCCCGCTCAACATGTTCGTGTATCCCGTGACCGACGTGGACCTGCCCGACGAGTTCGTGCAGTACGGCGTGGAGGCCGACGACCCCTATCTCGTCGACGCCGACACCGTCGCCCGGAACCGTGACGAATGGATCGAGGAGTGGACCGACATCGTGCTCCGCTGACCCGCCGCCGGGTCGTCACTGCGGGGATCTTCGCGATCCCGACTGCATTCCTCGCGGTCTTCTTCCTGGTGCCCGCCACCACCTTGGTGCTCACCGGGCTGCGCGACGGCGGCTCGTGGGATCTCGGTGAGGTCGGCAGGGTGCTCGGGTCGTCGTCGACCCGTCGCGTGGCGTGGTTCACGCTGTGGCAGGCGGCGGTCTCGACCGTGCTCACGGTCGTGGTGGCGCTGCCTGCGGCCTGGATCATCGGGCGCGTCCAGATGCGCGGACGAGCACTGTTCGCTGCCGTGCTCGTGGTGCCGTTCGTCCTGCCGACCGTCGTGGTGGGAACGGCGTTCCTGGCGGTCCTCGACCGCGGTGGCCCGCTGGCGGGTCTCCGTCAGAGCGCTGCGGCCGTCATCCTCGCCCACGTCTTCTTCAACTACGCCGTGATCGCCCGAACGGTCGGCGCCGCATGGGCGGCCGTCGATCCGTCGACCGAGGAGGCCGCCCGCACCCTCGGCGCCTCGCGCTGGACCGCGTTCTTGACGGTGGTCCTCCCGCAACTCCGGTCGGCGCTCGCCGGGGCGGCATCGATCGTTTTCCTGTTCACGTTCACGTCGTTCGGCGTGGTGAAGATCCTCGGGGGACCGCGGATCGCGACCATCGAGGTCGAGATCCATCGCGTCACCACCGAACTCTTGGACCTGCGGGTCGCTGCGGTGTTGTCGCTGCTCCAGTTGGCCGCCGTGATCGCGGCGCTGGCGTTGTACCGGCGGGCCGGCGTCCGACACGGGAGCGGACGGCTCCGCAGTGGACAGTCGACGTTGCATCGTCCCGTGGGGGTCGAGCGGATCGTGGTCGCCATGACCGTCCTGTCCGCCGGAGCGTTGCTGGGAGCGCCGATCGCGTCGCTGGTCTGGCGGTCGTTCGACAACGCCTCGGGACCCGGATTGGCGTACTACCGGGCGCTCGACTCGGTGGGCCGGGGCAGCATCGCCTTCGTCCCCCCGACCGAGGCGATCCGGAACTCACTCGGGTTCGGGTTCGCCGCCGCGACGACCGCACTGGTCGTCGGCGGGCTGGCGGCGATCGGCCTGCACCGGCTCGGTGGTCGTGCGCGGGGCCTCGCCGACTCGTCGTTGATGCTGCCCCTCGGGACGAGCGCGGTGACCGTCGGTCTGGGCTTCCTCATCGCCCTCGACGACCCGCCGCTCGACCTGCGGACGTCGCCGATCCTCATCCCCGCTGCCCAGGCGATCATCGCCGTCCCGTTCGTGGTGCGCACCATGCTCCCGGCCATCGACTCGGTGCCGTCACGTCTGCGTGACGCCGCGTCGACACTGGGTGCATCACCGTGGCGGGTGTGGACGAACGTCGATCTGCGGTTGCTGCGCCGGCCGGCGCTGGTGGCCTATGGGTTCGCGTTCGCCATCTCCCTCGGTGAGTTCGGGGCGACGGTCTTCATCGCGCGGGCTGATGCGCCCACCGTCCCGGTCGCCATCTTCCGCGCGCTCGGCCAGCCGGGAGCGCTCAACATCGGCCAGGCCATGGCGCTGAGCACCATCCTCCTCACGATGACGACCGTCGTGATGCTGGTGGTCGACCGCGTCGGCGACGCCCGGGTCGGCGGCTTCTAGATGTCGTCGTTGTCTGTCAGGAGCGTCTCCAAGTCCTTCGGTTCGTCGGTGGTCCTGTCGGGCGTCTCGCTCGATGTGGCCGATGGATCGACCGTTTCGCTGCTCGGTCCGTCGGGCAGTGGGAAGTCCACCCTGCTGCGGATCATCGCCGGACTCGAGACGTTGGATGACGGTTCGGTCCTCGTCGACGGGCGAGACATGACGTCGTCGCCGACGCACCAACGCGGCGTTGGTGTGGTGTTCCAGGACCAGGCGCTGTTCCCGCATCTCGATGTGGGCGACAACGTCGCGTTCGGTCTGCGTATGGGCGGGGTCTCCCGCGCCGATCGGTCACCTCGGGTCGCCGAGGTCCTGTCCGTGGTCGGACTCGCCGGTTACGAGGGCCGCGACCCGTCCACGCTCTCGGGTGGTGAGGCGCAGCGGGTGGCGCTGGCTCGGGCGCTGGCGCCGTCACCTCGAGTGGTGCTCCTCGACGAGCCGCTCGCTGGGCTCGACCAGTTGCTGCGCGAGCGACTGCTTCTCGAACTGCGGTCGATCTTCGACTCGTTGGGCGTGACCGTGGTCGCGGTCACGCACGATCCCACCGAGGCCGGCGCGCTCGGCCAGCAGGTCGCCGTGCTGCTCGACGGCCACCTCGCCCAGATCGACGATCCCGGTGCGGTCCTCTCGCATCCTGCGTCTGCGGCCGTCGCCGGACTCGTCGGTCACCGGAACGTTGCCGACGGTGTCGTGCGCGATGGCGGGGTCGAGTGCCTCTGGGGTCGGTTCCCGGCGGCGTGGTCCGAGGACGGACCAGTATCGGTGCTGGTTCGCCCCGACGGCGTGGGATCCTCGCTCGACGGGACCCTCGAAGGCATCATCACCGGTCGCATCTTCCGGGGCGGCAGTGCCTTTGCCGTGGTCGAGGGCGACGCCTGGCCTCCCCTCGACGTCCGAGCGGAGCCGGCCTGGAAGGTCGGCGACAGGGTGCGGCTCGCGGTCGCGCCCAGCTCGGTGCACGTCATGGCGCGGTGACGTCGAGTTCGGCCTCGCGCTGGACGGCGACGAACGTGGTCACGAGGTTCCCCGACACATGGTCAGACCTGGGAGCGACCTCGCTCGGTGACCGCCAGCCGACGCGCCTCGAGGTCGGCGCCGTCGCGGCCCGACGACTGCCAGTCACCCGCGGCGCGGCCCTCGATGGCCCAGGCCTTCTCGCCGTCGACCAACGCCCCCTCCGCGTAGGTCTGCATGACGCGGGCCACCGCGACCTGATCGTTGGAGGCGACGTCTGCGGCCAGTTCTTGGGCGAACGGGACACATCGGTCGTGGGGCACGACGTGGTTGACGAGCCCCCAGGACAGCGCGGTCTGCGCATCGAGGAAGTTGCCTGTGGCCGAGAGTTCCTTCGCCCGGCGGAAGCCGATGGCCTCCGGGAGCAGGACGGTGAGACCCCAGCCGGGCATGATGCCCATGCGAGCGTGGGTGTCGGCGAATGCGGCTCGGTCGGACGCGACGAGGAAGTCACAGGCCAGCGCGACCTCGAAGCCGCCGGTGACGGCGACGCCGTTGACGGCGCCGATGAGCGGCTTGGTGAGTGGGGGAACCGGTCCACGTCGCGACGACGTCTCTCCGGCGGCGCCCGTCTCGGCCAGCGCATCACCGGCCGTGGCGGCGAGCTCCTTGAGGTCGAGTCCGGCGCAGAACGCGGGATCTGCACCGGTCAGTACGACGGCAGCGACCGAGTCGTCGGCCTCGAGCTCGCCGACCGACTTCCAGAGTGCGCGTCGGAGCTCCTGGCTCAGGGCGTTGCGGGCCTCGGGACGGTTCATGGTCACGGTGGCGACTGCGCCGTCGCGGGAGACGAGAACGGTGTCACTCATGTGCGGTACTCCAGGGGAAGGTCACCGAGACGGACGAGCATGGAGGCGATCCACACGCCCATGGCGGAGAAGTGGTCGTCGAGCTGTGATCCGTCGGTGAGGGCCTTGTCACCGAGTTCGTACTCGCCTTCGAAGCCGAACTCCATCGCGTGGCCGGTGGGGGCGAGGTCGTCGGTGTAGGCGGTCTCGACGGTCGGGGCCGTGCGACCGAGGCGTACTTCACCGATCGGCGCGCTCTCCGCAGGGAGCGCCGCCATCACCGACGACGGGGTCGGGAGGGTCGCGAGATCCTGGAGGCGCAGGACGATGCTGATCTCGATCCGCGGCGCCTCGTCGCTCTCCTCCGATCGCAGCCACGAACGGAACGCGCTCTGGGACCACGTGGACCAGTCGAGCGTGATGTCCGCCCGGACCCGGGCGGGAGTGCCCTCGCCGGGGAGCCCGTACGACGTCTCCCAGGTGGTGTCGCCCGTGAGGATGTCGAGCTGGAAGTGCTCGTCGGGTGACATCCGTTCGAGCAGCGCCTCCTCCAGGGCGTCGCGGAGGGCGCCGATGGCGTCGGTGAAGACGTGGTCCAGCATGCAGGTCGACTCTAGGAGTCGACGCTCTCGAGACGCGTGGCGGCCCGCTCCCATTCGGCCATCAGCTGCGCGGCCACGTCCTTGGCCTGGTCGTGCCGGCTCTGGAGGTCGACCAACCGGTCGGTGTCGCCGTACACGTCGGGGTCGGCGAGGTCTGCCTGGAGATCGGCGACCTTCGCCTCGGCCTGCTCCCACTGCTTCTCGAGGCGGTTGGCCTGCTTGCGCAACTCCCGCGACTTCTGTGGATCGGTGGCCACCTTCGGCTTCTTCTCGGACGGCGGAGGCGCGGTTCGAGGCGCCGCAACCGTGGTTCTCCGGGCCGGCTTCTTCTCCTGCCGCTGGTTGCCGGCGGTGTCACGGCGGGTGGTCGGGCCTGTCGGGTTGAGTACCGACTCGGGCACGCCGTGGTGGAACCGCGCGGTTCCGTCGCGTACGTCCACGACGTCGTCGGCAACCGACCGGATCAGATAGCGGTCGTGGGTGACGAGCAGGACGGTGCCGGGGTAGACGCGCAGTGCGTCCTCGAGCATGTCGCAGCTGGCCAGGTCGAGGTGGTTGGTCGGCTCGTCGAGGATGAGCAGTCCTGCGGGTTCGGCCATGACCTTGGCGAGGGCCAGGCGCGTCCGTTCGCCACCGGAGAGGACGCCGACCTGGCGTTCGACCGCGTCATCGCGGAAACCGAACGACGCGAGATACGTGCGGAGCGACTTCCCACGAGGCGTCTCCGGGCCGATGCCGTCGCGGGCGACGTCCAGGACCATCTGGTCGGGTTCGAGCTCGTCGGCCTGGTGCTGCTCGAAGCTCGCGACCGTCACGCTCTGGCCGATCTCGGCCGTTCCCTCCATGGGCGGGAGGTCGCCCAGCAGCATCTTGAGCAGCGTCGTCTTTCCTGCACCGTTCGGTCCGACGAGCGCCAGCTTCTGACCACGCTCGACGTGGACGGACACCCCGCGCAGCACGGGCGTCGAGGCGTACCCGGCAGTCATGTCCTTCAGTTCGGCGACGACTCGCGACGTCCGTGGTGGCTCGGGGAACTGGAAGCGGGCCTGGAGTTCCTTCTGCTGGGGAACCTCGATCTTCTCCAGCTTCTCCAGCATCTTGATGCGGCTCTGGACCTGTCGTGCCTTGGTCGCCTTGTAGCGGAACCGTTCGACGAATCGCTCGGTCTGGGCGCGTTGCTTGGCCTGCGATGTCGCTTGGGCCTGGAGGCGCTCGATCCGCTCTTCCCGTTCGACGACGAACTCGGCGAATCCGCCGACGTACTCGGTGAGCGTCTCGTTGGCGAGTTCGACCACGTGGGTGGCGAGGTTGTCGATGAAGTCACGGTCATGGGAGACGAACAGGAGCGAACCCGTCCACGCCTTGAGACGCGCCTCCAGCCAACCGACCGAGTCGAGGTCGAGGTGGTTGGTCGGCTCGTCGAGGATGAGCACGTCTGGTGCCGACAACAGCAGACGAGCGAGGGCCACGCGCATGCGCCAGCCGCCGGACAGCTCGGACACCGACCTCTCGGCGTCTTCGGTGGCGAAGCCGAGGCCCGCGAGTACCCCGTGCGCCTCGGCCTCGAAGGCGTAGCCGTTGAGCTGCTCGAACCGGGTCTGGGCGTCGCCG